>CACXEJ010000067.1 GCA_902766595.1 Ruminococcus flavefaciens | reverse complement strand
GGTTGCTACTAACCCCGACAAGTATGCTGTTGGCAAGTCCAGCTTAAGCATCAAGCCCGAGGGTCAGGCAAACGCTGACGTTGATGGTAAGAAGGGTCTCACAAACTCTGACGCTCTTCTCATCCAGCAGTACAAGCTCGGTCTTTACACACCTACACTTTAATCAAGATCTTTAAGATCTAATATGCTCATACGATTTTAAGGGACGCTTCGGCGTCCCTTTATTTTTTTCAAACCCCTTGCATTTCAGAAGAATTCGTGATATAATAATATAATAGCATAGTTATGCGATAAAACTGATATGTCCAGCCTGACTGTAACACGGTTTTCTCCGGAAGCAGTACGGTATGATATAATTTTTTAAGAAAGCAGGCGGTATAGTGCTCAGAAGTATGACCGGTTACGGAAGATCACAGAAGATACTTAACGGCAGAGATATACTTGTTGAAATACGTTCGGTAAATCACAGATACTACGAGTATTCTTCAAGGATACCCAGAGCGTATGCTTACATCGACGATAAGCTCAAGGTATTGCTCAAGTCCGGCATCTCCCGCGGAAAGGTCGAGGTCTCGGTCAGCATCAATAACATCGAGGGCAGAGATACTGAGATAGGTATAAACAAGGGCGTTGCCGAGGGTTATGTAAAGGCTCTGCGCAGTGTTGCCGGCGAACTCGGTCTTGAGGACGACCTCTCCCTCTCAAAGCTGATAAAGCTCCCCGATGTTTTCACTATTCAGAAAACTCCCGACAACGAGGAGGAGATATGGAACGATGTTTCTGAGGTCGCTTCCGAAGCTCTCGAGCGCTTCGTTGCTATGAGAATGACCGAGGGTGAAAGACTCCGCGGCGATATTCTCGAAAAATCCGATAATATCCTCAATATGGTCGCAAAGGTCGAGGAGTTCTCTCCGAAGACCGTTGAGAACTACCGCAGGAGACTCTACCAGAAGCTCAAGGAGGTTCTTGAGGACAAGAACATCGACGAGCAGCGTATCGTGACCGAGGCTGCCGTATTCTCCGAAAAGGTGGCAGTCGATGAGGAGACTGTCCGTCTGAGAAGCCACATCGCTCAGCTGAAAAGTATGCTCTCTTCTGAGGAAACTGTCGGCAGAAAGCTCGATTTCATCGTTCAGGAGATGAACCGCGAGATAAACACTATCGGTTCAAAGGCTCAGGATCTCGACGTGACGAAGATAGTCGTTGACGTCAAGGCAGAGATCGAGAAGATCCGCGAGCAGATACAGAATATAGAGTAAGCCTATGAAACTTATAAATATCGGTTATGGAAATATGATCTCCGCCGACAGGATAATCACTATCGTCAGCCCCGAGTCAGCTCCTATAAAGAGACTCGTTCAGGAGGCGAGAGACTCCGGCAGAGCTATTGACGCGACCTACGGAAGAAAGACAAGAGCCGTCGTCATTATGGACAGCGGTCATATAATACTTTCGTCGCTCATTACAGACACACTTGCGGCGAGAGTCAACGGAACAGGAGGTACAGATGACAATGAATAAAGGCAGACTTATCGTTTTTTCTGCGCCGTCGGGCTGCGGAAAGGGCACGATGCTTGCCGAGATACTGAAGGATAAGAATTATTGCGTGTCAGTATCTGCCACTACCCGCGAACCGCGTGAGGGCGAGGTGGACGGCGTGAACTACCACTTCATCAGCAAGGGGGATTTTCTTCAGAAGGTCGCTGACAGTGAGTTCCTTGAACACGCCGAATACTGCGACAATTACTACGGTACTCTCATCAGCGAGGTGGACGGCAGACTCAATGACGGACTCAACGTGATCCTTGAGATAGAGGTTCAGGGAGCGATGAAGATCCGTGAAAAGAGACCTGACGCGCTGTTCATATTTATCGCGCCGCCGTCTGTGAACGAGCTTCGCAGGAGACTTAAAAAGCGCGGTACAGAGACCGATGAGGTCATCGAAAAACGTGTTTCACAGGCAGCCGGCGAGATCGCGCTTGCCCCGAAATATGACTACATAATCGTAAACGACGCTCTTGAGGACGCCGTAAGTGACTTCTTTGCCGTTATGCGCGCTGAGAAGCTCAAAGCGGAGTTTTCAGAGAATACTATCAATGAGGTGTTGAAGAATGCTTAGACCTGCTGTAAACCAGATAATTTCAAAGAACGAGAGCTGCTACTCACTTGTTATCGCTGTTGCAAAGCGCGCAAGAGAGATCACTGAGGAGCTCTACGAAAAGGGCGAAACTCTCGAGGAAAAGCCCGTTAAGACCGCTGTCGAGGAGATTGCAAGCGGCAAGTGCAAGATCGTAAATCCCACACCCGAAACCGCTGAATAATGCCCCTTATTGCGGAAACTGCTGTCAGCGGAGCGGCATATTCATTTGATATGCTGTTCAGCTATGCCGTTCCGGAGGGAATGGTGGAGCGCGTTTCCTGCGGCTGCCGGGTATATGTGCCCTTCGGCAGAGGAAACAAGCGGCGCATAGGCGTTGTTATGAAGCTCAGGCATGGCGATGCAAAGGGATTCAAGCCCCTTGCGGCTGTTGTCGATACTGAGCCCGTCGTGTCTGAGGAGCTCCTCGGACTCGCTGAATACCTTCACGACAATACCTTCTGCACCTATTTCGATGCGGTGAAAACTATGCTTCCGCCTGCTATGAGCGTAAGTGCGGAGGAGAGGTTCGTTCTCGGGAAAATGCCTGAGGGAGCCGCTCTCAGCGATGAAGCGGCGGAGCTACTCGAAAAGCTGCGTGTGTGCGGCGGCGATCCGAACGAATATATTCCGGCTTACATCAGCGTCAGCGGCAGAAAAGCTGTCGATGAACTGATAGAGACCGGCGCGCTCGTCTCTGATAACATCTTCCGTCAGGCAGTTGGTGACGCGCAGGTGCGTATGGTGAGACTGACTGAAAAGTACATCTCACAGCCGGAGAACTTCGAGCTCACTCCCAAGCAGAAAAAGGTCGCGGAGCTCCTTGCGGAGTACGGAACTGCTTCCACTAAGGAGGCGGCGTATATGTGCGGAGTCACGGCGGCTGTCGTGAAAAGGCTCATCGTGAACGGCGCTGCGGAGGAGTACGATATGGAAGTGCTCAGGAGCGTCGAGGACGGCGCCGATGAGAGGACTGATCCCGATGAGATAGTGCTCTCGGAGGAGCAGCAGAACGCTCACGATGCTGTTATGGCTAAAATTTCCGCAGAACAGCCGGCAGTTTTCCTGCTTCACGGCGTTACAGGCAGCGGTAAGACATCGGTCTTTGAAAAACTGATAGCCGACACGGTGAAAATGGGCAGACAGGCAATGCTGCTCATACCCGAAATAGGTCTTACGCCGCAGATATTGAGAAAATTCAGGTCACTGTTCGGGGAGAGAGTCGCAGTTATCCACAGCGGACTCTCAATGGGACAGCGCCTTGATGAATACAAACGAATAAAACGGGGAGATGCGGACATCGTTATAGGTACGAGAAGCGCAGTATTTGCTCCCCTTGACAATATAGGTCTCATCATTATGGATGAGGAGGGCGAGCGTTCCTACAAATCGGACAGCGCTCCCCGTTATACCACCAGCGACATCGCAAAGCAGCGCTGTGCCCGTCACGGAGCAGTTCTTCTGCTCGCCTCGGCAACGCCCTCGATCGAGAGCTATTACCTTGCCGAAAAGGGCGCGTACTCCCTGCTGACGATGAAAAAACGCTACCACAGCAATCCTCTGCCCGAGGTGTCCATAGTCGATATGAACATCGAGCGCGAGGACGGCAACCCTACGGAATTCAGCCGGAAACTGGTCGAGGAGATCAACCTTAACCTCAGAAACGGCGAACAGACCATACTGCTGCTCAACCGCCGCGGCTACCACACCATTATAAGCTGCTGCGACTGCTATCAGCCGGTGTACTGTCCGAACTGCTCTGTTCCGCTGACTTACCACAAGAAAAATGACAGGCTGATGTGCCACTACTGCGGCTATATCAGCGATCCGGTCACGGTATGTCCGTCGTGCGGTTCACAGCACCTGAAGAGTATGGGCTTCGGCACTCAGAAGCTCGAGGAGGAGCTTTCGACGTTCTTCCCGTCGGCAAGAGTGCTCAGAATGGACGCCGATACAACTTTTTCGCGGTATTCCTACGAAAAGGGCTTCGATGCCTTCCGCAGGCACGAGTATGATATAATGATCGGCACTCAGATGATCGGCAAGGGACTCGATTTCCCGGACGTCACACTGGTCGGAGTACTCTCCGTTGACAGATCGCTGTACGCAGGCGATTTCCGCAGCTATGAACGCACCTTTTCCCTCATCACGCAGGTGGTCGGAAGAGGCGGACGCGGCGGCAGTCAGGGCAGGGCGATACTCCAGACCTTTATGCCGGAACACTATATTATGAACCTCGCTGCGGCTCAGGACTACGAGGGCTTTTACCGCGAGGAGATCGCTATCAGACGTGCGATGATATTCCCGCCGCTCTGTGATATGTGCGTATTCTGCTTCACGGGCGCTCTTGAGAGCAGCGTGATGAAGGGTACGGAAGCGGTGCTCGCACTGATGAACAGCCGTCTGAGGGAACTTGCCCCCAAGACTCCGGTGCGTGTGCTCGGACCTGTTCGGGCTTCATATGGAAAAATAGGCGGAAAATTCCGCTGGCGGATAATTATGAAATGCAAGAATACAGCTGAAATGAGGGGCTTTATAAGCAATATCCTCAGAGACTCGGCAAAACTCAAGGAAATGAAGGACGTCGCCCTCTATGCCGATATGAACGGCGATACAGGCGTCTGAGGAAGGGATAGGAAATGGCTTTAAGAAAAATTCTTACTGATAAGGACGAGATACTCCATAAGGTATGCAAGCCTGTGGATAAATTTGATGAAAAGCTCGCAGTTCTGCTCGATGATATGCACGAGACTCTCGACAAGGCTCAGGGACTCGGTCTTGCAGCTCCGCAGATAGGCATCTGCCGCAGGATCTTCATTATGCACCTCGAGGAGGGCAGCATCGAAGCTATAAACCCCGAGGTCACAATGAAAGAGGGAAAGCAGCGCGTTCAGGAGGGCTGCCTTTCCTGCCCGAATGTATGGGGCTATGTCACAAGACCTATGAAGTGCCATCTGAAGGCTCAGGACAGAAACGGAAACTGGTTCGAGCGCGACTTTACCGGGCTTGGGGCACAGTGTACCTGTCACGAGAACGATCATCTTGACGGTCACGTTTTCACGGAGATCGTTGAGGAATTCTTTGTACCCGAGGAGGACTGAGATTGAAAATAGTTTTTATGGGAACTCCGGAATTTGCAGTTCCGTGCCTGAGAGTGCTCGCGGAGAGCGATAACGAGGTCGCAGCGGTATTCACACAGCCCGACAAGCCCAAGGGACGCGGCTACAAGATGATACCGACTCCCGTCAAGGAAGCGGCTCTGGAGTATGGATTTCCGGTATATCAGCCGCTCTCGCTCAGAAAGGGCGGCGACGCGGAGGAGTCAATGAAGGTGCTGAGGGACATTGCTCCTGACCTGATAGTCGTAACGGCATACGGACAGATACTCCCCAAGGAGATACTCGAGCTGCCGAAGTACGGCTGCGTGAACATACACGCTTCACTTCTCCCGAAATACAGAGGTGCAGCTCCGATAAACTGGGTGCTCCTCAACGGCGAGACTGAGACAGGTGTCACCTCTATGCAGATGAGCGAGGGACTCGATACCGGTGATATGCTCATAAAGAGGTCAACTGATATCGGTGAGAACGAGACCTACGAGGAGCTCTACGCAAGGCTTTCCGAAATGGGCGGCGATGTTCTTATGGAGACCGTTGGGGCTATAGAAGCCGGAAATCTCTCTCCGGAGGTACAGGACGACTCGCAGTCGTGCTATTCACCGATGATACGCAAGGAAATGAGTGCGCTTGACTTCTCGAAAACAGCTGTGGAGGTACACAACACCATTCGTGGCGTTACGGGCTTTGCAATGCTCGGCGGAAAGAGACTGAAGGTCTACCGCTCGGAGATAACGGACATCACTGCTCCGGACGCAGAAAACGGCGCAGTTGTCGATACAGACCGCTTCACGGTAAAGTGCGGCGACGGAAAGGGCGTGACCTTCCTCGAGGTTCAGCCCGAAGGAAAAAAACGTATGAAAACTGAGGATTTCCTCAGAGGTAAAAAACTCGCCAAAGGCGAAAAACTTAGTTAACGGAGGTATTATTATGTGGCTTATCATTCTTCTTGTAATGCTTATTCTCCCGATATGGGCTTCTATCAACGTTAAATCAACATTCAGCAAGTACAGCACTGTACAGAATTCAAGAGGACTCACAGCAGAGCAGGTTGCCCGTCAGATACTCGACAGCAACGGTCTCACATATGTCGGCATTGAGCGCATTTCCGGCGATCTCAGCGACCACTATGATCCTCAGGCAAACGTTGTAAGACTTTCCGACTCTGTTTACGGAAAGACCTCTGTTGCAGCTATCGGCGTAGCAGCTCACGAGTGTGGTCACGCCTGCCAGCATGCAGAGGAGTACACTCCCATAAAGATCAGAACAGCTATCGTTCCTGCAGTAAATGTCTGCTCGAAGTTCTGGTATCTCGCATTCGTTCTCGGACTCATCTTCTTTGAGGCTTTCCCCGAGCTCATCTGGGCAGGCGTAATTATGTTCAGTGCGGTAGTTCTCTTCCAGCTCGTTACACTCCCTGTTGAGCTGGACGCAAGCAACAGAGCTCTCAAGACTCTCGAAAATGATATGATACTCGATTCGTCTGAAACTGCACAGGCAGGAAAGGTTCTCAGAGCCGCTGCTATGACCTATGTCGTTTCACTTGTAGTATCTATACTGCAGCTCCTCAGACTTCTCGCTTCAGCTAAGAGAAGATGACGGATCCGCGCTATCTTGCTGTAAAGCTCCTCGACAAGACGTTCAGGAGCGGAAGCTACTCAAATATCCAGCTGAATGCAGGTCTTGATTCCTCCGATCTTGATGATCGGGGGAAAAGACTTTGTTCAGCGATATATTACGGCGTTATCCAGCGCAGGATAAGTCTTGATTATGTGATAGGAAGGCTCTCAAAACGCCCGATAGAAAAAATGGACAGCATAGTTGTGAATATACTCCGTGCCGGTATCTATCAGCTCGGATATATGGATCTCGTCCCGGACAACGCTGCTGTCAACGAGAGCGTAAAGCTCGCAAAGAAGTTCGGCAAGACCAGCGCAGCCGGTATGGTGAATGCTGTTCTGCGGAATTTCATACGCCAGGAGAAGAAGATATACGAAGGCAAAATTGATAATGTCAAGGCTATGTCGATCGTATATTCCTGTCCGGAAGAACTTGTTAAAAGTCTCACAAATGACTACGGCAAGGAATTTGCCTTCCATTTTCTTGTTCATTCTGTGGAAAAGCGACCGGTCTGTCTTCGCCGCAACCAGCTTCGCTGCAATGCGAAGGAGCTTCAGAAAGCTATGGGCGGTATAAAGCTGCTGAGCGGCGGCAATCCTGAGCTGCCGGAATGCTCACAGGTCATCGAAGGCGGCGATATTACGGCGGCAAAGGCGTTCAAAAAGGGATACTTCCACGTTCAGGGATTATCCTCGCAGTATTGCTGTCTGGCGCTTGCCCCGACTGAAAAAGACCTCGTGCTGGATATCTGCGCCGCTCCCGGAGGAAAGACCTTCACTATGGCGGAAATGATGAACGGCAAGGGTAAGATATACGCTTTTGACCTGCACGAGAAGCGCGCCGAGCTGATACGCAAGGGCGCTGAACGTCTGGGACTTACAAATATACGGGCTGCGGCAGGGGACGCGACGAAATACAACGCAGAGCTGCCGGAGTTCACAAAGATACTGTGCGATGTACCGTGCTCTGGCTACGGCGTCATAGCCAAAAAGCCGGAGATAAAGTACAAGCCGCTCTCGGACTTCGCAAGGCTTCCGGAGATACAGTACAGTATCGCTGAAAACGCCCTGCGCTATCTTGCGGTGGGCGGAGAAATGGTCTATTCGACCTGTACCGTGCGCAAAGCCGAGAACGATGAGGTAGTCGAAAGGCTTCTTCGTGAGCACCCCGAGCTTGAACCTGTCGAGCTGCCGGAGCTGCTCCTCAGAAGGTTCGGCGCTAAGGCTACGCTCTCTCCGATGTACGGCTTCGATGACGGATTTTTTGTGGCAAAATTCAGAAAGACAAGGCGGTGAGCAATTGGAAAAAACAGATATTCTCAGTCTGAGTCTGAGCGAACTGGAGACTCTTCTTGTTGAGCAGGGAGAGAAGAAATTCAGGGCGAAACAGATATTTCAATGGCTGCATACAAAAAGAGTGTTTGATTTCGATGAAATGACTGACATATCTGTCCAATTGAGACAGCGACTAAAAGAAAATTTTTGTACAAAAGGACTATTTGTGCAGAAAAGGCTTGAAAGCGCTATGGATAATACTGTAAAATATCTATATAGGCTTTCTGACGGCAATTATGTCGAGACCGTTCTTATGGAATATAACTACGGTCACAGCATATGCGTCTCAACTCAGGTCGGCTGCAAAATGGGCTGCCGGTTCTGTGCGTCCGCTATCGCCGGGTACGTCCGAAGTCTCGAACCCTCGGAGATACTTATGCAGATATATGAGACGGAACGCGATGCGGGAGTCCGGGCTTCGGGCATAGTCCTTATGGGCATCGGTGAACCGCTCGACAACTATGACAACGTCATCAAGTTCCTGAGACTTATTTCCGATAAGGACGGCAATAACCTCAGCCTGAGACACGTTTCACTTTCGACCTGCGGCATAGTCCCGAGGATATACGACCTCGCTGAGCTGAAGCTCCAGCTCACGCTGTGTATTTCGCTCCATAGTGCCGATAACGACAAAAGAAGTGAAATAATGCCGGTCAACAGGACATATAATATAGACGAGCTTATAAAAGCCTGCCGGTACTATATCGACAGGACAGGGCGGCGTATCACCTTTGAGTATGCCGTCATTGACGATGTGAACTCCTCTGATGCCGATGCGGACAGGCTTGCCGCTCTGCTGAGAG
Source organism: Ruminococcus flavefaciens (assembly GCA_902766595.1). Classification (GTDB taxonomy): domain Bacteria; phylum Bacillota; class Clostridia; order Oscillospirales; family Ruminococcaceae; genus Ruminococcus; species Ruminococcus flavefaciens_U. The sequence goes on along the minus strand of CACXEJ010000067.1, from coordinate 14,665 downwards.
GACTCAACTGTCACGTCAACCTGATACCTGTAAATAAGGTAAAGGAAAGAAATTTCAGAACTGCGCGTTCGGGCGTCGCGGATTTCGCAAAACGCCTCGAAAAGCGCGGTATAAACGCTACCGTGAGAAGAACTCTCGGAAGCGATATAGAAGCTGCCTGCGGTCAGCTCAGAAGAGACGCCGCAGATCAAGGAAGAAACGGAGGTGCGGATAATTGAGATTCAGATTCGGCACAGACATCGGTCTGAAGCGCGAAGAAAATCAGGACGCTGTTAAATGCGAGTATTACGGACACAATGTCCTCGCTGTCGTGTGCGACGGTATGGGCGGTGAACGTGCAGGAAAAGAGGCGAGCGAACTCGCTATCCAGGAATTCTTCCAGCGCTTTTCGGCTGGATACTCGGAGAGTCTCGGCGACGAAGATATCCGCAAACTCCTTATTTCATCTGTTTCCGCGGCAAATTCGGTGATATACACCAAGGCAAGACTCGATTTCAAGAATTTCGGTATGGGTACGACCTGTGTGGCGGCTTTCGTCAACAAGGACTCGGTATTCATCGCAAACGTCGGTGACAGCCGCGCTTACCTCATTGGTGACAAGGGGCTCAGGCGCATAACCGATGACCATAATGTTGCCTCTATGCTCTATGAGCAGGGCAAGATAACTGAGGAGGAACTGGAAAACCACCCTCAGAAGCATATGCTCGTAAGGGCTGTGGGCGTCGAAAAGACGGTGCTCACGGACACCTTTATGATAAGCTATACAGATAAGATCGGACTGCTGCTCTGCTCAGACGGACTGTCGGGCTATTGCAGCGACGATGAAATTTACGACGTTATCCTCAATTCTTCCTTCGATGACGTCGCAGAAGAACTAATTAATCTCGCACTCAGCAAAGGCGGCCGCGATAATGTAACAGTTGCGGTAATTTCTGATTGATCCAGGAGGAAAGGAAATGGACAAGAATATCGGCAAGAAGCTCGACGGAAGGTATGAGATAACCGAGCTTATAGGCGTAGGCGGAATGGCTGAGGTCTATAAGGGCGTCGACGTCATTGACAACAAGACAGTTGCGATAAAGATCCTGAAGAAGGAATACGCAGAGAATGAAGAGTTCCTGCGCCGTTTCAGGAACGAATCCAAGGCTATCGCTGTTCTCTCTCACCCCAACATCGTGAAAATATACGATGTCGGCTTCTCTGAGAAGATACAGTACATCGTTATGGAATATATCGACGGTATCACCCTTAAGGAGTACATTGAGGACGAAAAGGTCCTCACATGGAAGGATACCGTACATTTCGTGATACAGATACTCCGTGCCCTCCAGCACGCTCACGACAAGGGTATCGTTCACCGTGACATAAAGCCCCAGAACATTATGATGTTCACAGACGGCACTATCAAGGTCATGGACTTCGGCATCGCCAAGTTTGCCCGTGAAGAGGGCAAGACTGCTACCGATCAGGCTATCGGAAGCGTTCACTATATCAGCCCCGAGCAGGCAAGCGGAAACGTTACCGATGCAAAGAGCGATATTTACTCAGTCGGCGCTATGATGTATGAGATGCTCTCAGGCAGAAAGCCCTTCGACAGCGACAACCCGGTCGCTATCGCAGTTATGCATATGCACGACATTCCCGAGCGTCCGAGAGCTATCAATCCCGATATCCCCGACGGTCTCGAGGAGATCGTCCTCAAGGCTATGGAAAAGGCTCCCGAGGACAGATACCAGAATACCGCTGAGATGATAAGCGACATCGAGGCTTTCAAGGCTGATCCGACAATGACATTCGGCTATTATCAGGAAGAAAGCAACGAGGACACTATAAACTTCCAGCCGCCCGTAAACAACGAGATACAGTCTGAGGAGACTGCCGGCGAGGATCAGTACGGCGCAGGCGTACCTGTATATGCAGGCGCGAACGCTATGTACCAGAACCAGCAGGATATGCAGAGAATGGGCGATGACGGCTTCATCGACGGCGGCGATCCCAACGGCTACTATGAGGGCGAAGGAGAGGAAGAAGAGGAAGAAGAGCGTTCATCGCTCGTAGTACCGGTGCTTACTGCGGTAGTAGTAGTAGTTATCGTAGGTGCAGCGATATTCGTTGCCCTCCTCCTCAGTGACCTCCTCAAGGGAAGCGGCAAGAAGAGCGATTACAGAATGCCGGACTTCTACAACGTTGATTACAACGAGGCTGTAAGCCAGTACGGCAACAACATCAAATTTGAAGTTGAAGCACAGGAATACAACGAGCTCGATGAGGGCAGGATCTTTGAACAGAGTATCGAACCGGACAAGGAATTCAATAAGGGCGATACCGTCAAGGTAAAGCTCAGCAAGGGTAAAGAGACCGTTGAAGTTCCGAGAGTCAAGGGCATAAACCTCGAGCTTGCAAAACAGCAGCTCAAGAGCCACAACCTCGAGTGCGAGATCAAGCGTAAGCCCGATCCGGATATTCCGGCAGGCAACGTTATCGACTCTGATCCTGCTGAGGGAACAGAGGTAGCAAAGGGTACTAAGGTCGTTCTCCGAGTAAGTATGGGACCGAACAAGGGTACCGTAAAGGTCCAGAACTTCGTTGGTATGGATCTTGAGGAAGCTGTATATATGGCTGATTACAGCGGTCTTACAGTAAAGACAGAGGAAAAGAATTCCTACGAGAAGAAGGATAAGGTAGTAGAGCAGAGCATCGAAAAGGACGAGATGGTAGATCAGGGAACTGAGATCACACTCTATTACAGTAACGGTAAGGATCCCGAGGGCGAAGTCAAGATCACAGCTAACTTCCCGCCCGATGAGAACGGCAATCCGCCGAGCGGACGTTTCGTTATCGACTACCTCGTTCAGGACGAGGAAAGCGATAATCCGAGACCTGTTTCAACACCTACACTTTCACTCCCGACCTATACAAGCTATACCCAGACTATCACCGGTGCAGGTGAAAAGGTCAAGGTAAAGGCTCTCCTTACAAACGTTGTTACCGGTATGAACTGCGAGGCTGCAAGCTATACAGTAAACTTCGCAAAGGGAGAGGTCAAGACAGACTCTGAGAACTTCCAGGCTGCATTCGCTCAGATAGGCGGTTACCAGCAGCCCGAGACAGAGGCTCCTACCGAAGAGGAGACTGATCCTCCGACAGAAGCACCGACAGAGGCTCCGACAGAGAAGCAGACTCAGCCTACAACTCAGGCTCCGAAGCCCACTCAGCCTACACAGCCTACAACAAAGAAGCCTGAAACTGTTAAGGTTCCTTCACTCGTAGGTAAGGACTTCAATCAGGCAGTTGCTGAATTCGGTCACGATTTCAACATCGTTTCCGACGGCAATCCGCAGTACAACGGTATCGCTGAAAACCATATCATATGGCAGGATACTATCGTTGGTTCTGATGTTCCGAAGGGTACAACGATCTACGTTACACTCAGTAAGGGACCTGAGCCTCAGCAGCAGCAGAACAACAACGAGGGCGAGTAATGGCTGATACAGTCAATACAAGCGGAATAATAACAAAATGCTTAGGGGGACTCTACACAGTAGAGTCCCCTGACGGTATATATGAGTGCAAGGCGAGGGGAGTATTCCGCAACAGAGGGATAAGCCCCTGCGTTGGCGATACGGTCGAGCTCCGCGACGGAGTTATCGCAAATATCGCGGAACGCAGGAACAGTATAATCAGACCTCCGCTCGCCAATCTTGACCAGCTTATTTTTGTAGTTTCAACGTGCAGTCCGGCGCCGAATTACCTCATACTCGACAAGTTCATAGCGATAGCCGAGTATAAGGGCATAAAGCCGGTGGTTGTGATAACCAAGACCGATCTCGGGGACAGTGCTCCGGTGAAAAGCGTCTATGGCAGCATCGGCGTGGACGTCATTGAGGTGGATTACACTGACGAGAGCTCGGTGCAGGCTGTGCGTGATATGCTCCGCGGCAGGATAAGCGCATTTACAGGGAATTCCGGTGCCGGAAAGTCTACTCTGCTCAACGCGGTCGATCCGGCTCTTGACATACCGACCGGCGAGATCAGCAAAAAACTCGGCAGAGGCAGACACACTACCCGTCACGCCCAGCTCTATAAGCTGAACGGCGGCGGCTACATAGCGGACACGCCGGGCTTCTCGACCTTTGAGACCAACCGCTACGACATAATCCGCAAGGAGGAGCTCGCAGGCTGTTTCCGTGAGTTCGCGGACTATGTGGACGAGTGCCGCTTCAAGGACTGCGCGCATATATGTGAAAAGGGCTGTGCGGTCGTTGCGGCGGTGGAGCGCGGTGAGATACCCGTGAGCCGCCACGAGAGCTACTGTACGATGTACGAAGAGGCAAAGCAGTTAAAGGAGTGGGAGCTCAAATGAAGTGTCTGATAATCGCAGGCGGCGAGCTGCACACGGATTTCCGCAGCGCCCTCACAGAATTTGCGTCCGCAGCGGATATGGTGATATGTGCCGACCGCGGATATGCCTATGCGCTGGAGCTCGGGATAGTTCCGGACGTGCTGCTCGGCGACTTCGACTCCTATACCGGCGAGCTGCCGGAAGGTATCGAGCTGCACAGGAGCGTTCCGGAAAAGGACGACACGGATACTATGCTGGCTGTAAAGCTGGCGATAAGCAGGGGCGCGGACGAGATAACGCTCTGCTGCGCTCTCGGAGGACGCTTCGATCACACTATGGCAAATGTTCAGACGCTCGTCTATGCGCTGGAGAACGGCTGCCGTATGACGATAGCCGACAGCAGCAACACCATTGCGGTGCAGGGCGCAGGACGCCGTGAGTATGAACGCAGCCGCAGGTATTTCTCGGTGTTCGCCTATACTCCGACTGCTGAGATAAAAGAGCTCTCGGGCGTGAAGTATCCGCTCCGTGACCATACGCTGACGGCTTCCTTTCCGTTGGGCGTGAGCAATGAGATAACCGGCGGTAAAGCAGTCCTTGATGTTGCATCAGGAACGGTCCTCGTCGTGGAGTCGGAATGAAATTGAGATCATCATTACAGGAGGAGCAGTATGAAAAAGATATTGTTCATAAACGCTTGTGTCCGCAGCAATTCACGGACGAAGCAGCTTGCGGCGTATGTGCTGGGAAAGCTTGACGGCGAGGTGCATGAGTTCAGGCTTGAAGATATGAAGTTCCCGGAAGTGAACGAGGAGTTCCTTGCAGAGCGTGAGCGTAAGAGTTCATCGGGAGAGCTTGATGGTGAAATGTTCGTCTGCGCAAGGGCTCTTGCGGAAGCGGACGAGGTAGTCATAGCCGCACCTTACTGGGACCTTTCGTTTCCGGCATCGCTGAAGGCTTTCTTCGAGCAGGCAAACGTCCTCGGCGTGACCTTCGAGTATTCCGCTGACGGCAGACCGGTCGGTCTTTGCCGCGCAGACAGGCTCATATATGTGACGACAGCAGGTGGCAGTTTTTTCTCCGACGAGTACGGCTTCGGCTATGTAAGGACTCTTGCAGCTGCATTTTACGGCATCGGCGAGATAGTTCAGTTCAAGGCGGAGGGGCTCGATATATACGGCGCTGACGTTGAGAGCATACTTGCCGGAACAAAGCAGATCATTGACGAATATTTCCGTGAAAAGAGGTCAGTATGAAAGCGCTTGTTGCAGCAGCGGTACTGCCGGCAGTATTGCTTATGATATACGTCTACCGCAAGGACAAGGTGGAAAAGGAGCCGGCAAACCTGATAATCAAGCTGGTTATATTCGGCGGACTGACCGTTATCAGTGCTATCATACTTGAGCTTTTCGGCTCATGGGTGCTGGGGAAATTCTATGATGACGGCGAACTGACATACAAGCTCGTTGAGAATTTCATAGTTGTAGCCGGAGTTGAAGAGGGCGGCAAGTATTTTGTCCTCAAGCGGAAAACGTGGAACTCCCCGGAATTCAACTATTCCTACGATGCGGTCGTGTACTCTGTGGCGGTCTCGCTTGGATTTGCGACGATCGAGAATATCCTGTATGTCCTCACAGGCGGCTTCACGGTGGCGGTAGTTAGAGCGCTGCTCTCCGTTCCGGGACACGCAGTTTTCGCGGTGTATATGGGCTATTATTACGGAGTTGCGAAGAAGGCTTCCGTAAACGGCAGGATCTCCGCCGAGGAAACAAACCGGACTATGGCTTATATCGTGCCGGTGATACTGCACGGCTTCTACGACTTCTGCCTGTCAATGGATTCCGGAAAATTCGTAGGTATATTCCTTCTGTTCGATGTGCTTATGGTCATCAGTGCGGCGAAGAAGGTCAACAAGCTGTCAGCAAACGATGCTCCGCTTGCAGAGCAACCGTATTATAACGAGTATATGTGAAACCAATAAAGAAAAGCGGACGCCGTTTATGCGCCCGTGTATTCGTCTGAGTTTTATTGAAATTTAAAAAGACCTCCTTTGCAGGAGGTCTTTTCATATATATATGTTTTATCAGAGCTGAACTTCGTAGCCGTCAATTATTATAACGCCCGATGTTAAGTCTTCTGAAGCATCCGGAAGCGGGAGCTTATTAACGAGTCCGAGCTTATACTTCTGGATAGCGAGAGCATCGGAGTTTGTAAGACCTTTCGTTCCGTCAACGTCAGCCATTTTTTTGCCGTTCTCGGAAATACTTACTTCGGTCTTGCCGACATCGTACTTATCAGGATTTGTAACGACCTGCATAACGAGTACAGCATCAGCGATATTTACCTGACCGTCCCCGTTAGCATCGCCCCATACATCAGATCCGGTCTGTGAAGAAGGCTCTGTTGATGTGGGCTCTTCTCCGGACTCTGTGTTTGTGAGAGCGAGGAGATAGGTAAGGGGAGAGTTCCAGTAGATCGTGATCTCGTTAGTGGAGTAGCTCTCAGCGTTGTCGATGTAGCACTTTGCAGCAGGTGAGTTAGCACAGTAAGCCTTTGCAGCGCTGTCCTCGAGGTTCTGGTTTACACCGCCTGCGAGCATACAGGGCATAGCCTTGCCTGCGACCATTGAAGGACGGTGGTGAGGATGCTGAGGAGATACTGTACCCCAGCCGGATACGAAGCAAACACCGTTTGCGTTCTCGCCGAGGAGGTAGTCGAGCTGAGCGTTAGCTGCGTCAAGGTAGGTCTGTTTGCCAGTAAGCTGGTAAGCGAGAGCTGAAATATTGCCGAAGTTGGCAATAGTCATATTGCTGCCCCAGTTGAACTCTGAAATAGCAACGCTGTAGGGATTGGACTTGTAGGTCTCAACGAATTCGTCAGCCTGAGAAACAACAGCATCGTAAGCGTTCTTGTACACATCGGAGGTCTTGTCGATACCGTCCATAGTGAGGAGAGCGATATTGCCGTAGTCGCCGACAGTTGACCAGTCAAGACCAGTCTTTGTCTTCATATCCTTGAGCGCATTGTAGTATTTCTCATCGCCGGTAGTGCGGAAGAGCTGAGCAGCAGCCCAGTAACGCTCGTCCTTATCGGTCTTGTCGCCGTAGTCACCGGTAACGATGTCCTTGGGGTTGGTGAAGTCAAAGTCGGGGTTCTCTTCGAGATAAGCCCAAGCCTTTTCAGCAGCTGCGAGGCACTTCTCAGCGAATTCCTTGTCGAATTTTTCATAGAATTCGGCAGCCATAGCCATAGAAGCGCAGAAATCAGCGGTAGCAGTTGAGGATATGGGAGTTACGATGAGCTCGCCAGTTTCCTTCTGGGGAGCGATATATCCCGGGAAGGTAGCGCAGGAGACCTTGTGGTGAACGCCGCCGTTTGCGTTCTGCATCTTGAACATCCACTCGAGCTCGAAACGAGCTTCGTCGAGAATATCGGGAACCTTGTTTCCGCTCTCCGGGATACCGGTGCTGTCGCCGAAGAGAGTGGGAGCAGCCTGATAAGCATAGAGCAGGTCAGCGATAGTCTTAGCGCCCGGAACTACATATCTGCCGTAGTCGCCAGCATCGTGCCAGCCGCCGCTGACGTCGATCTTATTTGTGGTGCCGTAAACTGTTGCGAGAGACTTGTGGCAGGCTTCGTGACCGAAATCCTTGTCCTCGACCTCAACGCCGCAGCGCTGTAAATAGAGCATTTTTACAGACTCTTCTGTGAGTCCCTTGTAGACGTTTTCGCCGATATAGAAGCTGTAAGACTTATCGCAGCCCTCTACCTCGATGTGGTAGTCGCCGGGCTCGCGGAGCTCTGAGAAGTCGCCCACGCGGTCTTCACTTTCGTCGGCAGCAGCGTATTTCTGGGCAGGGCCGAGCAGGTTTTTGTATGCAACTGCTCCGGTCTTGTCGTTGACTACCTTGAATTCAATGGGAGCTGAGTCGTCGAGACCTTTCTTTCTTACAACGACGCTCTTCGGAGCGTCAGGTCTGTAACCGACCTGATTGGTTATGATATCGGGCTCGTATGGCTTGTCAGCGTCATAATCGACCTCGCTGTCGTCAATGAGCTCGACTGAAACATTGTCGATATAAACAGTGTGCTTGGGGAGGTAGCCCTCGTAGTCCTCATAGAAGCCGCAGTTGAAGCAGAGCTTAGCCATAATGTCTGTTTTGTATTCCATTGTGAAGTCATACTCAATGGTCTGCGGTTCGGAGGTAAGGTCGAGTGCCTTCCATGTGTAGGAGGTGTAATTACCGCCGTTCTGCTGTATCATAGCCTCGATACGACGATCTATAGTGCTGGAGATGTCGTATTTGATGTGATACTTTCCGTTCTTGTAGAGCGGAATGATGTCATAGAACGCCTGAACGGAGTAGTTTACCTTTCCGACATTCGTGATGTTGATGGCAAGCTGTTCGTCCTCTGTGGTAAGAGTGCAGGCACCGTTTCGTTCTTTGTAGGTGCCCCAGCCGGAAGTGCCGGTCTCAAATGTGGAATTGCTGATGAGATTTTTTGCTGCATAGGAGACTGACTCGACGACAGGCATAGCAGATGCCATTATCGTGCAGGCAGCAGCGACCGCAGCGAACCGCTTAAGTTTTTTGTTCTTCATAATAATTTTCCCCTCTCGAAAATTATCAGGATAAAATTGGACATTTTACCCGATTTTAATATTGTGAGTTAATTATACGTTGTTGAAAATTCTTTGTATATTAAAAATGTGATATTAATGGTAAAATCTTGACACAAAAGAGAGCACGTTTCAGTGCTCCCTTGCCATATCGAAGGTATACTGCTTCTTGTACTTTTTGGGCGTAGTTCCGATGAACTTCCGGAAAACCTTAATAAAGTAGCTCTGCGAACTGAACCCGAGCAGCGCACTTATCTCCGTATCCGTGTACTCCGTGTAGAGCAGCAGGGAGGCAGCTTCTTCGATCTTCAGCTTGTTCACATAGTCCCCGAACGCCATACCGGTCTCCTTTTTGAAGAGCCGCGAGAGGTAAGCCGGACTTATCTTCAGCAGCTTTGCGGTATCATCGAGGAGTATACGCTCGTGCAGGTGGCGCATAATGTGGTCTATCGTGTGGACTATCTGCTTTGAGTACACGCCGCTGAGCTTGAGCTTACGCATTTTATTGGTATAGCCCTCGATCATTTCGATGTGTATCTGGTTGAGCTCCTCCTCTGTGGTACACTTGTCGGTCTTGATTATGTAGTAGTCGCTGAGACTGTAAGAGGTCTCGGGCGTCATACCGCCTTTTATGCAGTATCTTGCGATAATTGCAGCAAGTACGACGAGGTGGTATTTGAGGTTGCGCAGGTGATCCTCGCTGAGTATGCCGCAGCCCTCTGAGAATATCGGCTTCATAAAAAGCCTTACGAGCTCCATATTTCCGGAGCAGATACTCTCATAGAAAGCGATCTCGCGGTCGAACGAGTCGTGTTCAAAATCAGCCTCGCGCTGTGAAAATAGGTGCTGTGCTATCATTTTTTCCGAATTTTCGTTCAAAACGATCATCCCCCGATCTTATAACTGAAAATAGTATAACACAATTCTGCTGATAAATCAACACATACGGCACTTTTTTCGTACTATCTGACAAAATAAAAGGCGGACAGTCCTGAGACTGTCCGCAAAAATGCGATATTCTTGAAAGCAGAAGATATTTATGGAGGAGTTAAGACGTTTTGAGCGCCTTAAATGTATTTAAGAATATCGCCTCTTACACTGTTGAGATGTTCGGAAGTGATACCGAAGTCCATTTCCTTGTAGCTCCAAATAGCTCTGCCGATGCCGTGCTTTTCAAACACCGAATTTATGCACTTGAGCCATTTTAATGTGTCCTCGGGACCAACTACGTCGATAACGCCGTATTCGCCGCAGTAGAGCTCTGCACCGTACTTTTCAGCCTTCTGGATAGCAGTCGAGAAGAGCTTCTCGAAGTATTCCTCGCTGCATTCCGACTCCTCATAGGAAAGCCTTTCCTCGGGAACGATAGCATTGGTCCAGTAAGCGCCCTGATGAGTGAACTTGAGGGGCTCATAGCAATGCATATTGTACACCACCTTGTCGTCGTAGGGCGGATCGAGTGCGAAAACAGTAGCGGCACTGTTATTGTTGTAGCTGCCGACGAGGATAAGCGTATCGGGAGCAAATCTGCGTATACGTTCAATGCAGGTGTGTGCGATACGGTTCCAAGCACCGATGAAATCTTCGTCAGTAACCTCGTTGAGGAGCTCGAAAGCAATATGGTCGGGATCGTTGCCGAAGCGCTGTGCCATCTGTTCCCACAGTTTGTAGAAGCGCTCCTGATATTTCTCGCTGTCGAAGAAGCCGCTTTCGCTTTCGTTGTAGTAATCGAAGGAGAAGCCTGCTGTCTTGTGGAGATCAAGAACGACGTTCAGACCGTACTTTCTGCTGAGCTTTACAGCGTCAGCGAGACGGGCAAAGCCGCTTTCGATCCAGTTGCCGTCCTTATCTTCGATGATATTGTAGTCGAAGGGAATGCGAACGTGGTCTGCGCCCCATTCGGAGATAATTCTGAAGTCGTTTTCAGTAATGAAGTTGTTGAGACGGTCTTCGCTGTAATCGCACTGCGAGAACCAGCCGCCGAGATTGATACCCTTGTAAAAGCCTTTATCCTTTAACATATCATCACTCCCTTGTGTAGTATAATGACATTATATCACATAATCAACAGAAAATATACCACTATTATGACATTTTTGATATTTATTTTAATACAATAAAATGCCCGTATACAGCAGAGCGTCGGTCTGAGAGGGGGGAACCGCCTGCTGTATACGGGAGTAATTAGCTGTCTAAGAAAGGATTTCAGCCGTGTTTTGAACACGGCTGATCGTCTGATTTGTCCATACCCTTACATATGAAAGTTCAGATTTATTAAAATCGGCAGCCGCCGTTGTGCAGTTGACGGCTGTCGATCCTAATCAGTTATGAAAGGCTCCAGTAGTCTATCTGTACATCGTCACTGAATACGAAGTAGATGTTGTTGCTGCCAGTTACCGAGTTAACTGCGGGAACTGTAACTTCCTTAGCAGTGCTCTCGAGAGGAACATAGCCGATTACCTTGCCTGTGGGTGAGCCTGCGCAAACCTTAACAGCTGCGTTCTTGCTTGAAGAACCGTTGATAGTGATCTTCTTGACACCCTTTGAGAGAGCAGCGCCGGAAACCTGGATCCAGTCGCCCTTGCCGCCTGTAACCTTGGTATCGCGGAGACCTGTTACGGAAACTCCTCTTGACTGGTTAGACATTGTCTCAGCCTGTACCTTGGTGTAGGGATCGAGAGCTTCGATCTGCTTGCAGCCTGCCATATTGCCTGAGCAGGAGAAGCTGCCGTTGCTGAAGGTTGCTTCGTTGATCTGAGTTGAACGATAGTTACCGTCTGCGGTGAGCTCGTTCTTGTTGTTGTAGATCTTGAGACCGTCAGTCTTTACCATACGGATAGCCTGCTGACGGCTGTGGTAAGCTACATAGTACTTACCCTTGAAGTAAACGATAGAGTGGTGGTTGTTACCGCCGTTGTCTATTCTCTGTGAACCTGTGTTCTTGAATACGTTGCCTGCGAGCTTGCTGGAATTCCACTCGAGCGGGTTAGTAGACTTCATATAGAGGATATCTGCATTACCGAAGTTAACGCCGTTAACTGTCTTGTTTCCAACGTCCCAGTTGGAGCAGTATGAGTAGTACCAAGTGCCATCGACCTTGATAACGCTTGAGTCCTCGAAGAGGTAAGGGATATCCATCTTTACAGGATTGCCTGAAAGTGAAACCTTGTTCTTTTCGAGATTTACCTTTACAACTCTTCCTGTTCCGGGAGTAGCAGCAGGGATACCGTTCTTGCGTCCGCCGCCGAAGAATAGGTAGCATTCATCAGTCTTGTCGTCGTAGTAAACGCCGGGGTCGAACATCCACTCAACGTCTGAGCAGTTAGGTGAGCTGTGTGAGAGGAGAGCACCGCCGATAGGATCGGTCCAGGGACCTGTCGGGCTGTCGCCCATAACAACGCCGATACCGCCGCCGCTGTTAGCGAAGAAGAGGTAGAACTTTGTAGTACCGTCGCTGAATGTCTTGCAGCAGGCATCGGGAGCCCATGCAGCGCTTGCCCACTTAGCAGCACCGTTTGAAGTTCTGCCGTTTCTGTCAGCGATAGGCATTGCACCGTGGTCGGTCCAGTTAACCATATCAGCAGATGATACGCAGTTGATAGTACCTGAGTTGTAGGTATTCTCCTGCATTCTTCCGTCGCTCTTGTACTCGAATGCGTCGTTGGTTGTGTAGATGTAGAGTCTTCCGTCGTAAACCAGCCAGCCGGGGTCAGCGCCGAAACGCTGAGTTGTCAGCGGGTTGTTCTCGTCGTCATGCTTCCAGCTGATCTTTGTGGAAACATTCTTGAACATGTCTTCATACATCTTTGTATCAATGACCTTTTCAGCAACGGGGAACTTTGTAATTCTGCCGAGGAGGAACTTCTGGAGAAGAACAACGTCAGCAGCATCGAATACACCGCTCTGGTCAACGTCAGCAGCCTTCATTGTGAGATCGTCTGAGAAGCCGCCGTTTATGAGTCCCCTGCGGGCGAGGATAGAATCGAATACATTGATCTTGCCGTCGAAAGTGAGGTCGCCGAGAACGAGTGTACGAACCTTGGGCTGACCTGCGCCTGAAATCTTTGTTCCTGCAACAGCGCCGTAAACATCGTCAACGTAGAAGTTGGGGTATGTAGCGTCCTCAGCTTCCTTGCCTGCGGACTCAATGTAGATGTAAGCACTTGTAGCGCCCTCGGGGATAGTATAGCTTGTGTTAGCGAGCTGGAGCCATTCGCCCTTGGGAGCAGTACCCTCAGCGATAGAATCGTACTGAGTCTTACCGTCAGCATCTGTATACTCGAGTTTCATCATAAATGTTTCGGACTCTTCATCGCCGTCGAGGTAGCAAACGTTAGCTGAGAAGCTGAACTTTTCACCAGCAGCGAAAGGATTGGAGTCGAGTGCGAACTTAGCGCCGTTCCAGCCGGCTGTTCTGTCCTTGACAAGGAGAGACTCACTGCCCTGATAAGCTGTACGTCCGCTTGTGAGAACTTCGCCGGCAAATCTTGTTTCCCAGCTGTTTAATGTGCCTTCAAATGTGTGGTGGAAGTAATAGCCGTTAGAGTCGGGCTTTTTCGGCTCCGGAGGTGTGTAAGGACCTGAACCGGGACCTGTATAGGGCTTGCCTATACCCCAGTCGCTGTCAGCAACGAGATTTGTGATAGCTGTATAAGCTGACTTGGGCTGGTTATTGCCAGTGTAGAGAAGCGGGCTGTTAGGTTTTCCTGAATTCTTATCCGTAGCCACCCAAGAATTATTGTCGTTGGGGCCCCATACCTGAACGAGAGTAACGTTAGGTCCGTTGGGGTGGCTCTTGTTCCAGTCCATAGCATGCTTGAAAATAGCAGCATATTTAGCTGACTGCTGTGAATCTGAATATTTGCCTCCCTCTGTTGAGAGATCAAGCTCTGTTACCTGAACATCGATACCGAGGTTGAGGTATTTATCCATAGCAGAGAGGTAAGAGTTTGTATCGCCCCATGCACCGCTTGCAGCGCAGTTGAGGTGAGACTGCATTCCCATACCGTCGATGAGCTTCTTCTCCTTGAGAGGCTTGAGGATAGTATTTATAATGCAGTTCTGCTTGTCATAAGCAAATTCATTGTAGTCGTTGTAGTAGAGCTTACAGGTTGAAGGAGCATATTTCCTTGCGTAGGTGAAAGCCTTTTCAACGAACGAGTTATTACCGTAAACTCTTACCCAAGCTGATGAACCGTTCTGACCGTTTGTGCCGTTTGTAGGTCTGAGACCTCCGTTGCCGGCAGTGCCGTCGTAGATGACTTCGTTACATACGTCGTATGCGTAGAGGTCGAGTGATGGATACTGGTTCTTGAAAGCGTCAAACATATTCTTGATGTAGCTTTCCATACGCTGATCCATAGTAGATGAATTTACGTAACCGTTATTATTGTTGAAGCCCTGCTTGAAGAACCATTCCGGAGTCTGGCTGTGCCATACGAGAGTATGACCGCGGAAGCCCATTCCGTTCTTCTGGGCAAAATCTGCGATAGCAGCGCAGCGGTTGAGTGATACCTTGACATTTGTATCGGTCGAGCCGCTCTGAACGATAGTAGCATCAGGCTTTGTCTCGTTCTCACACTCAATAGCATTGTGATCCTTGAGCATAATAGCGGTGATAGCCGAGTTTGTAACAGTACCGCCGTTGAGGATATTTCCTACACGGAAGTACTTAGCGAATTCGTCCTTGAGTCCCTTGCCTG
>CACXEJ010000066.1 GCA_902766595.1 Ruminococcus flavefaciens | reverse complement strand
CCTAATCGGGTCCGTCCCCTCTGTCGCTTCGCGACATCTCCCCGCCCTGTGGGGAGTTACCCTTGACCTGACCAAAGGGATAACATCCCTTTGGAATCCCATTCTGAGATCTGACTTCTTATTATGCGGGCGGCGGAACGCCGCCCCTACAATTCTGACATCTGAAATCTGACCTCTGAGCTCTTACTTCTGCTCCATAGCAGCAACAAGGCTTCTCAGTCTTATCCTTGCCGCACCGAGATTGTTTATCTCGTCTATCTTGAGCTGTGTGTAGAGCTTGCCCTTGCTCTCGAGGATAGCTCTCACCTCGTCGCCGGTAACTGCGTCTATGCCGCAGCCGAATGAAACGAGCTGTACAAGCTGCATATCAGGCTGTGTGGTAACGTAGTTGGCGGCACGGTAAAGTCTCGAATGATATGTCCACTGGTTGAGAACTCCGAGCTTGGGAGTCTTTGCGAGCGGAGCAACGCTGTCCTCGGTGACTACCGCCATACCGAGACTCGTTATCAGCTTGTGGATACCGTGGTTTATCTCCTTATCAACGTGGTAGGGACGTCCGGCGAGCACGATTATATTGCGCTTTTCGGCACGAGCCTGCTCGATTATCTCCCTCGCCTTGTTGGAAATGTCGGTGAGGTAACGGTCCATAGCCTCGTAAGCCTTATCAACAGCGTCCGGTATCCTGCCCTTGATGTTGTACTTCGCAAGAGCCTTGGACAGAACGTTTATGACGTTCTTGCGGATATTGAGATCCATATAGGGGTGAATGAAATTGTTATTGTTGAGACGCGGATTGTTTGCGAGGAGGAGCTCCGGATAGTAGGCAACGACAGGGCAGTTGAAGTGGTTGTCGCTCTCACCCTCGTCGATGTTGTAGCTCATACAGGGGTAGAAGATGAAGTCAACGCCCTTGTCGAGGAGGTCCTCAATGTGACCATGTGAGAGCTTTGCCGGGTAGCAAACCGTATCCGAGGGGATAGTGTGCTGTCCGAGGTAGTACATCTGGCGTGAGCTCTCATCGGAGATGACAGTCCTGAAGCCGAGCGTCGTGAACAGCATATGCCAGAACGGGAGCTGCTCGTAGAAGCTGAGCGTGAGCGGAAGTCCCACTGTACCGCGGTATTTGCGCGGCTGGTGAGTCTTTACGACGTTGAGGAGACTGTCATATTTATATTCATAGAGATTGGGTATCTTGTTCTTTACCGCAGCTCCACCGCCCTTTTCGCAGCGGTTTCCGGAGATAAAGCGGCGTCCCTTGCCGAAGTTGATGATGTTAAGCTGGCAGTGAGCTGTACAGCCGTTGCAGTTAACCGAGCGCGATGTATAGGCAAATGTCTCAAGCTCATCAGCGGAGATGAGTCCGGAGTTCTCACCGACAGCCCTCTCCTTTGCGTAGAGAGCACAGCCGAAAGCTCCCATAAGACCGGATATAGCCGGACGGATAACGTCCCTGCCCATTTCCTTCTCGAATGAACGGAGCACCGCATCATTGAGGAAGGTTCCGCCCTGAACAACGATGTTCTTTCCGAGCTCATCAGGAGACTTCGCGCGGATAACCTTATATATAGCGTTCTTGATGATAGAGCTGGAGAGACCGGCTGAGATGTCCTCAACGGTAGCGCCGTCCTTCTGAGCCTGCTTTACGGAGCTGTTCATAAATACTGTACAGCGCGAGCCGAGGTCAACGGGGTGCTCCGCGAAGAGTCCGAGACGGGAGAATTCCGCAATATCATAGCCGAGAGCCATCGCAAAGGTCTGTATGAACGAGCCGCAGCCCGATGAACAAGCCTCGTTGAGCATAATGCTGTCGATGCTCTTGTTCTTTATCTTGAAGCACTTGATATCCTGTCCGCCGATGTCGATGATGAAGTCAACGTCCGGGCAGAAGTAGGCTGCCGCCTTGAAGTGTGCAACAGTTTCAACAATGCCGTGATCGACGGAAAGTCCGGACTTGATAAGATCCTCGCCGTAGCCTGTTACCGCCGAGCCTCTGATAGTGATGCCGGGGTTCATCTCAGCGTAGATGCGCTTGAGCTGGTCAGCTATCTTGTCGAGGGGCTGTCCCTGATTTGAGGAGTAGTGGTGGTAGAGGATACGTCCGTCGTCGGTTATGAGAACGAGCTTGGTAGTTGTTGAACCGGCGTCGATACCGAGATAGGCATCGCCTGTATATGTACGGATATCGGCATATCCGAGGTCAAACCTCTTGTGTCTGCTGATGAATTCATCGTACTCAGCCTGTGAACGGAAGAGGGGTTCGCCTGTAACGATATTGTCCGAGGTCTTGGCATTGGTTATCTTGCCGATGAGCTCGTCTATGCGGTATGGATCAGCGGAAGAGGCTGCATATATCGAGCAGCCGTAAGCCACGAATACAGGAGCTTCGTCCGGGAAAACAGCGTGTTCCTCGTCGAGGCCGAGTGTGTTCACGAAAGCCTTTCTGAGTCCCTTGAGGAAGAACAGCGGACCGCCGAGGAAGAGTACCTTGCCCTCGATAGAGCGTCCCTGAGCGAGACCGGAAACGGTCTGGTCAACGACAGCCTGAAAGATGCTTGCGGATATGTCCTCACGCCTTGCGCCCTGATTGAGGAGGGGCTGTATGTCGGACTTTGCGAAAACTCCGCAGCGTGAAGCGATAGGGTAGACCTTCTGGGCGTGGAGGGAGAGCTCGTCAAGCTCGTCCGCAGTTATACCGAGGAGGGTAGCCATCTGGTCGATGAAAGCGCCCGTACCTCCGGCACAGGAGCCGTTCATACGCTGCTCAACGCCGCCTGTGAGGAAGATGATCTTAGCGTCCTCACCGCCGAGCTCGATAACGGCGTCAGCGTCGGGCTGCTTCTGTTTTACTGCGAGAAAAGCGGCGTGTACCTCCTGAACGAAGGCGATACCGGCAGAATTTGCAAGACCGAGTCCTGCCGAGCCGGTGATGCAGACCTTGAATTCCTCGTCGGGGTAGTCTGCCTGTATCAGCTTGAGCTGTTCGGTAACAGTCTCCTTGACCTTGGAAAGGTGGCGCTGGTACTTAGAATAGAGTATATTTCCGTTTTCGTCTGTGATGACCGTCTTTACCGTAGTGGAGCCGACATCAATGCCGAGAGAATAATTATTCGCCATAGTACACCTCTGAATTATATGTCAACCAACATATTATATACACATTATTATACATTATTATTATACTACATTCCACGCAAAAAATAAAGCGGTAAAAGGCGGAATTTGACGAAATACCAAAAAATTAGACAAATAGCTGCATTTACTGTATATTTTAGCGATAGAACTGTACGAAAATAGGGGCGTATCTGCTTCGGGAAAAGTCAGGCGGCAGCATCAAAAATATACAGATTGTAATTTTTTGAGGTGAATTTGAGGATTTACAGTTAAAAGAAATATATTGTCAAATATGAACAAGTTAAAACAAATTCTCGTATTTTGCTTTCACATCTCAATTATTCGGCTATTTATCGCCGTTTACGGATATTCGAACTACAAATATACGGTTTGTATATTTTTTGAGTGCTTTTTACTCCCTTGCATTCACGTTTTTACCAAACGATTTGGCAGTTTGTTGTGCATTTGCACGATTTTACGTGGTTTACAAAATGTTCACAATTTATTCTCAATATTTACAAACTGTTATAGTACAATATGATTAAAGAAAAACAGAGAGAAATTGAAACATCTGCAAACACTTTACAAAAAGTAATCTCAAGGAGGTGCTGTTATGAAAAAGGTCATTGCTTTCTTAATGTCAATCATAATCACAGGTGGGGCTGTGCCGGCAGCACAGTTTCTTGATCCGACTACAAAGTTTGAAGCTAACGCAGCTGAGATCGAAGTTCCCGAAACCAACTGGAACAGATTCAATCCCGACGATTATGAGGGCTTCAACGGCGCAGAGATAAATAATGAATACTTTGCTGTCAATTACGCCGACGGTCACGCTGAAATCATCAAAGTTAATCCCGCTTTAGCAGGCGAATTTGATATTCCCTCAATCGTTAATGGTACACCCGTAACAAAGATAAACGCCAGCGCATTTACTTCTGCTACTACAGCAGGCGGCTCCATAGCTTGTTTAGGTATCTCCGCTGTAACTATCCCCGATACAGTCAAGGAAATCGGAACTGCTGCATTTATGAACTGCGCTAATATCAAAGAAGTTGAATTCGGTAATTCCGTTGAGACTATCGAAAAGTGCGCATTCGATAACTGCCAGTCTCTCGAAACAGTTGATCTTCCCAACTCCGTAACAACTCTCGGTGTTGAGGCATTCGGCAACTGCAAAAACCTCACATCTATCAACCTTTCCAATAACTTAACATCTATCGAGTCCAACACATTCCAGAAGTGCACCAAGCTCGAAGAAATAGTTATCCCCGACAGCGTTACTACTATCAAAATGGACGCATTCAACACCTGCCAAAACCTCACTAAGGTTACATTATCCAAGTCCCTCACCGAAATAGGCGAAAGAGCATTCCAGTGGTGCGGAAAACTCACAGAGATCAATATCCCCGCTAATGTAACTACAATCGAGAATAACGCATTCGGAAACTGCGGAAATCTTAAGTCTATCACGATCAATAATCCCGACTATGAAATAAATCCCGATATGGGTAACATAGCTTACAACCCCGATGTTACAATATACTGCGATCCTAATTCCAAGGCTTACGAGTTCGCAGCTGATAACGAGGTTAAGGCTGATAAGGTTGAAAACGCAACAACTACAACAACCAAGGCTACAACCACAACAACTACTACAACTACCACAACTACCAAGGCTACTACAACCACAACTGCTAAGCCCAAGACAACTACAACAACTTACAAGCCCACAGCAGAAGGCTTCGTAATCAGAATGTACAACATCGCTCTCAACCGCAATCCTGATGCCAAGGGTCTCAAGAGCTGGACAACTCAGCTCAACAACCGCCAGAAGACAGCTGCTGACATCATCTCCGCTTTCTTCAACTCCAACGAGTACAAGAACAGCAAGAAGACTTCTGAGCAGATGGTAGTAGACTGCTACAAGGCAATGCTCAACAGAGCTCCCGACGCTAAGGGCAAGGCTGACTGGGCTAAGAAGCTCGACACAGGTATGACGATCAACGCAGTCTGCAAGGGTATCGTAGGAAGCCAGGAATTCAAGAACGTATGCAAAACATACGGTATCACTCCCGGCACAATAACCATAAAGTACGCAAGAGACGAAAATTACGACAGAACTGCATTCGTATACAGACTCTACACAAACTGCCTCGGCAGAACTCCCGATGCAGCTGGTCTCGAAAACTGGTGCAAGAACCTCAAGAACGGCACAACAGGTGCTCAGGCAGTCAAGGGCTTCTTCACAAGTAAGGAATTCACAGGCAGAAAGAGAACCAACCGCGCATTCGTAGAAACAGTTTACCGCACAATGCTCGGCAGAGCTGGCGATGCTAAGGGCATCAACAGCTGGACAACTCAGCTCAGCAAGGGCAAGACTCGCATAAACGTTATCAACGGCTTCCTCGGAAGCGGCGAGTTCAAGAACGCTTGCGCTAAGGCTGGCATAAAGGTTGGCAGCAAGATCTGAATGAAAAACTAATGAATACTACGAAAGCAATGCAGATGTTATAAATTCATCCACCTCCTAACAACAAGCAAGAAAGGAACGCAGTATGTTACACATACTGCGTTCCTTTTGAAAAATAAAACAGCCGCGGCATATAACCGCAGCTGTTCTGACATATCATTCCTGAGGCTGTGTCTCTTCAGCCGGAGCAGTCTCCGCCTGAGTTTCGGGCTGAGAAGCAGGCTGAGTCTCAGCGGCTTCGGGCTCCGCTTTTTCGTCCTTGTAGACAGTCACGATAAAGCCCGTGGAATTATTTCCGGATATTTCATACTTGTATCCCGACGGAACAGGCACCATAGTCTCCTCAGAACCGTCATCGGAAGCAACAAAGTATACCTCCATATGCTTTCCGCCGTCAACGGTGAACTCAAGGTGTTCGCCGCTGTAAGGGTGCTGCTCGACGAGCTGCTCATACTCCTCGAGGCAGATGCCGTTTTTAGCCATATAGAAAGCGTGAGGAACTCCGACATAGCGGAAGTGCCACGGCTCGTACTGGAACTTTGTCACATCGGTCTTGTTCTCGGGGTATCTGAGGATAAAGCCGTATTTCCAGCAATTTCCGTTGAACCACGAATAATCACCGGTACCGTCATAATCAGCATAATGGTCATCATAATAGAGTGAGAAGTCGAACGCATAACCGGTCTCGTGTTCACTGAAGCCCGGCTTTGCAACTCTAACAGACTCCTCCGAACCGGTCTCGGCAAGATCAGCATCATAGAGCTGCTGCTGGAAGGCGGTCGTGCGGTAGGAACCGTAGATCACGAGGGTATTGAGGTGGTACTGGTCATAGAAAGCCTTTATCATATCCGCCATAGGACCGTAGGTATCGCGGCGTATCGAATAGGTATTGTCAACGGTGCTGAAGCACTCCTCGAGACCTCTCTCGACGTTCGCATCATATATGCTGACGAGATCCTCGTTACCATTGGTGAAATACTGATGATCGTTGTTTACGAGGATAAGGTTTCCGGCAAACTTGTCCTTGGTCTTAACAGCCTTAGAGGTATAGATGATCTTATTCGGATCAAATTCTTCTGTTGTGACCTCTGTCGGATCAGTGACCTCGACCTCTGCCTTGTCCTTGTAGGAATTGGTAGAGACGGTATTGCTCCGGTCAACCATTCCCTTTACGCATATGCCTCCTCCGACTAAAAGGACAGCACATATAGCAAGCTCCGTCAGGCGCTTGGTCCTGCGAATGCTTTTTTCCTTGCTTATTTTCTTCTTTGGCATTGTTTACTCCTGTCCGCCGCATATGAACGGCTGCTTTTGTTCGGACGCCTTTTGCAGACGTTTATATTTCTCTATCGAACACATTATAACACATTTCATCTTCAAAAAACAGTACCCCTGAGCAATATTTGTTAGGCTGACAAAATATCATATATTTGCAGGCGCATCATTTGTGCAGTATGTCAAAAAGCTGATTTTTCCCCGGAATTTCCGGTGCTGCTGCCCATTGTACAATATTTATAAATTTCAGGCTCCACGATTGTACGCTCCGTCGTTACTACACAAAACAAAGCCCCTGTTTAGCGCTATTTGCACAATGTTTGAAAAAGCTCTTGAAATATGAATTATAAAATGTTATAATGTATGGGTGAGAATATGTCCGGATCGTTATAGGTAATTTTTACCGAAAGACAAGCAGCTGTCCGGTCATCTGCCGCACGTCCGTAATACGGCAGGTGGTACTATTTTTACAAGTTAAGGAGTGATTTTCAATGATTTGTCCTCAATGTGGAAACGAAAATCCGCCGAAACTCAAATTCTGCGTTAATTGCGGTATGAACCTCGAAAATCCGCAGGAAGTTAATTACGAACAGGTCGATATGGGCGGCTACCACTCGGAAGAAGAACCCAATGCCGGCGGTTTCAAATTCGGCAGCGGTACCTTCACTATCAGCGACAGAGCCCCCAAAGAGTCCTCTTCTGATCTATATACCGCCGACGAGCTGAACGATGATGATGAAGAATTCGACTTCAGCAGCTTCGACGAACCGTTTATCCCCAAGCTCGATACAGAAAGAGTAGCCCTCCCTCAGAGCGGTCACCCGCAGCCGGGTATGCCGCAAATGGGTGGAATGCCTCAGATGAATGGTATGCCCCAGATGGGCGGTATGCCTCAGATGAACGGTATGCCCCAGATGGGCGGAATGCCTCAGATGGGCGGTATGCCGCAAAAGGGCGCTATGCCTCCGAACGGCGCTCCTCCTCAGAACGGTCAGCCGTCAGCTATGCCAGCTTACGGTCAGCCACAGATTATCGGCTACGATCAGAATGGTCAGCCGCTCTACGGTCAGGCTCCGATGATGTTCGCTCAGCCGCAGATAATCGGCTACGACCAGAACGGTCAACCGCTCTACGGTCAGGCTCCGATGATGTTCGCTCAGCCGCAGATAATCGGCTACGATCAGAACGGTATGCCGCTTTACGGTCAGCCTCAGCCGGTCGAGAACGCAGATCCTTCGCAGCCCCATTTCCCACAGCCTATGGGCTTTCCGGGCGCTCCTGTTCAGGCTATGAACGGTATGCCGGCTTTCGGCGCACCTCCTGTACAGCCTCAGCAGCCAGCCCCTCAGAAGGAAGAACCCGATCATGTAGATGTTCCCGATGATTTCTGGGAATTCTTCGACGGCGGAAAGTCTACAAAACACGCCGAAAGAGACTCTATGGACGACTTCTTCGGCAAGCACAGCAACGATATGGGCGGCATTTCGGCAGACGGTCCCGGTATGGACCGCTTCAACAGAAAATTTGAGAAAAAACGTGTTGACTATATGGGCGATACGCCCCTCGTTGACGCAAGCAAGCTGAACCCCAATACAGCTCCAAAATACAACAAGATGTTTATGCGCAAAACGGATACAGTTAACGCTGACGATCTTGAAGCAAATGAACAGGTCCACAATCAGGACCGTATGAGAGTTACAAGAGAAGTGGACGCAAACCAGCTCAACTCCTACGAGCATTACAAATCGCGTGTAACGATGAATGCCGCCGGTGAAGCCGACGCAGATCAGCTCGAAGCCTACGTTCCGCAGCGCTCAGAGTCCATAATGTCGGGCGATGTGACCGCTGTTGAAGCTCTCCCCAAGAAAAAAACTACATATAACGACGAGATCGACGCGATCGAGCTTCCCGAGTATATGCAGGCACGAAAGTCCGTTAAGGACGATCAACCGGAAATTCCCGGCTTGCCGGAAATTTAATAAATTATTCTAAAAGGAAAAAGGAGAAAAGTCTGAATGAAAAAGTTTTTAGAAGAATTCAAAGCATTCGCCCTTAAAGGCAACGTAATGGATATGGCTATCGGTGTACTCATCGGTGCTGCATTCGGAAACATCGTTACCGCTTTCACTGACGATTTCATCAATCCTATCATCGCAGCTATCGGCGGCGCTGAGGTTCACGGAATGACTGAGATCGGCAATACAGGTTCTTATATCCTGTGGGGCAACTTCATCACAGCCGTTATCAACTTCCTCATTATGGCAATGTGTGTATTCATAATGATGAAGGGCGTTAACGCACTTCTTTCCATCGGAAAGAAGAAGGAAGAAGAAAAGCCTGCTGAGCCTCCGAAGGAAGAGGTTCTTCTCACAGAAATCAGAGATCTCCTCAAGGAACAGGCTAAGAAGTAATACATATATCTTCAGGAGCAGGCCGCTGTGTCTGCTCCTTTCTTTATTTCCCGGAAATTTTGGCTTGACCAATTGTAGGGGCGCCCTTTGGGCGTCCGCGCCGTTTGGAATTGTAACGCGGAACGTGAATGGCGATGCGGAACGCCGAGGGCGGTGCGGGTGTCCGGTGGACACCTCTGCCTCAGGCAGAAGCACCGACCGAACCGGCAGGTGAGAACGTTCCCTACGATTGTTATATGTGACGTTTTCGTTATTCACGGGCGGCTCGGGCGGCGAAACGCCGCCCCTACGGTGGTTTTAATATACATTTCCGGAGTCAGAAAAGACCGCGCACGTCCTCAAAGCTCAGTGACGGGTGCAGGGCAAGGTTTATGCCGAACGCTATCAGCTGCGAAGCTCTTTCCGTCAGCCGGTCAACGTCCCTCGGCGTCACCATCATATTCGGAGAATTTACCTCAATATCCGTTCCCGTCAGGCTCCGGACTATCGTGTGCATATCCACTACCGTAGGGACTCCCACCGCTATGACCGGTATCCCGAGCTGCTTCTCCGAAAGCTCCTTCCGTGCATTTGCGACTCCGCTTCCCGGCGAAATACCGGCGTCCGTCATCTGTATGGCAGTCCCAAGCCGGCTTATGTCCGAACAAGCAAGCGCGTCAACCGCTATTATGCCTGCCGGACGGAGCTGCTCCGCGAGCGCACGGACTATCTCCGCTGTTTCTATGCCGGTCTGTCCGAGAACTCCTCCGGCTATCGCGCTGACTCTCCGCAGAGATACAAGGAAATTTTCCTCATCTTCGCCAAGCTCGTCCCGGAGATGCCGCGTTGCGAGTATCCTTGAAGCCGCCTGCGGTCCGACCGCGTCCGGCGTTATATCGTTGTTTCCGAGCCCGACCACGAGTATATCGCCGTCGGGAACAAGCCTGCCGAGCTCTCCCGCGACCTCCTGAGCCATATCCTCATAATCATCGGCGTACCTGCTCAGACTCCGCCCCTCAAGCGTGATATAGCGTCCCTTGCCCTTGCCGAGCGTTTTGAGACAGCTTTCGTTCTCGATCACTATCTCCGTTATGTCAAAAGCCCTGCCGCGCTTCTCACGGTGGACTCCCTCCGGCAGCCTTTCCTCCGCAAAACTCTCTACCGCAAGATCTGTCCTTATTCCCATATTACCTCCTCGTTGTGCATTATGCTTTAATTTGACACGGTTTTCCTTAGGAATACTTTCAATTTTGCCTATTGAAAAATATAACAGGAAATGTTATAATTAATAATGTCTCAGTATGATAAGTGTGCGTTGCACTTATCAGGAGTACACCCTATGTACTCTATTATCTGTTTATTGCGGAGATATATACAACCCGCATAATCTCAAGGAGGTGTAACAAAATGCCGAATATCAAATCTGCTAAGAAGAGAGTAAAGGTTAACGCTACTAAGGCTGCTGCCAACAAGGCAAGAAAGTCCAATCTTAAGACTATCCTTAAGAAGGCTGACGCTGCTGTTGCAACAGGTGCTGCTGACAAGTCAGAGGCTATCAAGGTAGCTATCAAGAGAGTAGATCAGGCTTGCGCTAAGGGTCTTATGCACAAGAATAAGGCTGCAAGAAAGAAGT
>CACXEJ010000065.1 GCA_902766595.1 Ruminococcus flavefaciens | reverse complement strand
GGTGACAAGAAGTCTCAGATCCTCGTTGCAGAAGGTGAAAAGGAGTCACAGATCCTCCGTGCTCAGGCTAAGAAGGAATCACAGATCCTCGAAGCTGAGGCTCAGAAGCAGGCTCTTATCCTCCGCGCAGACGCCGTTAAGGAACAGAAGATCCTTGAGGCTGAAGGTGAGGCTCAGGCTATCGAAATGGTACAGCAGGCTCTTGCCGAGAGTATCGTTAAGCTGAATAACGCTAATCCTAACGAGAGAGTTATCCAGCTCAAGTCTCTCGAATCCTTCGCCAAGGCAGCTGACGGCAAGGCTACAAAGATCATCATTCCCAGCGAGATACAGGGACTGGCAGGTCTTGCAGCAGGGCTCAAGTCGATCGTTGACAAGGACGCTCCCCAGTCATAACAAATACTTACACACACTCTCAGAGCCGCAGCATTACGCTGCGGTTCTTTTTTATTTCCACCGTTTCCACATATTTCCACATAGCTATGCAATGTTAAAAAGAAAACTATTATTAACGTCAAAAACGTTTCTGTAAAAAAGTCGTTTTTTGTCGCTTGATACGATTTTTGCAGAAAGCGCCCCAAAATTACAAAACCGTGATTTTTACTATTGCAATTCGGCGTTTCTTGTTGTATAATGATAGGTGCAATGTGATATAGTTTTTACAAATGAGCACAGAAACGTTCCGGTTACAATTGTTAAAACTATGTATTGATATAAAACAGACAAAAATATACATTGCGTTTTGTGCATAGTAGCCAACAGCACTCTGCACAGCTTTAAACAGCTAAAAGATAGAACTACAAAAGAACAAAAAAGAAACGAACAAACAAGGCGGTCCCCGAATGATTTTCTCAAGACTATTCTTCATATACCTCTTTCTGCCCGTATGTCTCCTGACGTACGCTGCCGCAAGAGGCATCAAACAAAAAAATACGGTGTTGATCATTTTCTCACTTATATTCTATGCGTGGGGTGAACCGGTCTACATACTGCTTATGCTGCTGAGCGCCTTTGTCAACTACGGCGCCGGTCTCTGTATCGAAAAATTCAGAGGTCAGAAAGGCGATACTATCGCAACAGCTTCCGCAGTTGTATTCGACTTCCTTATGCTTGGAGTATTCAAGTACAGCGGGTTTATCGCAGAAAATATCAACGCCCTTTTTTCATGCTCTCTGCCGGTCCCGGACATCAAGCTCCCTATCGGCATCAGCTTCTACACCTTCCAGACAGTCTCCTACGTTATCGACTGCCACTGGGAAAAGGTCGCTTCACAGAAGAGCTTCCCCAAGTACCTCCTCTACCTGAGTCTCTTCCCGCAGCTCGTAGCCGGTCCTATCGTGCGTTACAGCACTATCGAAAAGGAGATCGACGACCGTACTATCACCGTATCTGACGTCTCCTACGGTCTCAACCGCCTTGCACTCGGACTCGCAAAAAAGGTTATTATCGCAAACCAGCTCAGCCTCATCGTTGACAATACACTCGGAAATATAGCTACCTCCACCACCCTCGGCGCGTGGTACGGTGCTGCGGCTTACGGCTTGCAGATATACTTCGATTTTTCGGGATATTCGGATATAGCTATCGGTCTCGGAAGAGTATTCGGCTTCCACTTTGACGAAAACTTCCGCCACCCGTTCATATGCAAGGACATCACAGAGTTCTGGCAGCGCTGGCATATCTCCCTCAGCACTTTCTTCCGCGACTACCTCCTCTATGTGCCTATTTTCGGCAAGAGAAGAAAGTACGGCGGACTCTTCCTCGTATGGCTCTGCACAGGTATCTGGCACGGCGCAAGCTGGAATTTCATCATATGGGGACTCTACTACGGCTTATTTGTCTTCCTCGAAATGCAGATAGGCAAAAAGCGTATGAAAAAAATACCTGTCGTTATCAGACATATTTACAGTAAAATAGTAATAATAGTAGGCTTCGGCATATTCTACTTCGAGGATCTCAGCCAGCTCGGAAGGTTCTTCCGCACGATCGTGGGCGTAAACGTTCCCGGACTTATCGGAATTCAGGACAAGATCTCGCTCACAAACAATATGTACCTGCTCATACTCGCCGTTATCTGCACCTTCCCCGTTATCGACGGCGCAAAAAAGCTCGCTGAGAGAAATTTTGCGGCAAAGAGTGCCATATCGTCAGCAGCAGCTATCTGCTCGGCGATACTCCTCGTTATCACAAGCATTATGCTCGTTGACGCTACTACAAATCCGTTTTTATATTTCAGATTCTGATTTGAGGTCTACAAATGAGTAAAAAGAAAAAAAAAGCGCACAGCCGCCGGAAGGCTCTTGTCAGCGCTAAAAATAGTAAACGTAAAAACAGAAAAGCTGCTGTTCCGGCTGAACCCGTTATCTCGATCAGCGCTCAGGACCGCGAAAATACCGAGATAGACGTACCGGTACAGCCCGGAAAGAAGGAGATCATCAAGCAGAAGCGCGCTGCTATGAACACGGCTATCGCTCTGACTAATGTTCTCGTCTTCGGAGCTATCCTCGGCTTCGGCTTCGTATATCTCGCTTTCTTCAAGCATGAGACCAAGTCCGATGAGGAGAACCGCTATCTCACGGAATTTCCTGACTTCTCCCTCGCAAGCTACATCAACGGCGACTACACCGAGGGCATTGCCGACTATTTCGACGATACTGTTCACGGCCGCTCATCTATCAAGAAGTTCATTGCTGACAGGATAATGCCGCTCAAGGGCAAGTCCTACGGTGACGACGAGGTCGAGCTCCACGGAGCAGCCTTCGACCACAGCAATTCGCCTGTGTATGAAGCTCCTGTGACCACAGCGGCAACAACTACCACAGCCGTTACCACCGAGACAGCTCCCGTATCACAGACCGCGGCCGCAGCCCAGACAACCGCTTCGACCGAGCCTGTTACCACAACGACAGAAGAGCCCACCCACGAGACAGAAGCTCCTGCCGAAAATCAGGACGATATGAACGCTGCTGACGGCGAGGTCACAAACAATATCCTCATCGTCAACAACCGCGGCATCACCCTTTACGGCGGCGGCTGCGGAAACGAGACGCAGTACGCGGAATACCTCAACGAATACAAGCAGGCTCTCCCCGATGTGAACGTGTACTCAATGGTCCTCCCGACCTCCAGCTCATTCTATCTGCCGGACAAGTACAAGAGCCTTGCCGCAAGTGAAAAGGACGACTTTGACCGTATGAAAGCCGCTTTCAAGGACGTAAAGTACGTTGACGCATATTCGGCTCTCGAAAAGCACACCGATGAGCCTATCTATTCGCGCACTGACCACCACTGGCAGCCCCTCGGAGCTTACTATGCGGCTCAGGCATTCGCAGAAGCAGCCGGAGTACCTTTCCCGGAGCTCTCTGCGTATGAAAAACTGACCTTCCCGGGATATGTCGGAAGTCTCTATAACTTCACACAGAGCTCCAAGCTATCAAGCAACCCCGAGGACTTCGTTATCTACAAGCCTAAGAACCAGCTCAAGGTGACACAGTACGACACATCATTCCAGAACCCGCAGGAAATTGGCATAATCAACGATCCTTCGCATATGGCTTCCTCCGGATACTATATGGCTTTCGGCGCTGACAACAGGATAGCCCACGTACAGACAGACTGCAAGAACGGAAGAACTCTCGTTATCTTCAAGGACAGCTACGGAAACGCTCTACTGCCCGTTCTCGCAAACTCGTTTGAAAACATCTACCTCTGCGATATACGCTATTTCGATCTGAACGCAGCTTCGTTCGTAAAACAGGTCGGCGCTACCGATCTGCTCTTCTCGATGTGTTCCTACTCTGCTGTCGGCGTAAACCGCAAGAATATCTACAACAACCTTCATAAGTAAGGAGCAAGGAAATGAAAGAACTCTGTTTTCCTTTCGACAGCAAATCCATTCTCCGCAATAAACGCGAGCTCAAACGGCAGCTCCTCTCCGACGGCAGCAGCCGTATCAAGAAGAATATAGCTGTGCTCGGCGGTTCAACTGCCGACCACATCATCTCGATGCTGAGGCTCTTCCTCCTCAACAGCGGCATCGAACCGCATTTCTACAAGTCGGAATACAACAAGTTCTATGAGGACGCTGTTTTCGGTTCTCCCGAGCTCGACAGCTTCTCCCCTGACATCATCTATATCCACACCACCTCCCGTAATCTCACTCTTATCCCGGACTCACCGGCAATGACTGAAGAGGAGGTGCATAACCGGCTCAATGAACAGTACGGTATGTTCACGCAGGTGTGGGAGAGTCTCCGCAAGCGCTTCTCCTGCCCCATAATACAGAACAATTTCGAGCTTCCGCTCTTCCGCCGCACAGGCAGCTTCGACGGCTGGGCTGTGAGCGGTCAGGCAGCTTTCATAAACCGTATGAACGTTTTGTTCTCGGACTACGCCCGTCAGCACCAGAACTTTTTCATCAACGATATTAATTACCTTTCGTCGGCGATAGGTCTCGAAAAATGGCACGATACCGACGCATGGTATCTCTATAAGTATGCGATGAGCACGGCGGTCATTCCCGACCTCGCTTACAGCATCGCCAATATCGTCAAGTCGATATACGGCAGGAACAAGAAGGTCATCGACCTCGATCTCGATAACACCCTTTGGGGCGGAGTTATCGGTGATGACGGAGTCGAGGGCATAGAGATAGGTCCGGAAACTCCTGTTGGTCAGTCGCACAGCGAATTTCAGGAATTCATCAGGGGCTACAAGGACTACGGCGTACTGCTCGCGGTATGCTCCAAAAACGACGAGGAGAACGCTCTGCTTGGTCTGAAGCACCCCGACTGCACCCTCAGACCGGAGGATTTCGTCTCGATAAAAGCCAACTGGGACAGCAAGGACAGGAATATCCTTGAGTCAGCCGACGAGCTCGGACTTCTCCCTGAGAGCTTCGTGTTCATTGACGATAATCCGGCGGAATGCGCTATGGTCAGCGGACAGATACCGCAGGCTGCCGTCATAGAGCTCAGCACTGTCGGTGAGGCTATGTACGCTCTCAGCCGCGGCGGATATTTTGAGGTGACCTCCCTTTCGGGCGACGACCTCAGACGCACCGAGATGTACGCAGCAAACGCCAAACGTGCTGCTCAGGCAAAGAGCTTCTCAAGCTATAAGGACTATCTCCTCAGCCTCGAGATGTACGCTGTCATAACCGACTTTGAGCCTGTTCACAGGCAGCGCATAACCCAGCTCACAAACAAGAGCAACCAGTTCAACCTGACCACGAAACGCTTTACAGAGAACGAGATCGAAGAGATAAGCGAAAGCAAGGGCTATATCCGTCTCTGCGGCAGACTTGCCGACAAATTCGGAGATAACGGCATAGTTTCGGTAGTCATAGGCAGGTGCGAGGGCGATACCGCACACATCGACCTCTGGCTGATGAGCTGCCGTGTCCTCAAAAGGGATATGGAGCTTGCAATGCTCGACGAGCTTGTGAGACAGTGCCGCGAAAACGGCATAAGCCGCATCGTGGGCTACTACTATAAAACACCAAAGAACTCAATGGTCGCCGGACTCTACGAGAGCTTCGGCTTCACAAAGACCTCTGAGAGCGAAAACGGCGATACCGTCTGGACTCTCGGAGTCGAGGGATACACTGCTAAAAATGAAGTAATAAAGATACAAAGGAGATAAAACAATGAACAAGAACGAGATAACAGAAAGACTTAACAGAGTATTCAGAGACGTTTTCGATGACGACTCAATTTCCGTAAACGAGAACACCACCTCAGCCGACATCGAGGACTGGGACAGTATCGAGCATATCAACCTCATCGCAGCCGTTGAGAATGAATTCGGTATCCGCTTCAAAATGCGCGAAGTCTCAGGTATGAAAAATGTAGGAGAGATGATAGACATCATCTCCGAACGCGGATAATATGGAAAAGAAAAGGCGGCGTTTCATAACAGTATGCCTGCTTATGATGATCGCTGTTGTGCTGGAGATAGCCGGCTATGACCTCGAAATGGTCACATACCAGGTAAATACCGGCAAGCTGGATAAGCCTGTCAGGATAGTTTTCATCTCTGATCTGCACAATTCCGTCTACGGCGGCACGGATCAGTCCGGACTTATAGACGAGATACACAAAGCCGAACCGGATATTATCATTTTCGGCGGTGATATGATAAACAGCTCCGGCAGCACGAAAAATGCACTCACGCTGGTCAGAAAAACTGCCGCGGAATACCCCTGCTATTACTCCCCCGGCAACCACGAAATGGAACGCGGCGACCGCGATGAGTTCTTCAGGGAAATGAGCGAGCTCGGCGTGAACGTCCTTATGGGCAGCTGGGCGGATATAGAAATAAGGGGCAGCAATGTCCGTATATTCGGCGTTGTTTCGGCTGATTACCA
Source organism: Ruminococcus flavefaciens (assembly GCA_902766595.1). Lineage (GTDB taxonomy): Bacteria > Bacillota > Clostridia > Oscillospirales > Ruminococcaceae > Ruminococcus > Ruminococcus flavefaciens_U. Next base: position 19,874 of record CACXEJ010000065.1, on the reverse strand, counting down.
CTATCAGCTCAGGGACTGCAAAAAAGGTCTCGACAAAAAACATTACAATGTGCTTATTGCTCACGAGCCTCAGGAAATAGACAGCTACCTCACCAAACGCGGTGAGCCCTGCTTCAACCTTATCCTCTCCGGTCACGCTCACGGCGGTCAGTGGAGGATACCGCGGCTGCTCGATCAGGGCGTATATGCGCCGGATCAGGGCTTGTTCCCGGACTACACCAACGGCATTTACGACTATGGCGGAACGATCCACATCATCAGCTGCGGGCTCGCAAAGCCTTTCCATATGCTGCTCGTACCGCGTATTTTCAACCGCCCGGAGCTCAGCATTATTGACGCCTGCTGACAAAAAAACGCAATTATATACGGCAAATACAGTTTTTTCCTGTTAAAACTACTTGTAAAACACCGAAAAAGATGCTATAATGGAAAAGAATTCAGAACAAAAAGGAGAAGGAAGGCTCTGTTCTTCCGATGTACATATGATAAAGGAAAATAATGTAAGGGATAATCCCGCGGACGTTATCTGCGGCAGAAATCCCGTTATCGAGGCGCTCAAGTCAGGTGCTCAGCTCGATACTATATATATTGACGGTTCAGGCGGAAGCCTTAACGTTATCCGCCGTCTCGCCAAGGAAAAAGGCATTGTCGTCAAAGACGCCGACGACAGAAAGCTCACCCGTCTCGCAGGCGGCGCTTCACATCAGGGAGTTGTCGCTGAGGGAGCCTGCGGTGAGTATGTCTCTGTTGAGGACATTCTCGCAGTTTCGCAGAACAAGGGCACAAAGCCCTTCATCATCATCTGCGACGAGATCGAGGATCCCCACAATCTCGGTGCTATTATCCGTACCGCAGAGACCTCCGGCGCTGACGGCGTTATAATCCCCAAGCGCAGGAGCGCTTCGCTCAACGCCACTGTATTCAAGACCTCTGCCGGCGCTGCAAGCTACGTTCCGGTGGCAAGAGTCTCAAACCTCGCTGCCTGCATCGACCAGCTCAAAGACAACGGCGTGTGGATATACGGCACGGACGCTTCCGGCACGGACTACTCCAAGACCGACTTCACAGGCGGCTGCGCCATAGTCATCGGCTCTGAGGGCTTCGGAATAAGCCGTCTTATAAGCCAGAAATGCGACTTTATGATAAAGCTGCCTATGCTCGGAAAGATCAACTCCCTCAACGCTTCGGTCGCAGCCGGGATATTTATGTATGAAGTCCTCCGGCAGCGCTCTGAGCACTAAGGAGGGACGATATGCCGGATCAGAAAATGTCGCTGGAGAATATTCTTGACGAGTATTCGCCCGAGGACAAGAAGCCAAGGACATCTGTCGGAAGAGTTGACGCTCAGAAGATACTAAATTCCACGGTCGAAGCTCCCGACAAAGCTCCGAAGGACGAGCGCCGCGTCAAGCAGTCCCACGAAAGATCTTCTCTATTTGACAACGCCCACCGTCAGCCCGTACCGGCAGACGACTACAAGCCTGCCGATCTATCACGCCAGAGGATAACGGTAGTTGGCAAAAACGAGATAAACGAGATCACAGATACCACCGTCCGCAAGAGCGACGGACAGTTTGCCCAGCCCGCCTCCCCTGTGAGAATGGCTCCCGACGAAGCGCCAAAGATTAGGCGTATGAGCGACTCTACCCGTGCAAAAGAGGTAGTTGAGCGCAAACGCAGAAAAAAACAGCACAGCCGCAAAAAGCTGCCTGATTATACATATGACAGAGAGAGCCCGGACGGCGAATATATGTATACTCCCCCGTCCTTCCGCAAAAAGAAGAAGAGCCGTGCTGCAATGGTCGCGGCTGCGGAAAGTCCCGAGGGCAGGAAGCATATCACGGACATCGTCCCCTCACCGGCAGCAGTTGAAGCTGCAAAGCCGGTCATTCCCACACCGAGAGCTGCTATGACCAGCCTTGACCTCAGCCAGCGCGGCGAGGTCGATGCAAGCGCGCTCGACGTACATATCACTCAGGGACAGGACGAATACCTCTCCGTCAAAGCCAAGAAGAAGCGTACAAAGCGCATCGTTGACTTCAACCACTACGGCGATGTCGAGGACGTGGGAAGAGATATTTTCGAGCTCAAGAGCACTATCTCCTCAAGAGTCGTCATTCTCTTTATGACCGCTTTCCTCAGCCTGTATATTACTCTCGGCAACCAGTTCAGTCTGCCGATACTCGATATGTTCAGCAGAACAGAGCACGTCAAGACCTACATAACCGCACATCTCGTGCTCGGACTCATTGCCGTTCTCTCGTCAATGGCTGTAATGACCAAGGGGCTGCGCAAGCTGTTCACCTTTCAGTCGGACAGCGATACTATGACGGCTATAACCGCCCTGACCTGCATAATAGCCGCAATTCCGGCTTTCTATCACCCGGATATGGTCGAAGCAGACTCCGTGCATATCTATATGCCGATCGGCATACTCGCCCTCCTCTTCAATGCGCTGGGCAAGATGACCATTATCAAAAGAGCGGCAAGGAATTTCCGCTTTGTCTCAAAAAATCCGAGCAGGACCGGCGTCGTCTACGTTGACAACGAGGAACGTGCCGAGCGCCTTACAAGGGGCACTCTCGGTGATTTCCCGATACTCGCCTCAACGCGCAGAACGGACTTCCTTACCGATTTCCTGCGCTACACCTACTCGTCAGATATGACCGACCGCTACTGCCGCAAGGCTGCTCCGCTGAGTATGCTTTTCTCGGCAATCATAGCGGTGTTTATAGCGTACTGCCGCAAGAGCTCCTACACAGGGCTCGAAACCGCAGCCTTCGGTCTCTCGATATTCAGTATGATGATGTGTGCTGCATCGTGCATAGCTATGCCTTTTGTGGTGAATATGCCGCTCGAAAAGGCTGCCGAAAGAGCCTTCGACAACAAGGGCATTATCCTCGGCTACCAGAGCGTTGATGACTTCTACGATGCAAACTCCATACTCGTGAACGCCCGCGAGCTCTTCCCCGAGGGAACTGTCAAGCTCGACGGCATCAAGGTGTTCTCCAACACCAAGCTCGATGAAGCACTGCTCGAAGCCGCAAGTCTTACCCACCACGGCGGCAGTATTATGAAGCAGCTCTTCAGCGACGTCACCGACGGCAGAGACGATATGCTCTACCCGATCGACAACTATTCATTTGAAGAATCAATGGGTATGTGCGGCTGGATAAACAACAAGCGCATACTCTTCGGCAACCGTGAGCTTATGACAAGCCACAATATCGAAGGTCTTCCGACTAAAACCAAGGAAGCCGAATTCACAGAAGGCGATCAGGAGGCTCTTTACCTCTCGATCTCAGGCAACCTCGCAGCGATGTTCATAGTTGAGCTCACAGCCGACAAGAACGTCCGCAGATGGGCTCGCCGCCTTGCAAAGAGCAAGGTATGTATGATCGTAAAGAGCGTCGATCCCTGCCTTTCAGCAAGAAAGCTGCACACAGTATTCGGTATTCCTGAGGATATGGTAAGAGTTCTCCCCAAGCGTCTCCACACGGATTTTGACGCAGAGACCGGAAAGGCTGTCCGTCTCAGTGCCTCTATGGCAACGACCGGAAAGTTCACTTCCCTCGCACAGCTTATGATCTCGGCTAAAACTATCCACACTTCAGCTATAATAGGTCTGATCCTCCAGACGGCATCAATGGTGCTAGGACTCGGACTGTGCCTTATGCTGATAGTTTCAAAGGCGTTTATGACAAGCTATGTATATATGTCCGCAACGGCGCTGATAATCTATAATCTCGCCTGCACTCTGCTGACCTATATCGCAGTGACTATGAAAAAGACCTGAACCCCGACCTGCACCTGCCGAAAAAGCGGGTGCAGGTCATCGCATTAGAAAGGAGCATACAATGCCCGACAGAACACAGAACGGAAACAACAGAGAAAGAGATCTGCGCAACACAGACAACGAAGATACTATCGCATTTACACCGCCGGAGCCCCAGCAGCCGTATGGTGGATATCCGCAGCAGGGCTACGGTCAGAATCAGCAGCAGTACGGAAGTTATCCACAGCAGGGCTACGGTCAGAACCAGCAGCAGTACGGCGGCTATCCGCAGCAGGGCTACAGTCAGAATCAGCAGCAGTACAGCGGCTACTCACAGCAGGGCTACGGACAGGAACAGCAGTACGGAAACTACCAGCAGCAGGGCTATAATCAGCCGCAGGGCGGTTATCCGCAGTACGATCCGCGTCAGCCGCAGCAGCCAAGACCTTACTCCGGAAGCGGTCAGAGACCGCCTCAGCCTCCCCGCAGACCTCAGCGCAGAAGACCGCAGGAGCTTCCTCCGCAGAGATCGCCAAAGCCTAAAAAGCGCCGGAAGAGTCTCATCGGAAAGATAATCAGAAGAGTCCTCATCAGTCTCCTCATTCTCCTCCTGCTGCTCTTCGGTATCTACTCCTGCACCTCACTCAGCATAATCAAGAAAATGGACCACGTTGATACAAAGAGCCGTACCCGTACAGAAGGTGCGCTCGATGCGAACTATGTCCGCAGCTTCCTTGTGATAGGTACTGACGGCAGAACTGAAAACGATCGCGGACGCTCCGACTCGATGATACTCGTTTCGCTCAACAAGAAGTCCAACAAGCTCTTTATGACGTCGTTTATGCGTGACTGCTACGTTGAAATTCCCGGTCACGGCGAAGATAAGCTGAATGCGGCATATGCCTACGGCGGTCCGGAGCTCCTTATGGACACTATCGAGAAGAACTTCCGCGTGAAGATCGATGACTATATCCTCATAAACTTCAATACCTTCGCAAGCATCATCGACGCTGCCGGCGGTATTGACATCGAAGTCTCCGACGACGAAGCAAAGGCTCTCAACGACATACTCATCGACGAGGTGAACGAGCTTATGGGCGACGAACGCGAGTCCGACCTACTCAGCGGCGGCGGTAAGAAGCACCTCAGCGGTAAGCAGGCACTTTCCTACTCGCGTATCAGAAAGGTCGGAAACAGCGACTTCGAGAGAACATCGCGCCAGAGAACGGTTATGAACGAGCTCATCAAGAACGCGCGTTCAGGCAGCTTCTCATTCCTCAGGAAGTTCACGAAGAGCGCACTCCCGTCACTGGTCACAAATATGTCCACCGGTGAGATGTATAAGCTCTCGCTCAGACTCCCCTTCCTCCTCCGCTACGACACCGAGCAGATACAGATACCCGCTGAAGGCACTTACTCCGGCGAAAACGTATACAGCGAGGACGGAACATACCAGTCCGTGCTCCGCGTTGACTTCGATGCAAACCACCAGCTCATCGACGATAAGGTTTTCAGCAAGAAATGATCCAATAACAGGATACGGCTTAAAGGAAATGCTAATAAAGAAACATATGCGACTTTACCGGGGGCAAACCTTTCTGAGGAAAGGTTCTTCCCCCGTGCCCCCTTTCCAAAGACTTTATTTTTGTTTTTGCCGTGACAGTACAAAATTAGCGCTACTAACTTTATAGTAGCGCTTTTATTTTTTGTTTATTGAACCTGCGTACTGTCACGGCAAAAACCAGATAAAAGTTTTAGGAAGGGAGTTTGAGGGAGAACCCTTTTTCAAAAGGGTTTCCCTCAATAATCCGTATATTACTTCTATATTGGTATCGCCTTAGGCTGTATCCTGTTTCTTATAGTGTGAAATATACTGAAAATATCCGTTTTTCTGTCGGATTTATAGGGCAAAACAGAGTAATAAAAAAACAAATTGTAAACTTTCTGTGTATGCTCTTTACATCTTGCAAAAAAAGTATTAAAGTATAGTATGGAAAAAATTGCACAATGGAGGTTACTATATATGATCAGAGCGAGAAACATAAAGAATATAACCGTTTCCGCTGTGGCAGCTGCTATGATCGCAGCAGCCTCGTTCACTCCTGCCGTAATAGGTCTCGCACCTATGCCTGCCGACGCCGGTCAGCAGCTCGGTCAGACCAACTTTGACTCAGGAGTAGGTCTGCCGTGGCACATCGTTGAGTCAGCTCCCGGCAAAATGGATTTCGAGATAGACGACGGTGTATACAAGGTTACTATCGTCAACCCCGGCGGAGCTTCCGAGGGCGGCGAGGACAGATGGGACTGCCAGTTCCGCCACAGAGGACTCAAGATAGTCTCAGGCCACAAGTATAAGGTTAACTACGAGATCACAGCTTCAAAAAGCGGTAAATACTACACTAAGATAGGCAACCTCGACGGTGATGTTGAGGTATGGCACAATATGTCCACCAACGAGGGCGACTTCAACAACAACTGGGAGCCTATCCAGATAAATGCCAACGAGACCAAAAAGGTCGAGCTGGAATTCACTCCCACACAGTCCCTCGACGTAGCGGAGTGGGCTTTCCACCTCGGCGGCGACGGTCAGTACACTCCCGGAGGCTGCTTCCCAGCCGGTACTGAGATAACCTTTGACAATATGTCCCTCATCGACGAGACAAGCGACGAGAACGACTACTTTCAGGCTGACAAATGGGAACGCGCTGATATTCTCACAAATCAGGTCGGCTACTTTACCGACAGGGAAAAACGTGCAACTCTCCTCAGCGACAGTAAGGACGAGCTGAAATTCGACGTGCTCGACAAGGACGGCAAGTCCGTTTACTCAGGCAAGACCAAGCCTTTCGGCAAGGACGCCGACTCCGACGACAACGTTCACATCATCGACTTCTCCGACTTTGATAAAGCCGGCACATACACACTCGCTGCCGAAGGCGACCTCAAGAGCCGCGAATTCACTATCGGCAAATCCGAAAAGTATTCCTCACTCCTCTATGACGCGCTGAACTACTTCTACCAGAACCGCAGCGGCATCGAGATCAAGAGCCAGTTCATCACTTCCGGCGACAAGAAGGCTCTCGCCCGTAAAGCCGGTCACCCGAAGGATATGGCTGAGATCGAGCAGACATGGGGCTACAAGGGCAGCAGCGGTTCTATCGACGTCACCGGAGGCTGGTACGATGCCGGCGACCACGGCAAATATGTCGTAAACGGCGGTCTTTCCCTCTGGCTGATGCAGAACCAGTACGAAACTGCTATCAAGTACGGATTTGACGAGGTCTACGCTGACGGCACTATGAATATTCCCGAAAACAACAACAAGTATCCCGACCTTCTCGATGAAGCCCGCTGGGAAATGGACTGGATGCTCAAGATGATAGTTGACAGCGGCGACTACAAGGGTATGGCTTACCACAAGGCTCACGATGAAAAGTGGACTGCACTGGGCATAGCTCCTGCTGACGACGAAATGAAGCGTATCGTCAAACCGCCTACGACTGCTGCAACTCTCAACCTCGCAGCCTGCGGCGCTCAGTCCGCAAGACTCTGGGGAAAATATGACAAGGATTTCGCAAAGAAGTGCCTTGACGCTGCCAAGGAAGCCTACAAGGCTGCGAAGGAGCACCCCGATATGTTCGCTCCCCTCGACGAGTCTATCGGCGGCGGCGCTTACGGTGACGATGACGTAAAGGACGAATTCTACTGGGCTGCCTGCGAACTCTTCCTCACCACCGGCGACGAGAGCTACTACAAGGATATGGAAAAGTCCGACTACTTCCTCAAAGTCCCCACTACTATGGACGGCGGTGAAGCTGTCGGTGCTGTCGGCACGTTCGACTGGGGACATACTGCCGCTCTCGGTACATTCAGCTTAGCTCTCAACGAACAGAACATTGACAAGAAGGATTTCGAGGAAGCCAAGAAGAATATAGTCTCAGCTTCAGAGCACTATATGGAGATGGAAGAAAAACAGGGCTATGGTCTCCCATACGGTCAGAGCACTATCAGCTACGATGATGACGATAAGGGCTATGTCTGGGGCTCTAACTCAGTTGTTGCCGATAACTCTATCGTCTGCGCCTATGCTTATATGATCTCAGGTGACCAAAAACATATGAGCGGTGCGCTCGGCGGTATGGACTACCTCCTCGGCAGAAATGCTATGGACTACTCCTATGTTACCGGCTACGGCGACCACACTACCGAATATCCGCACCACCGTTTCTGGGCTAACCTCATAGACGAGACCTTCCCGAAAGCTCCTAACGGCGTAATGGCTGGCGGACCTAATTCGGGTATGCAGGATCCGTGGGTACAAGGCATAGGCTGGAAGAAGGGTGCTATACCTCCGCAGAAGTGCTACCTCGACCACATCGAAGCGTGGTCCGTAAACGAGTGTACTATCAACTGGAACGCTTCCCTCGCGTGGCTCACAAGCTTCATTGCTCAGGAAAACGGCGGTATAAAGCCTATCGAGATCAATAAGGCAGAGGAAGAAACTTCTACGGCTGCCACAACAACCGCTTCCACATCAGTCTCAGAAGCCTCTACAACTATCGAGCAGACTACTCAGACTACCGCTCCCCCTGCCGATGAAACTACCGCAGAAACTACTACCTCTGAGTCCTCCGAACCCAAGAGAAGAGGAGATATTCGTATAGTTGCGATCGTTTCTGCCGCTGTTATCGCAGGACTCATCTCTATCGAGCTATTTGTATACAAGCTGATACAGCTCAAGAAAAAATAATGCGCATAATCAAACTGCTGCCTTTTCAGGCAGCAGTTTTCGTTAGTCGTTATCGCAGCAGTCCTTGCAGTCCTTACTGTCGGGGCTGCTCTTCTTTGAAGAAGATGATGATCCGCTCTGCGAATGCTCCTTATTGCTGTGCTTACTCATAGTTTACCAGCCTTTCTCCGCACTTTGGAACAAGCCGAACTGCGTGCGGAAACAGAACAGCCGTCAATGGATAGCTCAGGGAATAGTCCCTGTGACTCTATTATTGACGGCTGTAACTCATTTATTCAGTTTTAATCAACTTTTACAAATCTGCGGACATCTCCGGCTTTATCAACAAACATAGTTTTAGGTCTCGCCCAGAGCTGACCGTCGATAGTTGAACGATAAATCACAAGCTCCTCGTTTGTTTCGCTGTGACGTGCAATATCTATCACTTCATAGACTGTGCCCTTGAAATGACGATACTTGGCACCGGGGATTATCTCGGTCTCCTTGTCCTCTTCTTTTATCACCTCAGGCTTGACTTCTTCCTCCTCGTTATTGTTCACAATATCGTCTGCAACAATTATCATTGACGAGAAGGGCTTCATATTGAGATGAACGTTGCCGTTCTCGACAGGTATCTGCTCACCGCTCAGAACATCAACGAGTGCATTAAGGTGTGTACCAAAGTTGAACTCGTAGAAATTCTCGGAGAGATTGAGGGCAACATATACGACCTGATCGCCGAGGTACTTCTTGAAGAGAAGCTGCTGATTGGTTATCTGGATACGCTCGTAGATACCGTTGCGGAGTGCAGGATAAGCGCGGTAGATACGTCCGAGCTTGACGAGATGATGATACAGGGAGGTGTTTTCCTGTTCCATATCTGCAAGGTGCAGACAGGGACGGAGGTTATCGTCGGAGTTGTTCTCCTTTCTGCCCTGAATACCGAACTCGCTTCCGTAATAGATCGAGGGGATACCCGGCATAGCGTACATAAGGGTATATACGAGAGGAAGGTAAGCAGGGTTTACGAGAGTGCTCGCAAGACGGTTCACATCGTGGTTGTCAACGAAGTTATAGAGGTTGATATTTCTGTATATACCGCCGTTTGCACCGGACTGACGATTTATCGAGTAGTCGATCTCGAAGTAGTTCTTATCGTTGTGAGACGAGTAAAGTCCCTTATAGCACTCGTAATTCGTAACGCTGTCGAGCATCTCGGGGTTTGCCCACCTGTTGTAGTCGCCGTGGATTATCTCGCCCATAAGCCAGAAATCCGGCTTCTTGCCCTTGCAGAAGCTCCTTATCCTCTTGAAGAAGTCGAAGTCGATACAGTCAGCGGCGTCAAAGCGGATACCGTCGATCCCGAACGACTCTATCCAGTAGTTTATGGCGTCGATGATGTGGTCGCAAACGCCTACGTTGCGCAGATTGAGCTTAACAAGGTTATAGTGACCGTTCCAGCCCTCGTACCAGAAGGGATCGCCGCAGGGGCTCTGACCGCCGAAGTTGAGGTTCTGGAACCAGTCACAGTATCCCGAGCCCTGTCCTTTTTCCTGAATGTCAACAAACTGAGGGAATTTTCTGCCGACGTGATTGAAAACGCCGTCAAGTATTATCCTTATGCCGTTTTCGTGGAGCTTGTCGCAGATATACCTGAAAGAATTGTTATCGCCAAGACGGCGGTCGATAGTTTTGTAGTCGATAGTGTCGTAGCCGTGCTCGACCGACTCAAAAACAGGTCCGAAGTAGACCGCGTCAACGTTCAGCTCCTTGAAATGAGGGATCCATTCAAGGACCTTGTCAAGACGGTAGACTACCTCACCTCCGTCGTTGAATTTTGGGGTGCCGCAGAAACCCAGCGGATAGATGTGGTAAATTATAGCGTTATCGTACCAATTCATAATCCATTTCTCCTTTTCAGTCAGTTCCGTAATGCCAGCGGAACAATTGGTCGTATACTACGCGCTGTTTCAAAATGTACAAATTACATTTTGCAGCAGAGCCGAGTATGTAAACATAAAACGCATACCCCCACCGCGTTCTATTAACTTATTTTACACTGCCTTCGAGATAATATGATGCTTCCATATCCGCAACGTTGAGCGCGAGTGCAAGAGGATACATCTCGAGCGCCTTGCCTATGACGTTCTTATCCTCGATACCCGAAAAGCCCATATGATAACGGATAGCAAAAGCCTCCTCGCGTGTGAGCCTGTCATCGCCGTAAAAGAAGCCGGAGAGTATATATACCGACTTTTCGCCGTGTCCGTAAGGCAGCGTATCGTTTACGGTATAGTACGGCACCTTTTCCCAGACGCCGGTCTCATCATTTTTCTTGTTGCGGTAATCGACCGTGTAGAAGTTGACCTTGCAGACATCGTGGAGAAGTGCCACGATAGCAATAGTCTCTTCCGAATAGTCCATACCGTAGAGCTCCTTTGTACGCGGACGTGAGAGGTAGTCCTTCAGGCAGTAGTACACGTTCAGGCTGTGCTGAACGAGCCCGCCCTCGTAGGAGCCGTGAAATCTTGTACTGCTCGGAGCCGTAAAGAAGTCGCTCTTCTTGAGGTACTCAAGCAGTTTATCCGCACCGCCGCGCTTGATATTCTCGGTGTATACGGATATAAATTCTTCCTTTGGAGTCATATAACACCTCCTTGAAACACACTTTTTTATCTTGTAACTTTATATATTAATTATAGCATAACTTGTAAAATTATTCAATAGAAAATGATTGCATATCACTATTTTCGTTTAATCTAAACAAAAAATAATAGAAGTATTTGTTATAATAAGACAGTCCCCGTGAGGCTATAAGCGTGTATCCCTCAAATTGCCTTTCCGGAGTCCGCTCTGGGGAACGTGTCACGATGTACTCTGGCATATGCGACGAGACATAGTGTTCCTGAGCGGCAGTCATCTCCGGAACGCTCATATTGTTACGGCAGAAATAGCGGAATTCAGGCACTTCTCCGGCTGCAAGATAGAAGCCGCCGTCGATGAAGCCATAGTTGAGCAAGCTGCCCTCCCCGTCCATAAGCTCCGCAAAATGATACTGCGGAAGGTCGGAGCGGTCATACTTCATCAGGTAGACATTGCGGCTGAGCTTGTAAGAGAGAACACCGTCCGCTGCAAGAGCTGCCGCGCATAGTACCGCCCCCATATACGCCGGCACAGCCGCTCCCCTGCCTCTGAGAAGCTTCTTGACTGCAAGCAGTATAAGACTGACTCCCTCCGGCACGAACACCGCCATTGCAAGCGGATAATACTGATAGCTGCCGTGGCCACAGAATACCGTCGCAAACATCAGCAGCACCGCCGCAGTATAATACGCGCACAGCCGCCGTCCCCGGAGCAGAGGTGCAAGCGGCAGTCCTGCGCAGATGATACAGAACGGCACTGTCATAAAGATGCGCGAGAAGTTCCAGCCATCCGCGATATTATGGAGCAGTCCGCCGTCCTCACCGCCATATCGGAAGAGGTTGTCGTAAAAATAGACCGAGAAAAGTGAGTCCATAGCATTGTTGATGAGGAAATACAGCAGTACCGGTACGCTCGCGGCAAAAGCTCCCAGCACGAAGAGAGCTCCGCAGCGGAGAAGCTCCCCGTGTCTGCGGTGGCAGTCCGCGAGAATTGCTGCGAGTGCCGCCGCAAATATCCCAATAAACGTCAGCTTCACCCATATAACTGCTCCAGCGAGAACACCGAGCACGAAGGCTCTGACACCGCTTCGTCCCGGAAGCCCCTCCACCGCCTTACAACCGATGATATAGGCTCCGAGCGTAAGCGGCAGACAGAGCTCCTCCGCACTGTCACCGTGACAGAAAGCCTCCGAGCTGTACACAGCAAGCGCGGTCATCGGAAGCACCCACAGCTTGTCCCCGCAGCCGTGAAGTCCCATAAGGTACCTCGCCTCCCACAGAAATGCCACACAGGCTGCCGTTTCAAGCACAAATACACCAACAAATGAGGAGTCCGATATGAAAGCTGCTGCCGCGTGGAGGAAGTAGAGAAGCGGTCCCTTCTGCTCATAGAGGTCTCGGTAGGGCACCTTTCCGTGAAGCATACCGCGTCCGACAGTCAAATAGGTATTCGCGTCCACCCAGTCGTTCAGCGGATAGAGCGGCGACGACTTCGTGCATATCAGCATAGTAACAAACGCCGTCACCAGTATGAACGCAGCACTGATGCTGCTCTTTTTCGCGGACACTGTATCCCTCCTCTGCGTTTTTCAAGGAAATCCCGAAAAACTATTGACATTTCGTCGATTAAGGTATATAATTGTTGGGGTTATAAATTGATAATAGTTCAGGAGTTATTAAAATGGAGATTTCCGAAATTTATCTTAACCGACTCAGTGAGAGCTCAGAGCTCTACAAAGAAGTCGCTGAAAAGCTCGGCATTGACAGGATCACTGACAAAGCATCTCTTTCAGGTGCACTTATGGGACTCGACTCTCCGCATACATTCAAGCTGTATGTTTCGGACGAGGATGTTATCAACCCTGCCGTTGACGAAATAACCGAAGTATTCCGCAGCTGTGACGGAAACAGTCATATGATCACAGTTGAGATACTCGAAGATGAATTCCTCAATCTCATCGACGAGCACTCAAGACTTACCCGTACATCAAAGCCGCGTTCCCTCGTACACAGAGACGGCGACCTTCACCCGACTGTCCACATATGGCTGATAAAAAGACGCGATATGGGCATTTATGTGCTGCTCCAGAAGCGCTCTCCCGAAAAGGACGTCAACCCCGACAGGTATGATGTTTCAGCTGCCGGACACGTTTCGCAGGGCGGCGAGTTCAGACACGCTGCCGTGAGAGAACTCAAGGAGGAGCTCGGCATTGAGATAACGGGAGAAAAGCTCGAACTCATCGGTCTTATCAACAGCGTTACAAAATACGGTGAGATCAATGACAATGAGCTCAGTGCAATATACCTCTGCCGTGAGGACATAGACACAGACCAGCTCGTGCTCCAGTCATCTGAGGTCAGCGAGGTATGCTGGGCTGAGATCGACGAGATACTCTCAATTATGAAGAACGACGATTTCCCTAACTGCATTTCACTGAAAGAACTTGATATGATAAAGAAAGCCGTTTTCTGATAAACGGTCCCGGGCGGTCTCTGACCGCTCTTTTTTGTGCCGGATAAAACTAAAGCTGCCTTCAAGGCAGCTTTATATTTGTTATTCAGCAGATTCTCCGCCGCCGGCATTTTCTCCTGCGGACTCACCGCCGCCAGCCGGCTGCTCATTAGGAGTTTCATTCTGATTTTCCTGAGGTGTCTGAGCAGATGGGAGATCGTCAGGATTAACCTGAGGAGGAACATTGGCTTCCGGTGCTTGTGTCTGCTGCTGAGGAGTTTCAGCAGGAGCTCCGCCGCCGGAATTATTGTTGCCTGTTTCACCTGAGTTCTGAGCCTCTGTTACACTGGGAGTGCTCTGATCTCCGCCGCCGGAATTGCCGCTGTTGTTGTCACTGCCGCTGTTTCCGCTGTTATTGTCGCCGCCGGAATAGCCATTGCCGCTGTTGTCATCGCTGCCGCTGTTTCCGCTGTTATTGTCGCCGCTGGAATAGCCGTTGCCGCTGTTATCATCGCTGCCGTAGCCGTTTCCGGAATTGTCGTTATTATTGCTGTTGTTATCGTAATTGTTGTTGTAGTTGTTTTCGCCGTACTCACCGCCGATGATGATGCGTCCGTCATAGTACATACCCGTACCTGATGTGACAGTTATGGTATAATCAACGTGTGTTGTCGTGATACCGGGCGCGGTAGTATTTGTTGTGCCCTTTGACACCTCGAGCGAATTTCCGTCGCCGGAAGTAGTTAAATCGGAAACCGTGCTGCCGTCCGAGGAAACGCTCTCACGTCCGAAGGTATTGCCAGCCTTATCGTCAGGTGTGATAGGTGATATGATAAAGAAGCAAAGAATAATAAACGTCATCAGTACGAAGCTGACGCACGAAATAAGTGTGATCTTTGTAGATTTTTTCAGGTTTGCAAAAAAGTCCCTGATCTTGCTCATTGATATGCACTCTCCTAAAGATGATATACATCTATTCTATTACATATGAGGAAAAAAGTCAAGTGCAAAGCCGATAAAAATCTATATTCAGCCATTTTTTGTCGATTTTGAACAATTTTTATCTCAGACTGTCCTTAATGCGGTTTATCGCACCCTTTTCAAGTCTTGACACCTGTGCCTGAGAAATACCGATCTCCTTCGCGACCTCCATCTGAGTTTTTCCGCGCAGGAAGCGCAGATAGAGTATATTCCGCTCACGCTCGCCGAGGTCTCTGATAGCGTCGCGGATAGTCAGCTCGTCCATACGGCTCTGAACGTCGTTGCTGTCGCTTATCTGATCCATAACGCATACCGTGTCGTCCGAGTCGGTGTACACCGGATCGTACAGTGAAAGCGGATCGCTTATGCTCTCGAGTGCTATGACTACCTCCGAACGCTTCTCGCCGATGTCCTCGGCTATCTCTTCTATACGGGGTTCTCTGCCGAGGACCGGTGTGAGCCTCTCCTTGGACTGTATCGCCTTGTAGGCAAGGTCGCGCAGTGAACGGCTTATCTTAACGTGACTGTGATCGCGCAGATGTCGGCGCAGCTCGCCGCTTATCATCGGGACGCAGTAGGTCGAGAACCTTACCTCCTTGCTCAGGTCAAAGTTGTTCACAGCCTTGATGAGTCCGACCACGCCTATCTGGAAGAGGTCATCAATGTCCTCACCGCGTCCGGTAAAGCGCTGTATGACGCTTAAAACGAGCCGGAGGTTGCCGCGTATCAGCTTGTCGCGAGCCTCCTTGCTGCCGGTAGCCCTTATCTCTCTGAGAAGAGCGATCTTCTCCTCTTCTTTCAGAACTGTGAGCTCGGAAGTATTTATGCCTGAGATCACCACTTTGTTGTATGCCATAATACCTGCCTCCGGAAATATCATTACAGGTATATTATGGACAGCTACGCTGTGATTAAACACAGGAAAAAAGTGGCAATGAACACCTCAGAGTAAAAAAGGACGCACACTGTGCGCCCTTTTCTTTATTCTGACATCTTAGCTCTGAACTCTGAGATCTCTGAGATCAGTCAAAGTCGAATTCGCCTTCGTTTTTCTTCTTGAATTCCTCAAAGACCTCGTTGAGAAGCTCCTCATCGTCAACAGAAACGAAATCGTCGTACTCAGGATCCTCAGCGGGTATCACCTCGAGTATCACAACTTCGTCGTCGGTATCCTCAAAAGGAAGAAGAACGGCGAAAATACGCTCTTTATACTCAATGGTGTCCAGTATCTCAAAGGAAATATCCTTTCCGTCATCGTCTGTCAGGGTGATGTAGTTTTCATTGTCCTCGTCGAACTCTTCAACGTCTTTTTCATTAAGCTCGCTCATAAGCGCACCTCCTGTATAATACGGCTGGAAAACTTCCTGCGCCGGCTATGATACTAATTGTAACATATATCACGGGAAAAATCAAGTCCCGGAGCGTTATCTCATAAACAGGTAGACCGTGTAGCCGGAATATACCGAAAGCATAACAATGCCGTTCCACATCACGAGCTTCTTTTTCGGCAGGCAGAAGAGGAATACGAGAGCGCTCGAAGCGATAAGAACGGTGGTATCAATGCAGTTCAGGTGAGTGAAGCTCATCGGAGAGATAGAAGCGGCAATTCCGAGAACAAAGAGTATGTTGAAGATATTGGAGCCGATAACGTTTCCGAGTGCCATATCGAGTTCATTCTTGCGCGCGGCAACTATTGAGGTAACGAGCTCGGGGAGACTCGTTCCGAGAGCGACCACAGTCATACCGATGAGGTTGTCAGACATACCGAAAGTGCTTGCGATGTCGGAAGCACCTTCCACGACCATTTTTCCGCCGGTTGCTATCGCGGCTATACCGCCGATCATATAGAGCAGACAGCGCCATACCGGAAGTGCCTTGATCTCGTCCTCAGAACCGGCAGATGCCTCTCGTGCCTTGAAAGCACTATGCACCATAAGGTAGAGGAAAGCGACGAATGCAATGAGGAGCGTTATACCGCAGAAGCGGTTGAGTCTGCCGAAGTAAGCTCCCATACCGAGGAGAGCGGCAGCTGCTGCGATCGAGATAGGGAAATCGCGCTTGAGGGTGTCTTTTTCGATGGGGAGATTGCACAGCACCGAGCATATTCCGGCAACGACCATAAGGTTGAAGATGTTGGAGCCGACAGCGTTGCTGATTGAGAGATCGTTCTTGCCGGCGATAGAAGCGCTGACGCTTACTGAGGTCTCCGGCAGGCTCGTTCCCATAGCAACGATGGTCATACCGATGATGAGCGGCGGTACGCGGAGTTTTTTTGCGGCAGAGGAGCTGCCGTCAACGAAAAAGTCTGCACCCTTTATGAGCAGAAAAAAACCGAATACGAGAAAAAAGTACATCATATATATTTACTTCCTTATTCTTTGGCAATAATACAAACTATATTATAACATAGTTGAGCTTAAATAGCAACAGCCGGAACGCCGGAAGAACAGCAATGCGCGGTATATTGACATATTACACCAAAAATCCGTGCAGCAAGCCAAAAAGAATGATAAAAACGCAGAAAATGTTCATATGTGTTAATAATTTCGCAAAGTCCTTGAAATCGACGCGGCGGTGTGATATAATTTTAAACGGTTTTGTTTTCCTATTTTAATAGGAAAGCTATTTCAGGCGTTAATGCCAATGGAGGTTAAAATTATGTCAGCTGCACAGGTCTTCGCCGTAGTGATATTTGCGGCAATGTTCATAATGATCGTTCTCGACAAGATCGAGCGCCATTATGTAACTCTGGGAAGCGGTATACTGACACTCGGAGTAGTGTTCGGTATATGTATGAAAAATGGTGAAGCGATATGGAATACCCTTGCGCTCAAAGGCTTTGCGACCAAGGATTTCTGGTATCAGGTAACCGAAAGCGAAAGCAAGGGCATCAACTGGGCTACGATAATCTTTATCGCCGGTATGATGGTAATGGTCGAGGGAATGGCTAAGGCAGGCTTTTTCCGGTGGCTGTGTATGAAGATAGCGTTCATCGTCAAGTGCAGGACGATACCGGTCTTCATCACATTTATGATAATGTCAGCAGTGCTCTCGATGTTCATCGACAGTATCACGGTCATAATGTTCCTTGCAGCGGTAACGGTAGAACTTGCACAGCTCCTCCACTTCAATCCCGTACCGATGATACTTTCCGAGATATTCTGCGCTAACCTCGGAGGAAGCGCAACGATGTGCGGAGATCCTCCGAACATCATCGTAGGTACTTCGATAGGACTTTCGTTCTTCGATTTCCTTACAAACACAGGTCTCTGTGCGGCTATATGCCTTGTTGTATCAGTAGTGTTCCTCTACTTTGCGTTCAGGAAGGAGCTTGCCTCCACAACAGGCGAAAAGGTGGACATCTCAAAGCTCCCCAAGCCCTCTGAGGCTATCACAAACAAGAAGGATTTCGTTATCAGCAGCATAATCTTCGGCTGTGCGGTAATACTCCTTATAACACATTCAATGACACACCTTACAGTTGCGAGCATAGGACTCTTCATCGCAGTTATCACTCTGCTCACTTCCGGTAAAGACGCTCCCGGACTTCTCAAGAAGGTGGACTATAAGACACTCGTGTTCTTCATCGGACTGTTCATAGTCGTAGGCGGACTCGAAGAGACTGGCATACTCGAACTCATTGCCAAGTTCATCAAGAATATCAGCGGCGGAAATACAATGCTTATGGTAGCTATTATCCTCTGGGTATCGGCTATCGCAAGCGCATTCGTGGACAATATCCCGTTTGCAGCAACTATGGTGCCCGTTATCGAGAGCCTTTCCGAAACCACTGGTGTAAGTCTCCACACTCTCGCGTGGACGCTCTCTATCGGTACTGACATCGGCGGAAGCGCAACTCCCATTGGTGCTTCTGCAAACGTTGTCGGAACATCAGTCGCAGCCAAGAACGGCTACCCGATAAGCTGGGGAAGATACTGCAAGAAGATAGCTCCGGCAACAGTGATAGTTCTCGCTATCTCGACCGGATACATTTTCCTGAGATACCTTTGATAAGATTTGATAAAGAGGAGGAAGTATTATGTCACAGTTGATAATTTCAGTAGGACGAGAGTTCGGAAGCGGCGGAAGAGTTATCGCTGAGGAGCTCGCAAAGAGATTTAATATCCCGATATACGACAGACACCTCATTACAGACATCGCTGAAAAGACCGGTCTTACTCCCGAGGAGATCGAGAAGTACAACGAAAATCCCAAGCCGCATATCATAGCACGTTCAGTAAGAGGTTACAGCAATTCTATCGAGGACAACATCGCAGAGATGCAGTTCGACATCATCGACAAGAAGGCTAAGAGCGGAGAATCCTTTGTTGTTGTAGGACGCTGCTCAGAGACTAAGCTGAAAAGCTATCCTGCACTGGTATCGCTGTTCGTACTCGGCGATATAAGCGAGAAGGTAAAGAGAGTAATGAAGGTCTACTCGCTGTCCGAGGAGGAGGCTCAGCGCCTTATCACAAAGAAGGACAAGAAGAGAAAGCGCTATCATAACTATCACTGCACAGGTCACTGGGGCGACTCGAGACTCTACGACCTGAGCATCAACAGCAGCCGTCTTGGCATCGAGGGAACAGTAGACTACCTTGAAGAGTATGTCAAGGCTCGTGCAGCTGCAATGAAATAATAAAGAAGAGTCTGCTCAGGCAGTCTCTTCAAATTTCGGGACGCCGCCCTCGGCGTCCCGAAATCAATTATCTCACATAAACAAAAAAGCCGGAGCTTTTAAAGCTCCGGCTTAAATTATGCGAATTACTTGTTGATAACTCTTACGCGGATTACACCGTCAACTGCATTGATCTTACCCTCAACAGCAGGAGGTACATCACCTGTAACATCGAGCATTGTGTAAGCAAAGTCCTTCTTGCTTGCATTAACCATATTCTCGATATTGATGCCCTCGTTGCCGACAACTGTTGTGATAGAAGCAATAGTTGTAGGAACGTTCTTGTGGATAACGCAGATCTTTGTGCCCTGAGCCTCCATAGAAGCGTTGGGGAGATTTACGCTGTTTCTGATATTACCGTTCTCGATGTAGTCGATGAGCTCCTCTGCTGCCATAACAGCACAGTTGTCCTCGCTCTCAGGTGTTGAAGCGCCGAGGTGGGGAAGAACGATAACGTCATCAACGCCGAGTACAACGTCGTCAGCGAAGTCTGTAACATACTTGGCGATCTTGCCGTCAGCGATAGCCTTAACTACTGCCTCGCTGTTGATGAGCTCACCTCTTGCGAGGTTGATAAGACGAACGCCGTCCTTCATCATAGCGATCTGCTCAGCATC
>CACXEJ010000064.1 GCA_902766595.1 Ruminococcus flavefaciens | reverse complement strand
GCCAGCGGCAGATGCAGCGAGGAAATTATTGCGCAGCGGTCGAAATATCCGAGCGTAAGCGACGGAGATTTCGGGTTACCGCAAGTGCTCCTCAACTATTATGATATAATTCCGTGACATCGAGGACGCCGTCCCCTACACATTAAAAAGCCCTTAGCATTACGCTAAGGGCTTTTATATTCGTCACTTCAGTACGACCTGTAAGCCTTGAGAACTTTCAACAGTGAAAGGCTTGTCCGTTCCTCTGACTGTCACCCGGAGCTCGTTTCCGGAGCGAACAGCTTCTACTTCAGCGGCGAGCTCCGCGTTCTTGTCGTATACCGCAGTCCGTGCCGAACCGCCGTCCGGAACTCCGTAAACAACTATCCTCATACCGTCAGCGTAGTCGTACTCGGCTCTGTCGTCACAGCTGCCGAAAACTATGATCGAAGCCGGTCTCACATAGAGAGGCAGTCCGAAGTAGTCATACTTCTTTGTGTACCAATGACCACCCTCAAGCTGCTCACCGGTCTGGATATCCGTCCACACACCGCCAGTCGGGAGGTAGAAGCTGCACTCGCCGTCCTCACTGAAAACAGGAGCGGCAAGGAGATTTTCACCGAGCATATACTGTGTATCTATCGGCAGAACATTGCGGTCATAGCCGAAGTCAACGACCATTGCCCTCATCATCGGAACACCTGTTTTGTGCGTGTTCACGGCACTCGAAAACAGATACGGCATAAGGCTGCATTTCAGCTTTGCGAAGTGCCTTGCGACCTCGCAGCTCTCCTCGTCAAACGCCCACGGCACTCTGTACGAACCGCTGCCGTGATAGCGCGAATGTGTCGAAAGGAGACCGAAAGCCGTCCAGCGCTTGTAGAGGTCGGGAGTTCCGACAGACTCAAAGCCGGATATATCGTGCGAGAAAAATCCGAAACCGGACAGGCACAATGAAAGTCCGCCGCGGAGAGTTTCCCACATAGACTCGTAATTTGAGAAGCAGTCGCCGCCCCAGTGTACCGGGAATTTCTGACAGCCGGCTGTCGCTGAACGTGCAAACAGACAGGCATTCTCCGCGCCGTAGACCTCAGCGAGCGCATTGTATACCGTCTCGTTGTAGAGGTACGAATAGTAGTTGTGCATCTTATAGGGATCGGAGCCGTCATAGTACACAGCGTCAGTCGGTATCCTCTCGCCGAAATCGGTCTTGACCGCATCAACTCCCATTTCAGCAAGCTCCCTGATACGGGCGGAAAACCACTCCCGCGCCGCCGGATTTGTGAAATCTATAATAGCCATTCCCGGCTGCCACATATCAGTCTGGAACACTGAGCCGTCGGGCTTCTTTATGAAGCAGCCCTTGTCAGCAAGCTCCCTGAAAACCGGTGCTCGCTGGCTGACGTAGGGGTTTATCCATACGCAGATATGAAGACCTTTCTGCTTAAGGCGGCGGAGCATTTCCGCTGGCTCCGTAAAAAGCTCCCTGTTCCACTCAAAGCCGCACCACTGGTACTCCTTCATCCAGAAGCAGTCAAAATGGAACACATCGAGCGGTATATCGCGCTCCCTCATACCGTCGATGAACGAACTGACCGTCTTTTCATCATAGTCGGTCACGAACGAAGTTGACAGCCACAGTCCGAAGGTATAGGCAGGCGGAAGCGCTGGTTTCCCGGTGAGATCGGTGTAGCGTGAGATAACGTCCGCGATGCTTTCGCCGCCGAATATGTAGTATTCGAGCCGCTCGCCCTGAACGGAAAAGGCGGTCTTGGAGACATTCTCACTGCCGACCTCAAACTCCACCAGTTCCGGGTGAGCCGCAAAAACGCCGTAACTGCGCGATGATACGAAAAACGGCACGGACTTGTAGCTCTGCTCGGAGCACGTTCCGCCGTCGCTGTTCCATACCCTGACGGTCTGCCCATTCTTGACAAATGCCGTGAACTTCTCACCGAAGCCGTAAATGTACTCCCCCGGCGCTATATTGAGCATTTCCCGCATATAGCTGCTGCCGCCGCTGTCGGTAGCCGCAAAAAATCGCTCGGCGGACTGCTCCGCATTCATCAGTTCTCTGCGCCATTTTTCAGTGAGAATTAGGGAGGTCGTATGCCAGCCGCTGTGCGTGAGCAGCCTGTCGCCGTAGTAATACTTTATCCCCCAGCCGGAACGCTCCGGTCCGATGACGGCTCGCGTTCTGCCGGAAACAAGCTCGTATCCGCCGTCGGGAGTGCGCCTGATCTCAGGTCTGAAGCTGCTGTCCTCGTTCAGATCAAAGTAGGGACCTCTCTGCTTTACACCGGAAAAATGCTCTATGCTGACCTTGATGCTGTCTTCAAGCGCCGATGTAAGTCTGACCGTCAGCATAGGTCCGCCGAGAGTCTGTCCCCTGCCGTGTATCCACTCGCAGACCGCGCGGATAGTCACAGAGCTTCCGTCAGTCTCAATGTCATATATCTGCGTCGCGTATTTAACGTCAAAACCCGTCCTGTCAAGCCAGTATCCGTCCGAGATCTTCATAATTCCACTCCTTAATAAAAATCCGCACATTTTAGCTGTTATATTCATACGGAAGTATCTGCCTGATTATCAGGGAGACCCCTTTTTCAAAAGGGTTTCCCTCAGTAAACAAGTACATTGCTTCTATACGAATACAACAGTTAAATGTGCGGTATAGTTTATGAACCGGCTATGATCAGAGCATTGAAGCGCGGAGTTCCTCACCGCTGAGCTTAGAAAGATAAGCAGGAGCGATATCGAAAGCGGTCTTGCAGCCTGTTGCGCCCTCTGCGCGGAGTCTGCCGAGAGCTCTTGCGTAGCAGATAAGAACGCTTGCAGTGAACTCAGGGTTGGACTCGAGCTTGAGTGAATACTCGATCATCTGGTGAGTCTTCTCACCGTCGCCTGTAAGACCGCTTCTCATAACGAAGCCGCCGTGAGGCATCTTATTGTGAACTCTGTCGAATTCCTCTTCAGAGATGAAGTTTACAGTTGTATCGTACTCGTCGAAGTAGTTCTTCATAGTCTTGATGTCGTTCTCGATCTTAGCAAGATCAGCACCCTCCTCAGCAACTATCCAACACTCTCTCTTGTGCTTCTGACGTGTTGTAAGGTCGGGCTGGCTGCCTGAACGAACCGCTTCCATAGCTGACTCTATCGGAACTGTATACTGGATACCCTTCTTGACGCCCTCAACTCTTCTGATAGCGTCTGAGTGTCCCTGACTTACGCCCTTGCCCCAGAATGTGTAGCTCTTGCCGTTGGGGAGGATAGACTCAGCATAGAGTCTGTTGAGTGAGAACAGACCGGGATCCCAGCCGAGTGAGATGAAAGCGAGGTGACCGCTCTCCTTTGCTGCCTTATCGACATTTGCGAAGTGCTCGGGAATTCTTGCGTGTGTATCGAAGCTGTCGATAACGTTGAAGTTCTTAGCGAGTGCGGGAGTCTGCTTGGGAAGATCGGTAGCACTTCCTCCGCAGATTATAAGTACATCGATCTGGTCCTTCATAGACTCAGCGTCGTCGATCTTGTAGACCTTAGCGCCGGCTGTGAGCGGCTTTACAGTTGAAGGATCGCGGCGTGTGAAGATGCCTGCGAGCTCCATATCATCGTTCTGTCTTATCGCAAGCTCTACGCCTCTGCCGAGGTTACCGTATCCTGCGATACCAATTCTTAACTTTCCCATTTGGAATTACCTCCTTAAAATTGCTGTGCTCGCCATTGAACGCAGCTTTTACCTTTCTATTATATCACTATTTTTAACGCTTGTAAAGATGTTTTCCAAAGGTAACCAAAAAGAATTGCAGCATTTTTGAAAAAATGCTAAAATAAAACTGACCAAAACGGCTTTTCGTTCGTATTACTGTTGAAAGGAGCTGATGAATATGCAGAACACAGACTGCGTTCGCGAGGCAGTCGAAGAATACGGAGATATGCTTTACAGGATATGTCTTGTTATGCTCAGGAATAAAGCCGACGCTGAGGACGCGGTTCAGGACACCTTCATCAGATATATGCAGAAAGCCCCTGCTTTCAGCAGTGACGGTCACGAAAAAGCGTGGCTGATAAAGGTCGCTTCCAACATTTGCAGAGATATACTCAAACTCAGAAGCAGAACGACCGAACTCGACGAAGAAACTCTGAATACAATTGCCGCAGCCGACAGCGGTTCCAATATCCTTGAAGCACTTATGCAGATACCCGATAAATTCCGCATCGTCCTCACTCTTCACTACATAGAGGGCTACAAAACGGACGAGATCGCGGAAATGATCGGCAAGACCTCTTCGGCAGTCAAAATGCGCCTCGCCAAAGGCAGAAAGCTGCTCGAAGAAAAGTACAGAAAGGAGTATATGTAATGAATATCGACGATTTAAAGAAGTCCGCTGAGAAGATAACTCTCTCCGAGGACGCAAAAGAACGTATATTGCAGAAAAGTGCCGATATCTCTGCTGAGGTACAGCCGCACAGGACAGTCAGCGGAGACAAAGGATACACAGACCATGTTTTCACCGTTGAACACTATAAGCCGCGGAGATTGGCGAAGATAACTGCCGGTCTTGCTGCCTGTGCTGTTATAGCCGCAAGTGCAGGTCTCACAATGAAACTGATGAAAAATCAGCCGAAGTCCGACAGCCGTTCGGCTTCAACCGCCGGAGCTGCCGAGGATACTTCGCCTGAGATCAGCGACGATCCGATAGCTGATATGCTCGCTCAGGACTTCACCATAAACAACGACGGCAGCTTTGATAACGGTTATACCGACAAGCTCTCCCCTTACCAGCGCGAGAAGATCCGCGAGCTGTTGAGCAGTCCGGCGCGAACAGAGATAGACAACTATGATATGACCGACTGCACCGGTATAAAATTTATCAGCGGTAATTATTACTATTTCATAGGTGTCAAGGGAGATGTTATGAGCTGGTCGCGCAATTATATCGCACTGGGCGAAACAGAACCTGCAACTCTCAAGGGCTATTCAGTCTCATCAGATACCGAAGGTAGCACTGAAACCAAAGAGGTTGCCGGAATACGTATTTCCCCGGATACCGACGGCGATCCCGACGAACTGATAAAGAAGGTCAGGAAGTATTATAAGCTCTCCGCGAACATCGAGGCAGACCTCAGAGCAATTATCAATATGCCGCTCGAAAACATCATCGGCTACGATTTCTTCGCTGAAAACTTCAACGATATCAGTGAAAATGAGCGAAATGAGATACGCTCTTATATCCACGGTCTTGAGCTGAAAAAGGTTCCGAGCGTTGACGCCGCCCTGAGAGACTCCAATGCAAATATCACCCTCAATTACGAGGAAGAAAACCTGAAATACAAACTCGACATCTTCGGAAGCTGCCTGTCTTTCAGCGTAACATATTTCCATCCGGACGGTGAACAGACCAACTTTACTTCATATTACAACGCAAACACCAGTGACTGTGCCGAGCATATCCTCAACATCGCAAACGCTTCCATTCAGCGCGGTATACAGGAAAATATCAGCAAGCTCGAGGAAGAAGCGAGCCGCGCTGAAGAAGCGAGCCGCGCTAAAGATGAGCAGACCGCAATACTCAACATCAACGCTATGTTCGCAGACGATATGCACATAGGCTGGTTCCCCTACGGTGATGACATCGGCAGAGGAGTGTCTGACGAAGTACGCGCACTGCTGTTCAGCAAGCTGAGCAGACTCAGGATCGAGCCGGGCGATATAAGTGAGCTCGAAAAGAACGCAGAGAAGGCTGTCGTTGTATACGGTTCAACGACAGACAATTCAAAATCATTGTCTGTGATCATCTTCGGCAACCAAATAGTTATAAACAGCAAGGAGTCAAAAGACCAGTGCTTCAAAACTGACGACGAATTCCTGTACGAGGATATAATGGCTCTCCTTGAGGGCGAAAGCAAAGACCGTCTGCTGGCACCATACTATCCGCCGGCAGAAGCAGTATATGAGTACAGCGGTATCTCTGAAAAAGCGATACCACTTGAAACGCTGAATGAGATCGCACAGGAAATAAACAACTATAAATGGTACCCTGTCAGCACATACGGAAGCACTCAGGACGCCCTGCATATCAAAGTCAGCTTCAAGAACGAAATTCAGGACAAAACTCTGCATATCTACCTCAAGGACGACTATATATCAATCGCCGAAAACGACAACAATGCACAAGCTGAGCAGCAAAAATTAATGAACAATTACTGCTGCTATCACAAGGATTTCACAGACGTATTAAAAACTCTGCTTGAGGAATAATGAAAAACCGCCCACTCGATGATGTGGGCGGCATTTTTTACAGTGTACGTTTTTCGAGGAGCTTCTTGAAGTCGGTCGGGGTGCAGTGCTTTATCTCCTTGAATATGCGGTTGAACGTGGTCAGGCTCTTGAAGCCGGAACGCATTGCGACCTCTGTTATCGGAATATCCGGCTCGAAGAGGAGCTGTTCCGCAGCCTTGGTACGGCGCGCGTTTATGTACTGGATATACGACATAGAGTTGTACTGCTTGAATATACGCGAGAAATGGTACTTGCTGTATCCGGCAACGTCCGCGAGCTGATCAAGCGAAATATCGTACATATAGTTATTATCGATGTACTTGAGGACGGTTCCGAACTTCTCGCTGTATTCGTTGAGCTTTTCGTCGTCGCACTCCATTTTCTCCTGATTTTGCCTGAGCTGATCCTCACGGACAGCGGTGAGCAGTCCCACGACCTCCATATATATACGGACGTCAGCAAGCTCCGACTTGGAGCTGTACAGTGCAGCGATGTCGAGCATAGTCTTTCTTGCGCGGACCTGCAATTCCTTGTCGGCGTCAGCATTGATGAGCTGGGGCGCCGAAACGCCTCTCATAACAGCTTCGAGTGCAGGTATCTCACCGAGTATGGAGTTATCACACTGGAAAATATATCTTCTGCCCGGAATAGCCGGCATACTGTGGAGCTCTCCGGACGGTATTATCAGTACGTCATTCTCGTGGATATGGTAGTCCACGCCGCCGACATTCACGATGTAGGTATTCTTCAAGGACATAATGATCTCGAGGGCACTGTGCCAGTGGACAGGGTAAGCCTCATTATCAGTATTATCGTAAAGAAGCACATACTTCCTCTCATCATATTCGACTGTTTCGTAGTCACCCGAAAGATGCTTTATCATCTTTATCCCCCTCTCAGCAGGTTGCCTAACCAAAAATTGCGGATTTTCGATCTACTGATACACTTATTATAGTCTATTATGTCGTTTTTGTAAAGCATTTTCTTCAAATTTTGGCATTTTAGGGCAACGGAACTGCCGTTTTTTGTGCATTTAGTCAAAAATCATCAAAAATTATTGACCATTTCGAGCCTTTAAGTAAATAAAAAAAGACAGCCGGTGGTGCGCCGACTGCCTTTCAGGGGATATTAAAATTGGAGAAACCTTAGTTAATGTGCAGTATCATTACACTCTTGTGATGATCTGACCGTAAGGGATAGCCTTGCCCTTTGCAGCGAACATCTCAGAGATAGTAACTATCTGCCAGCCCTGTGCCTTGATGTAGGGTGCGAGCTCAACGATAGCCTGTGCAGTCTTATCCTTTGTCTCGTGACAGAGAACAACTGCACCGTTACCGGAACCATTTGCCATAGAATTCTTGATAGTCTGAACGATCTTTGAAGTAGATGTCTCATCTTTCCAGTCCTCTGTATCAATAGCATCTGTTACAAGGCCGTAATCTGTAAGTGTGGACTTAACTGCACCGCCCTGATCGAGGTAAGGAAGTCTGAGAAGCTTGGAAGGCTCTGCGCCGATAACGCTCTTGAGGTAGTTATGGCAGCCGTCTGCTTCCTGACGGATCTCAGCTGAGCTCTTCTGACCAAGGTAGGGGTGTGATACAGTGTGGTTGGCAATTTCCATACCCTTGCTGTAAGCGTACTTGATCTCAGCCTGATTTTCAGCGCCCTGTGACCAGTTACTTACATAGAAGAATGTAGCGTGGAAGCCCTGCTCTGTGAGAGCATCAACGATCTTCTTGTTGTTTGCAGGTGAGCAGCCGTCATCGAAGCTGATAGCGATCATAGGCTTGGAAGGATCTACCTTGCCGATCTCGGGCTCAGGATCATCGGATACTGTACCCTTACCTGTTGTGATAGAGGACTTTGTACCCTGTGCCTGAATTGAGAATTCGTCAACGAAGAAGTCGATAGTTGTTTCAGCTGTCTCGACGTATAATACGAGATCAGTTGCCCCCTCGGGAACTGTGTAAGCTGTGTTCTCGAGCTTTGTCCAAGTATTCTTGGAAACCTTGCCTTCAGCGATAGTATCGTAGTCCTTATCGCCGCCGTTCTTTGTGAACTCAAGAGAGATCTTGAAATTGTCGCTATCTTTTACTTTCTGAAGAACGCCTGCGCTGATGCTGTATGTACCGCCAGCCTTGAATGAGTCATCAAGTTTGATCTGAGCGCCGTTCCATTCCTTTGAACGACCGGTAACCTTAAGTGAGCTGCCGTCGATGTAGTTGTCCTTGTTTACTGCAACTGAAGCGTCACCTCTGCCCTGCCAGCTATCAACTCCGTTGTTGAAGGAGCTCTTGAAATAGTTTGCAGGAGCAGCTGTAACGATAGAACCTTCAGTTGTTGTAGCTATCTTAGTTGTTGTTGTTGTAGTTGTTGATGTCAGATTTTTTTTTTGACTCTCAGCCGGAAATTCTGAGATAAGACCAAGCTTGAATTTCTGGATTAAGAGAGCGTCATTATTTGTGATAGAGCCGGTTCCGTCAACGTCAGCGTTAGCCTCACCGACCTCTGTAATGCTTGAAGATGTTTTGCCAGCAGCGTACTTGTCAGGGTTTGTAGCTACCTGCATTGCGAGTACTGCGTCAGCGATATTTACTACTGTGTCGCAGTTAGCATCGCCGTACTTTGTAACCTTAGAGCTTGATGAAGGCTGTGTAGTAGTTGTTGTTGTTGTTGTAGTTGCCTTCTGTGTAGCAGATGTAGTTGTAGTTGTTGAAGTCTGTCCCTCAACTGTACCGCCGCCAGTCTTTACAGAAGACTCCTTGCCTTCCTTAGCGATCTGTACGCTGTCGAGGTAGAAATCAAGGTTTTCGTCAGATGACTCAAGATAAAGTGTCATCTTTGAAGCGCCTGAAGGAATTGTGAACTTGGTGTTCTCGAGCTTTGTCCATACACCGCTCTCTGCGTCAACTGAAGCAACTTCCTTCCAGTCCTGATCGCCTGCTGTGTACTCGAGTGTGAGCTTGAGGTCCTTAGTTGAACCGCTCTTCTGCATTGCAGCTGCGCTGATGCTGTAAGTGTTGCCGGGAACGAATGTAGAGCTGTCGAGGCTGATAGCGCCGCCGTGCCAGTTCTGAGTTCTTCCGCTTATCTTGAGTGAGCTGCCGCCGTCGTAGTAGTTCTTGTTGTCAACTGAAACGGTAGCGTCGCCTCTGCCTGTAAAGCTGCCCTTACCTGACTCGAAGTTCTCGGTGAGGTAGTTGCCGTCCTTATCAGGCTCCGGAGCTGTCGGTGGCTCTGTAGGCTCTGTGGGATCCGTGGGAGGCTGAGAGCCTTCCTTGATCGTACAGTCAACTGTTGCCTGTCCGTCACTTTCCCAACCTTCAACGTTGAATGCAACTTCGTAGAAATTACCCATCTTCATGCCAAGTGATTCCCACTTCTTGAAGTGCTCGGAAATGCTTATAGTACCCTTTGTTCTTGTGTTTTCACGAACGCTGATATACTGTGTGAAGGGCTTATTACCTTCGATAGAATATGAATTTCTGTCGGAAGTGTAGATCTTGTAGTTACTTCCGTCAATAAATGCTGTGCCCTGATACTTTGAAGTAGGATCCTGACCAGGCTGCCAGTTCTTCCAGTCTTCGATTATGTAGTACTCAACGAGAGGGTTCTGAGTCCAACCGTAGATACAGATACGAGAGTTACCTGAAGAGCCTGCTGACCAAGTACAGTCAAAGTCACAAGTAAATCCGCCGTAATCCTGCCAGTGGTTAGGATTGTTGAGATCGTAGAAAAGTCCTCGGCGTGCAAGGAAGTTTCCTCTCGAGCCGTTAGGTCCGCATTTCCACTGTGTGCTGAAACCGCCGCCATTATCAGAGAGTGTCATGGTCGATGAATTCGGTGTGTCAGCCTGCCAGATCTCGTGGTGGTAATTATTATACCAGCCTCTTTCCGAGTCATGCTGCGGACTTGTGGTTAGAACCTTCGCAGCGTCTGTATTCAATGACTTAGCTGTGAAGGAAACTGATGTGATAGCTAAGAAGCCGGCAACAACAGTACTGATTGCACGATTTAATACGCCGTTCTTCATGAGTATCATTCCTCACTTTCATAAATTTAATATGTGAATATCATGTGTAAGTACAGAAAAGCATACAGCCTATGAGCAGTATGTCCCGCCTTTTCTGAACCTTCTATGCATATTTTATTACATTTCCGTGAACAATTCAAGTCATTTGTTGCTAACAAATTCTTTACATATCATTTTTTGCTGAGTTTGGCACATTTTCGCTATCAGCAATCACACACATCTGAATTTATGCTATTTTGCGCCATTTACAGAGTTATACTTTTGTGTCATATATTGCGATGTGACCAAAAATTGCGGACATTTCTGACAAAAATAAAGGACGCCCGAAAGCGTCCATTATTTAATAGGTATATTTTTTAGCTTCGCATATCAATTTTTGGTCAATCAAAGCATCAACAAGCGTTCCGTCCACAGTGTACTCCTCAGAGAATATCTTGCCCTCCAGACGTATGCGCCCGATAAAGCTGGTCTTATCGTAGGGAACGAGCAGCTTCATACGTCTTGCGGTCTCCGGCAGCTTCCGCGCTATCATTTCGAGCAGCTTGTCAAAGCCGCCGTGGTGGAGCGCACTTATCATAACGGTCGAGTCGTCCTCGAAAACCGTGTCCGGTTCAAGAGCCGCGTCGGACTTATTGAGCACATTTATCTTCGGTATATCACCGCAGCCCAGCTCGTCGAGCAGCTTCGCCGTGACCTCCGCCTGCTGTGCCCTTTCGGGCGACGAGAGATCCTGCACATTGAGTATAACGTCAGCCGCAGCAGCCTCCTCAAGCGTTGATTTGAAGGCTTCTACGAGATCATGCGGCAAACGTCTTATGAGCCCGACCGTATCTATGAGCATAACGCTCCTGCCGTCCGGAAGTTCTATCGCGCGCGAGGTTATGTCCAGAGTAGCGAACAGCTTGTCCTCTGCAAGAACTCCCGCGTCCGTAAGCGCATTGAGCAGCGTGGACTTTCCGACGTTTGTGTAGCCGACTATCGCCGCACACAGCACTCCGTCCTTTTTGCGGCGTGAACGCGAGAAATCGCGGTGTTTTTTCAGTTCCTCAAGCTCATTCTCAAGGTAGGTTATGCGCCGTCTGATGTGGCGCTTGTCGGACTCGAGCTTCGTCTCACCCGGTCCCCTTGTTCCGATACCGCCGCCAAGTCTCGACAGAGCCGTGCCCATACCGGTCAGGCGCGGCAGACGGTACTTCTGCTGTGCCAGCTCGACCTGCAGCTTGCCTTCCTTTGTCCTTGCGCGCTGGGCGAATATGTCAAGTATCAGCGTCGTGCGGTCAATGACACGGACGTCAAGTATATTCTCGATGTTTCGCACCTGTACGCCGGTCAGCTCGTGGTCAAATATGACGAGCTCGGCTTCAAGAGCTTCAAGCTGCTCCTTGAGCTCCTCAAGTCTTCCGGCACCCATACAGGTTGCCGAGTCATAGGTCGGACGGCGCTGTATTACCGTGCCCACCACCTCTGCGTTAGCCGTCGAAGCGAGCTCCGCAAGCTCATCTATGGATACCTCCGCGTCAAACTCCCCCGTGTCCACACAGGCGAGGACAGTTCTTACCGGAAGCTCCTCCGTTTTGTTTTCGTACATATTATTCCTCTCAGTTTTCAGTGCCGCCAGCCGGGAAGTTCTGCTCCAGATACTCCTTCAACATAGGCTTGACGTAGTTAACGTGGTATTTGCCCTCATATACAACAGACTCAACGCTCATACAGCGCCCGTTCAATCTTTCAGAAAGAGACTTCACTCCCTCTAAAGTTGACTCGTGTCCGTTGTAGTATTTCTCATACTGCGGATCCTCGGCTCCGCCGCCGCATATGAAAACATTCTTGTTCATCTTATCATTGCGGTCGAAATAGCCGAATTCCTTCGTGTATGCGTCCGGATCAGGCACCGCACTGCTGTCGTTGTCTCGCTTGATGGTGGATTTCCGCTTTCACAGCCGCATAGCAGCGCTGTGCAGCAGAGTATTGCCAATAATCCTTTTTTCACAGTTTTCCCCTTATTATCCCTTATTCCTGATTGAACAAAAGGGCGACCGAAGCCGCCCTTATTATTACTTGTTGTCCTTATTCTTGCAGCACTTCTTGTACTTCTTGCCGCTTCCGCAAGGACAGGGATCATTGTCGCCGACCTTGTGCTGAGCTCTTGCCGGCTCAGAGAAGCTGCCGTCGCCTGCACCTGCATTGGGAGCGTCAGGCTTTGCGACCTGCTCTCTCTCAGGAGCTTCGTTGCGCTGGAGACGTACTGTAAGAAGCATACGGATAGTATCCTCACGGATAGCCTCGACCATAGCGTCGAACATCTCAAAGCCCTCGTAACGGTACTCGATAACAGGGTTC
>CACXEJ010000063.1 GCA_902766595.1 Ruminococcus flavefaciens | reverse complement strand
CCCAAGTGGTGAAGGGGCTCCCCTGCTAAGGGAGTAGGTCGGGAAACCGGCGCGAGAGTTCAAATCTCTCAATCCGCGCCATGCGGACTTATCGTCTGCGCTGTTACGGATGAAGTTCGCTTCATCCGTTTTTTGCTTTTATTTGCTTTTAACTGATACAGAACGGAGGTATTTTATGCAGTTTGTATTATGTGCTCTGACAGGCTATCTCATCGGAAACATCAACCCTTCCTACATCATCGCCAGACTCCGTGGCTTTGACATAAGAGAACGCGGCTCCGGAAACGCCGGTGCCTCCAACGCTGTTATGACAATGGGCAGAAAGGTCGGTGCCGCCTCCGCGCTTTTCGACATCTTCAAGGCTTTCCTCGCCTCAATGCTCGCTGCACAGCTCTTCCCACAGATAAAATTTGCTAAGATACTCTCCGGCTGTTCCTGTATAATCGGTCACATCTACCCGGTGTTTATGGGCTTCCACGGCGGCAAGGGGCTTGCGAGCCTCGCAGGTACTATCCTTGCATTTGATCCTGACGTCTTTATTTCCCTGCTCATACTCGAGATCATCATCGGCTTCTCATTCGATTACATATGCGTTGTACCGATAACGGGTTCAGCGATATTTATGGCTTATTACGCATTTGTTACCGGCGACGCTTCCGGTACTCTCCTTCTCGCGGTCATAGCCGTGATAATCCTCTTCAAGCACGTCGAAAACCTGAGACGAATACAGAACGGTACCGAAGCTCACCTCAGCTTCCTCTGGAAAAAGGATCAGGAGCTCGAGCGTATCAAAAAGAACGAACACTGACTATTTCCCAGTCCTCTGCCCGAGGGCTGGTTTTTATTGAGGAGGCTGCAATGCAGAACAACAGATCCGACCTCTGTGAAGGTCCGCTCCTGAAAAAAATAATACTCTACACCGTTCCGATAATACTGACCGGCATACTCCAGCTTCTGTTCAACGCCGCCGACCTCGTTGTTGTCGGAAGATACTGCGGAGAGCTCTCAGTCGCTGCGGTCGGTGCAACGGGAGCGCTCATAAACCTTATAATAAACCTCTTTATCGGACTGTCCGTCGGCGCCGGCGTAACTGTTGCGCACGGTCTCGGTGCCGGCAAGGAGGAAAACGTCCGCAGAACAGTCCACACGGCTATCCCGACCGCTATCATATGCGGCATCATACTCACTGTTGTGGGCGTTGCCGGTGCGCATACCTTCCTCAGTCTTATGGACACTCCCGACGAGGTCATCGGACTCTCTGCCGAATACCTCCGGATATACTTCTGCGGCATAACCGCCACTATGCTCTATAACTTCGGCGCTGCTATACTCCGTGCCGCCGGTGACACACAGAGCCCCCTCTACTACCTGACCGCTGCCGGTATCGTTAATGTGGTACTTAATATAGTATTCGTCCGCGTGTTCAATATGAACGTCGCCGGAGTCGCTCTTGCAACAACCATCTCGCAGGTGCTCTCTGCCGCAATGATAATCATAAACCTTATGCGGCGCACGGACTGCTGCCGTCTTGAGCTACGCAAAATGAAGCTCCACCGCGCACAGCTCTCGAGGATACTGCGGATAGGCTTCCCTGCCGGTATACAGGGCTCGCTGTTCGCTGTTTCAAACGTTATCATACAGTCGTCCGTGAACTCTTTCGGCTCTGTAGTCGTTTCAGGAAACGCCGCTGCCGGAAACATTGAGGGCTTCGTCTACACAACGATGAACTCCTTCTCCCAGACCTCTATGAATTTTACCGGTCAGAACTACGGTGCCGGCAAGCTCGACCGCATAAAAAAGATAATGTACATCTGCCTTGCATCTGTATTCGTTGCCGGACTGACTGCCGGCTGCACCGTTTACTTCTTCGGCAGGCAGCTCCTCTCATTCTATATCCCCGGCTCCGAGGAAGCGATACACTACGGTCTGATAAGAATGGCTTATATCTGCCTTCCCTACTTCCTCTGCGGTCTTATGGACGTCACGACCGGTCTCATACGCGGGCTTGGTTCGTCAATGCTCCCGATGATAATAACCGTCATCGGCGTGTGCGGTATGCGTATCGGCTGGATATACACCGTTTTCCGCAGCGAGAAGTATCATTCGGTGCAGAGCCTGTACCTGTCCTACGCCATTTCGTGGTCGCTGACGTTCATCACCGAACTCATAGTATTCCTCGTACTGTTCAAAAAGATAAAAAATCGTAAAAAATCCGCTTCTGCCTATTGACACGGGAACAAATATGTGCTATATTATATTTGTTCCAATTTAGGGAACACAGCCTGTGAATTTGAACATAGGCTGTGTTTTCTGCTTTTTATTGCAATTTCTCAGCCGGAGCGTTCATATGAACACTGCCGGTACGATAACTATTAACATTTCAGGAGGTATATCAATGAGCAGTATTTCACGCAGGCAGTTCGATATTCTCGAGATACTCGCTGCCGAATCATCGCCGCTCACCCAGCGCCAGCTTGAGGAAAAGACCGGCTACTCGCTCGGCACTATCAACCGCACAGTAAAAGAGCTCTCCGAGCTCGGCTTCATTTCAGAGGGAACTATCACTCCCTCAGGTCTCACAGCCCTTGAACCCTACCGCGTAAAGCGCGCCGTTTTCATCGCTGCAGGCTTCGGAAGCAGACTCGTTCCAGTTACTCTCAACACCCCCAAGCCGCTCGTAAGAGTAAACGGTCAGAGACTCATCGACGGTCTCATAGACGCTGTTCTCGCTGCCGGCATCGACGAGATATACATTGTAAGAGGCTACCTCGCAGAGCAGTTCGACCAGCTTTTATATAAGTATCCTATGATAAAGTTCATCGAGAACCCCGCTTTCAACGAGGCAAACAACATCTCCTCCGCGATGTGTGCACGCTATCTTCTCAGCAACGCCTACGTTCTCGAGGCTGATCTTCTCCTGCGCAATCCGCAGATAATCAAGAAGTACCACTACACCTCAAACTTCCTCGGCATTATGAAGGAGCGCTCCGACGACTGGTGCCTCGTGCTCAACAAGGACGGCTTCATCTGCGAGGAAAAGGTAGGCGGTCTCAACTGTCACCAGATGGTCGGCATCTCCTACTGGAACGAGGCTGACGGCAGAAAGCTCGCTGACCACATCATAAAGGCTTACGAAATGCCCGGCGGCAAGGAGTTCTACTGGGAACAGGTACCGCTCGTTGTGTTCAAGGACGAATACAA
Source organism: Ruminococcus flavefaciens (assembly GCA_902766595.1). GTDB lineage: Bacteria > Bacillota > Clostridia > Oscillospirales > Ruminococcaceae > Ruminococcus > Ruminococcus flavefaciens_U. Next base: position 3,807 of record CACXEJ010000063.1, on the reverse strand, counting down.
GGTTGCAGTCCGCGACTGCACTGATGATGATATTGTCGAGATCGACACTTTCCGCGAATTAAAGGCTATTGACAAGACATACGATGTCTGAAAGGAGTATACAAATGGAACCTATCAAAAGAAATATTCTGCTCAACCCCGGTCCGTCAACAACTACCGACACAGTCAAGTACGCTCAGGTAGTTCCGGACATCTGCCCCCGTGAAAAGGACTTCGGCGGTCTCATGAAGGGACTCCGTGAGGACCTCGTAAAGATCGTTCACGGCGACCTCGACAAGTATACATCGGTGCTCTTCTGCGGTTCGGGCACCATAAATATCGACGTGTGCATCAACTCACTCCTCCCAGAGAACAAGAAGGTGCTCGTAGTGGACAACGGTGCTTACAGCACAAGAGCCGTTGAGGTATGCCAGTTCTACGGACTCCCCCACATCGACCTCAAGTTCCCGGTAGATGAGCGCCCTGACCTCGCAGTTGTCGAGAAAACTCTCAAGGAGAACCCTGACATTGCTGTCGTATACACTACCCACAACGAGACCGGTACAGGTATCCTCAATCCTATCCGTGAAATTGGCGCTCTTGCACACAAATACGGCGCAATCATGATCGTTGATACAACTTCGACTTACGCTATGCGTCCGATCGACATCGAAAAGGACAACATCGACTTCTGTATGGCTTCCGCTCAGAAGGGACTTATGGCTTTCACAGGCCTTTCGTTCGTAGTCGGAAACAGAGCCATTATCGAGAAGTCAAAGGACTATCCGAAGCGCTCCTACTACTGCAATCTCTGGCTTCAGTACGACTTCTTCGAGCGCACTGGTGAGATGCACTTCACTCCCCCTGTTCAGACTATCTACTCAACTATTCAGGCTCTCAAGGAATACTGGGCTGAGGGCGAGGAAGCTAAGTGGGCCCGCCACACAAGAGTGTTCAACGCTATCAACAAGGGACTCGAGGAGCTCGGCTTCCGTCAGGTCATCAAGCCCGAGTGGAGAACAGGTCTCGTTTCCTCTGCGATCTATCCCGACGATCCCAACTGGAGCTTTGAAAAGGTACACGACTACTGCTACGACCGCGGCTTCACTATCTATCCCGGAAAGATCTCCACAACAAATACTTTCCGTCTCTGCGCTCTCGGAGCTATCGACGAGGCTGACATCGTGGACTTCTTCAAGGTGTTCCGCGAAGCTCTCGAAAAGAACAACATCGCTATACCCGTAAAGTACAACGACTAAGGAGAATTGAAAACAATGAAGACTGTTTACACCTGTTTCTGCACAGACGTGATACACGAGGGACACCTCAATATCATCAATAACGCAAAGAAGTACGGCAGAGTTGTTGTCGGAGCTCTCTGCGATAAGGAGCTTATCCGCTTCAACAAGTTCCCGACAAAGACTCTCGAGGAGCGTATCAAGCTCTATCAAAATCTTGACGGAGTTGACGAGGTAATAGTTCAGAATGACACTATGTACAACGACGTTATCGACACTCTCAAGCCTGACTATATCGTTCACGGCGACAACTGGAAGGAAGGTCCCGAGTCATCTATCAGAAACAACGTTGCAAAGAGACTCGCTGAGTACGGCGGCGAAGTTGTGGACGTTCCCTACACATACAATCCCAAGGTAAAGAAGATAGACGACCAGCTCAAGGAGAAGCTCGCTATGCCTGAGTACAGAAGAAAGCGTCTCCGTCAGCTCATCGAAATGGGACACGTTGTCAAGACTATCGAGGCTCACAGCGGTCTCACAGGTCTTATTGCTGAAAAGACAGTCGTTGAGCACGAGGGACAGTTCTACCAGTTCGACGCTATGTGGGTAAGCTCCCTCTGCGACTCCACTGCAAAGGGCAAGCCCGACATCGAGCTCGTTGATATGACCTCACGTTTCCGTACTATCGACGATATTATGGAAGTAACAACCAAGCCTATCATCTTCGACGGCGATACAGGCGGACTCACAGAGCACTTCGTGTACACTGTACGCTCCCTCGAAAGAATGGGTGTAAGCGCTGTTATCATTGAAGACAAGAAGGGGCTCAAGAAGAATTCCCTCTTCGGCACTGAGGTTCAGCAGACACAGGCTACGATCGAGGAAATGAGCGCCAAGATAGCTGCCGGTAAGGCTGCACAGCTCTCCGACGACTTTATGATAATCGCCCGTATCGAGAGCCTTATCCTCGAACAGGGTATGGACGACGCTCTCGCAAGAGCCTTTGCTTTCGTTGAGGCAGGCGCTGACGGCATTATGATACACAGCCGCAAGAAGGATCCCGCTGAGATCGTTGAGTTCTGCGACAAGTTCCGTGAAAAGGACAAGACCACTCCTATCGTGGTAGTTCCCTCCTCGTTCAATACTATCACAGAAGACGAGCTTGCTGCACACGGCGTGAACATCGTTATCTACGCAAATCAGCTCACACGAAGCGCGTTCCCTGCAATGCAGCAGACTGCCGAGGATATCCTCCGCTACCACCGCGCTAAGGAAGTTGACGACAGACTTATGTCTATCAAGGACATCATCACGCTCATCGACGAGCTTTAAGGAGAATAAATATGAAAGTCGAAAAGTTAGTAGAGCTCATCGGAGCTGACTTCTACACAGGAGTCCCCGACTCACAGCTCAAGGCACTCTGCAACTACCTCATTGATAAATACGGCATCGACCAGAAGCATCATATAATCGCTGCAAACGAGGGCAACTGCACCGCTCTCGCTGCCGGCTACCACCTCGCAACAGGAAAAGTTCCGGCTGTTTATATGCAGAATTCCGGAGAGGGCAACATCATCAATCCCGTTGCCTCCCTCCTCAATGACAAGGTCTACGCTATCCCTATGCTCTTCATCGTAGGCTGGCGCGGCGAGCCCGGCGTTCACGATGAGCCCCAGCACATCTATCAGGGCGAGGTCACAGTTAAGCTCCTCGAGGATATGGACATAGAGACATTCATAATCAGCAAGGACACGACCGATGACGAAGTTGCTGCTGCTATGGAGAAGTTCCGCGGCGTATTCGCTAAGGGCAAGCAGGCTGCTTTCGTTGTCCGCAAGGGAGCTCTCACTGATGCACCCAAGGTCGAGTACAAAAACGGCAACAAGATGATCCGCGAGGAGATAATCCAGCACATCGTTAAGGCTACCGGCGAGGATCCGATAGTTTCCACCACCGGCAAGCCCAGCCGTGAGCTCTTCGAGACAAGAACCGCTAACGGTCAGAGCCACAAGTACGACTTCCTCACAGTCGGTTCAATGGGACACAGCTCCTCTATCGCACTCGGAGTTGCCATAAACAAGCCCAATCAGCGTATATGGTGCGTTGACGGCGACGGCGCTGTTCTTATGCATATGGGAAGTATGGCAGTTCTCGGCGCAAACGCTCCGAAGAACATCGTTCATATCGTAATCAACAACGGTGCTCACGAAACAGTCGGCGGTATGCCTACCGTTGCGGCTAAGATAGACCTCGTTGCTGTTGCAAAGGGCTGCGGCTATCCGAACGCCGTATGCGTTGACAATTTCGACGATCTCGACAAGGAGCTCGAAGCCGCCAAGAACCGCAATGAGCTTTCATTCATCGAGGTGAAGTGCTCGATCGGTGCGCGTGACGACCTCGGACGTCCTACCACCACTGCTCTCGAAAATAAGCAGAACTTTATGGAGCATCTTCGCTCACTCTGATCCTTCAGGTCTGCATCAGAGTAATAAACAACAATAATATAGCACGGGCGCCGGAATGCGCGCTGCTCTTAGCGGAACAATTGAACAACCAAATCGAATAGGAACATAAAGCGATGCATTTGAAT
>CACXEJ010000062.1 GCA_902766595.1 Ruminococcus flavefaciens | reverse complement strand
CTAAGCGTGAGATAGACAATCTCAGAGCTAAGCTCAAGGCTGCCGAAGAAAAGGCTGCCGCTGCTCCTCAGGCAAACGCTCAGGCTGGCGCTGCTCAGAACGCTGAGGCTGCCAAGCTCAAGCAGGATATCGCTAAGCTCACTGAGGATCTCAAGATCAAGACCAAAGAGCTTACCGATAAGGAGAACAAGCTCATTCAGACAGTCAAGGACAACGAAGCTGCTATGGCTAAGAAGGAGGCTGAGATCACTAAGCTCAACGATGAGATCTCCGAGCTCAAGGAGAGCGGAGGCGGTATGATCCCGTCATCGTTCGATATGGGCGCTCTCTTCACAGAGGCTCAGAAGACTGCCGGAAAGATCACTATCGAGGCTCAGAGAAATGCCGAGAGAGTTACTAAGGAAGCTAACGACAAGGCTGACAATATCGTCAAGGAAGCTACTGCTGAGGCTGAAAAGACTATCGCTAACGCTAATACTACTGCCGAGACAGCTATCAAGGAAGCTAACGATCAGGCTAAGCAGACCATTGATCAGGCTAATGCTCAGGCTAAGAATACAGTCAACGAGGCTAATAACCACGCTGATAAGGTTAATGAGATGTCAGATGCTGTACGCAAGATGCTCCTCAACGAGATCGAAAGCATCAATACAAAGTTCAGCGACATCACATCTGTTCTCAACCGTCTCTCCGGTCAGGCTACTGATCGTATGAGCGAGGCTAAGCTCATCATCGGTGAGGCACGCAAGGCTGTTGACGAGGACGAGACCAAGAAGGTAGTAAAGAAGGGCGAGCCGCCGGCTGCAACCTTCAAGCCCGTTGAGTCACCCAAGGCTGATATGAAGAACGTTCCGAGTGCTGCTCCCGAAAAGGCTCCGGCAAAGCCCGCTGATCCTTTCGCTAACATCAGCTCACCTCAGTCGTTCAACAACGGCAGCAACAGAAATACAAACAATAACAACAATAATAACAATAACAACAGCAATAATAATGCGTCCGGCAATAATGCAAACGCTAACGCCAATGCAAACAACAAGCCGGCTCAGAATGCTTCTCAGCCCGCTGCAGATCAGGCAAAACAGCAGCCGCAGCCCGCTAAGAAGAGCGCAAACTTCAATTTCGATATGGCAGAGCTCCTCAAGGCTGCTGAAGAAGAGGCAGCTAAGGAAACTGATGCCTGATAACAACTGAATATTGCCGCAGTTCCGGTTTATTGCCGGAGCTGCGGATAATATCATAAACCTTTGACAACTGCTGCACTTGCAGCTTCATTCGGAATGTTGGTGGATACCTTGCTCGATCTGGATTTAATTAACAGCGAAACAAGTAATATGACCGATGAAGAGCTTGCGGTTATGGCTAAGAACAGTAAAGTCGCCGCCGAAGCTCTTATTTCGCGTTACTCCAAGCTGATATTTATAAAATCAGAATTGTTCGCAAATGATCGTACCGACAGCGAAGATCTGCGGCAGGAAGCCCTGATAAGCCTCCTTAAAGCCGCTGCTTCCTACGATCCCGCCAGAGGTGCAAAGTTCTCGACATACTGCGAGGTCTGTATCTCTAATCGCTTGCGGACGGTTTGTTCAGGTTCAGGAAAAGATCCGAAGTTTTCTGAAAGTCTCGATGATATCAGCGAGAGTGAAGCGTTGTCTGTGGAGGAAACTCCCGAAAGTATCTGTATGTACAGGGAAACTCTGTCCGAGATCTCAAGGACAGTCGATTCTGTGCTCTCATCGGCAGAACGCCGCGCCTTCCGTCTTTGTATGCAGGGACTAAGCTACCGCTGCACTGCAAGGAGACTCGGAGTGAGCGAAAAAGCCGTTGATAACGCTATGCAGCGTGCCCGGAAAAAACTCCGCACGTTTGTTCTGCAGTAAGTTTATGACTGTGTAGCTTAAATCCAGAGCGTTGTTTTACAAAGATGCCGGTGGAAATCCGGCCGTGGTCCAAATATTTTAAGCGAGGTATTGAAGATGTACGAAGACAAGACATTAGTCTGCAAGGAATGTGGAAGCGAATTCATTTTCTCCGCAGGCGAACAGGAATTCTATGCAGAGAAAGGTTTCGTGAATGAGCCCCAGAGATGTAAGGCTTGCCGCGATGCAAGAAAGAATGCAGGTAAGGCTGAAAGAGTTATGTATACAGCTACTTGCGCTTCCTGCGGCGGTGAAGCTAAGGTTCCCTTTGAACCTAAGGAGGGCAGAGCAGTTTATTGCAGCGAATGTTTCGCTAAGATGAACGAGGCTTGATTTCGTGAATCGCCGGCACGGTCGCTCGCGGCTGTGCCGGAATTTTTATGCCGTGTTTCATTTGCGGGAAGTACAAATGAAGTGTATCTGCCGCAAGTGAAGCACACAACTAAAACTGAAACGGAGAGTTTTTATGCTTGATAAGAGATTGGAGAAAATTGCAGAACTGGTCAGCGGTAAGGGTATTGCAGCCGACGTCGGAACAGACCACGCTTACCTCGCGGCAGAGCTCGTAATATCGGGGAAATGCAGCCGTGTTATAGCGTCTGATGTTAAGGAGGGACCGCTTGCTTCTGCGGCTAAGACGGTCGAAAGGTACGGCATATCCGACAAGGTGCAGCTCGTTCTCTCTGACGGACTCGCTGAGGTCCCGCTCGACGGAGTTACCGATATAATCATTGCCGGAATGGGCGGAGAGACTATTTCTGACATAATCGGTGCGGTGGACTGCGGCAGCTATGAGCCGGAAAACGTCCGCTGGATACTCCAGCCGATGACCAAGCCTGAATACCTCCGCAAGATCCTCTATGAGTACGGAATGCAGATAACCGGCGAGTATGCGGTCGAGGACGGCGACAAGCTCTATGTGGTGATGGTCGCTGAGTACAACCCGGATTTCCGCAGACTGACGGAGTTTGAAGCTCTTTACGGTTTCTTTGCAGAGGGTGACGAGCTTGGAAATAAGTACAGGCAGCGCGAGTCAGAACGTCTCGCGAAGATCGCCGAAAAACTCGCTTCTGCCGGAAAGCTCGGCGAGTCTGTCCACTATTCAGCGCTCTCTGAGAAGATGAAAAGCGGCGCTGACGTTTATACGGTCGGGGAGATATACGGCTGCTTTGATAATGTTTTCCCGTTTGAAACGCAGGAAAAATGGGACAATTCCGGCTTGCTCGTCAATTCCGGTTCCGACTGCTCGAAGGTGCTTCTGACGCTCGACATCGACAAAAGAGCGGTCGATGAAGCAGAGCTGAAAGCGGTCGATATGGTCGTATCACACCACCCTGTTATATTCAGCCCACTGAAGTCGATAAGCGCAGAAATGCCTGTATATCGCCTTATAAAGAACGATATCTCCGCAGTTTGTATGCACACGAACGTTGACGTTTCGCCCTTTGGAACCAACGGCGTCATTCTGCGCGAGTTGGAAAAAAGCTTCGGGTTTGAGGGCGAGCCGGAGCATTTCAACTCCGATGAGTGCGGCTATGTCTGCACGTTCAGGGAGGCTGTTCCGCTCACCGAATTTGCGGAGACTCTCAAGAAAATTTTCGGCTGCCAGTGTATCCGCGTTTCTGCTGATGCCGGCGCAGTAAAAAAGGTTGCATTTTGCTCGGGGTCGGGCGGCTCATTCCTCGCGGAGGCTGCTGCGAGCGGCTGCGACGCCTACATTACCGGCGATGTCAAGCACGATGTGTGGATGGACGCGCAGAGCCTCGGCGTGAAGCTCTTCGACTGCGGACATTTCCACACGGAAAATCCTGTGTTATGGGAATTCAGGCGAATTCTCGAGGAAAAATTCCCACGGCTCGACGTGGAGATCGCGGAGAGCTCCGTTGATCCCTGCATATATTTCTGAGGTGAGTTTATGATTTTTACTTGTCCGGTTTGCGGAAAAGCGCTTGATACAGCCGGAAACAGCTACAAGTGCGCCGGCGGTCACAGCTTCGATCTGGCGCGGAGCGGTTACGTCAATCTGCTGCTCTCGAAGCACATCGGAAAGACCGTTCACGGTGACAATAAGCTGATGGTGCGCGCGCGGAGGGAGTTTCTCGAAAAGGGCTACTATCAGCCGCTCCGGGACGCCCTTTGCAAGGCAGTCCGTGAGAACTTTGACGGCGGCGTTCTGCTGGACGCAGGCTGTGGTGAGGGCTACTACACCTCGGCGGTCGCTGAAACGCTTGGCGGTGCGGCAGAGGTGTATGGAATTGATATATCAAAAATTGCTGTGGAATTCGCTGCAAAACGCCGTGACGGCGTTCACTACGCTGCCGGAAGCGTGTTCCATATCCCGGTCGCTGACGCTTCCTGCGATGCGCTGATAACGCTTTTCTCACCGTACTGCGGCGAGGAGTTCCGGAGAGTTCTCCGTGACGGCGGAGTGATGATAATGGCGATACCGTCCACCGATCACCTCTGGGAACTGAAACAGAAAATATACGATATACCGTACAAAAACGAGGTCAAGCCGTACGAGCTGGAGGGCTTTTCGTTTGTCGGGAAAGAGTCCATACGCTACGTTATGGAGCTCGCCTCGCAGGAAGATATCCAGCAGCTCTTCTCGATGACTCCCTACTATTACAGGACAGGTCAGGAGCAGCAGAAGCGTCTCGAAACGCTCAACAGCCTGAACGTTACGGCGGACTTTGAACTGCTCATATATAAGAACGACAGCAAAAAATGATTAGTGAAGGAATGATATTATGGCGCTCGACGGCGCGTTTCTCTATGCAATAAGAAGTGAGCTCCTGCCGCTCATCGGGGGCAGAGTCGAGAAGGTCCACCAGCCCTCGCGCGAGGAGATCATCATCTCGATACGCACGAGGCAGGGCAGCAACAAGCTCTATATTTCGGCAAATGCCGGCGGTGCGCGAGTGCATATCACGCAGCTCTCCGTGGACAACCCGCAGACTCCGCCGATGTTCTGTATGCTGCTCCGGAAAAGGCTCGGCAGCGGAAAACTCATCGCAGTTCGTCAGGACGGGCTTGAGCGAATACTCTTCCTCGATTTCGAGTGCGTGAACGAGCTCGGCGACGTCGTGACAGTGACACTCGCCTGCGAAATAATGGGGCGCTGCTCCAATCTCGTCATCATCGACGGCGAGGGCAGAGTCATCGACAGCATCAAGCGCGTGGACGAGGATATGTCGCGCGAAAGACTCGTTCTGCCGGGAATGAGGTACGAATTTCCGCCGCGTGACGACCGTCTGAACTTCCTGACGGCTGAGCCTGATGAAATGGTCAGCGCGCTCAGGGCGGCGAACAACGCTGAGCTGTCAAAGGCTCTGATACGCGTTTTCGAGGGCATCTCGCCCATACTCGCACGCGAGTGGACTTTCTTCGCCGGCAGGGGAGCTCACCTCGAGAGCTCGATCGTTGACGGCGACCAGCTCGATCGTCTCCTGTTCGCAATAAAGCGCACAAGGGAACAGCTTACGAACGGCGAATGCTGCTTCTCGGCAGTCAGCGACAAGGAGGGGCAGCTCAAGGACTTTTCGTTCGTGCGCCTGTCGCAGTTCGGGACGCTTATGCTCACAAAGGAGCTCCCGTCGGCGTCGGAGCTGCTCGACTATTTCTACTCGGAGCGCGACCGCGTACAGCGCACAAAACAGCGCGCAAACGACCTCTTCAAGCTCCTTGTGAACCTCACGGAGAGGACTTCGAGGCGAATTGCGGCACAGCGCGAGGAGCTTGCCGCGTGTGCGGAGCGTGACAAGTTCAAGCTCTGCGGCGACCTTATCTCTGCGAATATGTACCGCCTGAAAAAGGGCGACAGCGTGGCAGTTCTGGAGAATTTCTACGAGGAGGACTGCCCGTCGGTCGAGATAAAGCTCGACGTGAGAAAGACTCCCTCGCAGAACGCCCAGCACTACTACAACGAGTATAAAAAAGCCGTTACAGCTGAGGAAAAGCTGACCGTCCAGATCGAAAAGGGCGAGGACGAGCTCCAGTACCTCGACAGCGTTTTTGACTCGCTGACGAGAGCTTCCTCCGAGAATGACATCATTCAGCTCCGCCTTGAGCTGAGCGAACAGGGCTACATCAGGTCGGGACTCGGTAAGGCAAAGCCCCCTAAGGCTCTTCCGCCTATTGAGTACAAATCCAGTGACGGCTTCACGATACTGGTCGGACGCAACAACCGTCAGAACGATCAGCTCACCTTGAAATTTGCCGAAAAATCGGATATATGGCTGCACACTCAGACCATTACCGGCTCACACGTCCTGATACTGACTGACGGTGAGACACCGCCCGACACCACGATAGAGGAGGCAGCGGTGATAGCTGCTGTGAACAGCCGCGGCAGGGGCTCGAACCTTGTGCCGGTGGACTACTGCCTTGCGAGATACGTCAAGAAGCCTGCCGGAGCAAAGCCCGGAAAGGTCATCTTCACCAACTACAAGACCGCCTTTGTGCGCCCGGACTCCGAGCTTGAACAAAAGCTGAAAGTATAACTATGAGTAAAATTCTGACTGAGGAATTCTTTCGCCGCGACGGTCTGGAGGTAGCTCCCGAGCTGGTCGGCAAGATACTTGCGCGGCGGCTCGATGACGGCAGCGTTCTCCGTGAGCGTATAGCCGAGACCGAGCTTTACCGCGGCGCGGAGGACAAGGGCTGCCACGCCTCAAAGGGCAGGACTCCGCGGACGGAGCTGCTTTACGGCGGGAGCGGCATTATCTATGTCTACCTCTGCTACGGTATGCACTGGCTGATGAACGTCATAACCGGCGAAAAGGACCAGCCGCAGGGCGTTCTCATCAGAGCCGGCGAGATCCGGAACGGTCCTGCGAAGCTGACGAAGTACCTTCAGATAGACGGCAGCTTCAACGGTCAGCCGATCTGCGGAAACGAACGTGTGTGGATCGAGGACGACGGCTTCCGACCGAAGCTGCGTACCGCGCCGCGTGTCGGCATCGACTATGCGGGCGATTACTGGAAGGACATTGAATGGCGATTTATCGCGGATGGGGAGTGATCGTATGAATGTGAGGAGCCTTGCGTTCCGGCAGGTGCGCGACATCTGCGAGCCGCTGAGCTGCAAACCTGTCAGCGGCGGATATATGTTCATTCTCACGCACAGCCGCGCGGAGCTCAGCGTGAACGGCAGCCGGAAGGTCTTTCCGGCTGAGACCGCTGTCGTTTTTGATGACTCGGTGCGCTGGGAGTGCTTTCCGTCGGACGGCGCACTCGTCTGCGACTGGATCTGCTTTGAAGCCGGCAGCGACGCGGAATATCTCGGAACGCTCGATATACCGCTGAATACGCCGCTTTGCTTTGCGGACACGGACTTCATCTCGGAGCTCGTCCGGAACATCTCGTCGGAGTTCTATTCGCTCGGACAGCGCCGCGGCAAGATGCTCGACACACTTATGAAGCTGCTCCTCGTCAAGCTCAGTGACGCCGGTGTGAGCCGGGAGGAGACCGTGCAGACCGCCGATCCGCATTACAGCAGTCTCGCGGAGCTAAGGGCGAAGATATACCGCAATCCCCAGCAGCGCTGGAACGTTGACTCGATGGCTGCCGAGGTGAATATGTCGCGCTCGTATTTCCAGCACATCTACCGCGAAACGTTCGGTGTTTCGTGCATCGCGGACGTCATAAACAGCAAGATCGAAAAGGCGAAGGAGATACTCTCCGAGACTGCCTGCACCGTCTCGCAGGTCGCAGCGATGTGCGGCTACGACAACGAGGAGCATTTTATGCGGCAGTTCAAGAAGGCGACCGGAGTTACGCCGACAGGTTTCAGAAAGAATTTGTGACGGTAAATATTGACAAATTGTGAATGAAGCGTTATAATAAAAATGATATGATCGGAATTACCGCGCAGGAGTTCACTGAGCGGAATACAACGAATTAGAGGGAAAACTATGTCAAAGAAAATTTTAAGGGGCATTGCAGCCCTGACAGCTGCAATGGCTATGCTGCCATTTGCGGCAGCTGCAAGACCTGCTGAGAAGAATGTTGCTTCTGCGGCTGTGGACGAGTTCCACGATGACTGGCTCCACGTTAATGAAAACGCTGAGGTAGTCGATATGAACGGCAATCCTGTATGGATGACCGGTGTAAACTGGTTCGGCTACAATGCCGGCAGACAGGTTTTTGACGGCGTATGGTCAAAGAATATGCACAGTATGCTCAACCAGATAGCTGACCACGGCTTCAATCTGCTCCGTGTGCCTATGTCCACGCAGATACTTCTCCAGTGGAAGAACCACGGTCCCGATACCGGCAGCGGTGTAGGTCAGGTCAATATGATGGTCAATGCCTATGAAAACCCCGAGCTCACTGTTGAGGGCGGTGTTGACGGTCAGGGAAAGTACACTTTAATGTACAGCTTCGATATCTGGAACAAGGCAGTAGAGTGGTGCAGAGAGAATGGTATGAAGATAATGATCGACATACACAGTGCCACAACAGCTGCTATGGGACATCAGGTGCCTGTATGGTACGATGAGAACTTCTCGGAGGACGACTGGCTCGAAGCGCTTTCGTGGTTCTGCGACTACTATAAGGACGATGATACTATCATCGCTATCGACCTCAAGAACGAGCCTCACGGCAAGCCTGAGGAGGGCAATTTTGCAAAGTGGGACGACTCCAAGGACGCAAACAACTGGAAGTATGCAGCAGAAAAGGGGGCTATGGCTTGTCTTGAGCAGAACCCAAACCTGCTGATAATGGTAGAGGGTACCGAGTGCTACCCTGACTTTGAAAGAGGCGGCGACTGGTCCTCACCTGCCGTAGACTATGCACACTATGATGAGCCTTCACTCATATTCGGTGCATGGTGGGGCGGAAACCTCCGCGGCGTCAAGGATCACCCTGTTGACATCGGCAAGTATAACAAGCAGATAGTATATTCACCTCACGATTACGGTCCGCTCGTATGGAAGCAGAAGTGGTTCTATATGGAGAATCCGAGCAAGACATTCAGCCGCGAGACTCTTCTGGACGATTACTGGAGAGACTCATGGGCTTATCTGATAGAGGATAAGCGCTATCCGCTCCTTATGGGCGAGTGGGGCGGCTTCATTGATGAAGAGCACGATCCTACCGGCGAAAACAAGCACTGGATGCAGGAGCTCCGCGACTATATGATCGACAAGCATATCCACCATACATTCTGGTGCTTCAATGAGAATTCCGGCGATACAGGCGGACTTGTATACGACGATTTCGGCAAGTGGGACGAGGAGAAGTATGCTTTCGTCAAGGAAGCTCTCTGGCAGACAGAGGACGGTAAGTTCATCAGTCTCGACCACAAGTACCCTGTCGGCAAGGACGGTATCTCACTCAGCGAATACTACGGCGGCGAGATCTCAACACGTCCGACTTCAACTCAGACCGATACAACTACAACATCTGCCACAACAACTACTGTAACGACAACAGCTTCCGAGACCACTACAACAGCAACTGCTACCGTTTCGGAGGATCCGTCAGAGCTCAAGCCCACTCTCAAGGGTGACGCAAACCTCGATAAGCAGGTAAACATTGCAGATGCGGTACTGGTAATGCAGGTCTCCACTAACCCCGACAAGTACGCTCAGGGCAAGTCGGAACTCAGCATAAAGCCTCAGGGCGAGGTCAATGCAGACGTTGACGGCAAGAAGGGACTCTCGAACGCAGACGCGCTCCTGATACAGAAATTCAAGCTCGGTCTTGTTAAGAGCTTATAATGAACGAATGGACGGCACTTAAGGGTGTCCTGAGATTGTTGATATAGTCCAGAATAATATAGCAATAGCACGGGCGCCGGAATGCGCGCTGCTCTTAGCGGAACAATTGAACAACCAAATCGAATAGGAACATAAAGCGATGCATTTGAAT
>CACXEJ010000061.1 GCA_902766595.1 Ruminococcus flavefaciens | reverse complement strand
GAGGTCGTAAATGTTGGCGACACTCTCGAGGTTTACATCAAGGATCTCAACCGCGAGGAGAACAGGATTTCCCTCGGCTTCAAGAAGGAAGAGGACAATCCCTGGGAGATCTTCAAGGCTAACTATAAGGTAGGCGACGTTGTTAAGGCAACTATCGTTTCTATCACAAGCTTCGGCGCATTTGCTCGTATCATCGACGGCGTTGACGGACTTATCCACATTTCTCAGATCGCTGACAGAAAGGTTGACAATGTTAAGGATATCCTTACAGTTGGCGACGAGGTTGACGTTAAGATCATCGACATTGATACAGAGTCCAAGAGAATAAGCATTTCTATGCGCGCACTCCTCGAGGACAGTGCAGAGGCAGAAGAGGCTGAAGAAGCTCCTGCTGAGAATGACGCTGAATAATCAAGTAAAAATGTGTAATGAAGCTGCACCTTATGGTGCAGCTTTTTTGTTGTTTGGCGGCAAAATGATAGATTGCGCAGAAGCATTGCAAATAATAGCATAATAGTTCAGTTAATGAGCATTATAAATCATTGTAATTTGACTTTTGCTGGTATATAATGTAATCATAGTAATAGTGAACAGCGGTCATTCGGACCGCTCCGGGATATTAAACGGAGGGACTTATTATGAGAAATTATATGCTGAAAAAGAGAATTGCTTCTGTCGCAGCAGCTGCGATCGTATCTGTTTCCGGTATAGCAGGAGCTTCAGCCGGACGTTTGCAGGCTGGTCTGAGCGGTATCGAGGCTTCTGCGGCAGTTGAGAGCAGCGTGAAGTTCATCACCTCTGCCGGCTACGGCGAGGGCATTTACGCAACTTGGGCAACTGTTTCCGGTGCTTCCGGCTACAACGTTTACGTTGACGGAAATAAGCTCGATGCTATGCTCATCAGACAGTATTCGGGCTATATGAGAGCAGATGCTCCCGGTCTCAAGGCTGGCAGCCATACGATGAAGGTGGTTCCGGTGATAAACGGCAAAGAGGACGCCTCAAAGGCTGCTGAGATTACAGCGTCAGCCTATGCAAATGACCGCTCGGGCTATGGTTTCGTGAATGGTTCTTCATCTGGTGCTTATAACGATGACGGAACTCTCAAGAGCGGCGCAACAGTAGTATATGTCACAAATGCGACCAAGGACACCGTTACGGTCTCACTTCCTGACAAGAAGGGCGTTCAGACCTCACTGACCGGTATACAGAATATCCTCACAGGTCTCAAGAGCAACACAAAGGCAGGACCTGTCTGCCTGAGATTTATCGGAAATATTCAGGATCCGGCGAATATGCCCAAGGGCGACCTCTACGTTGACGGCATAACCTGCGGACTAACTGTCGAGGGTATCGGAAACGATACGACATTCAACGGCTTCGGACTCGTTCTTAAGGGATCGTCAGATGTCGAAGTCAGAAACATCGGTTTTATGAACTGCAACAGCGATGAGGGCGATGACTGTGGTCTCCAGCAGGCAAATGACCATATATGGGTACATAACTGCGATTTCTTCTACGGCGATGCAGGTACTGACGCTGACCAGAAGAAGGGCGACGGTGCACTCGATACCAAAAAGTCCACTTACGTCACACATTCCTACAACCACTTCTGGGACAACGGAAAATGCAATCTTCAGGGTATGAAGGACGAAAAGGTCGAGAACTACGTTACCTACCATCACAACTGGTACGACCACTCTGACTCCCGCCACCCGAGGATAAGGACCTGCACAGTCCACTGCTACAACAACTACTACGACGGCAATGCCAAGTACGGTATAGGCGCTGCACTGGGCTGCTCGGCTTTCGTGGAGAACAACTATTTCAGAAACTGCAAGCTGCCTATGATAATCGCAAGTCAGGGCGATGACTTCGATACTGAGGGCAAGTCCACGATGTCAGGTGAGACTGGCGGTATGATAAAGTCCTACGGCAACAAGATCGTCGGTGCGCAGAGCTACATCACCTACCAGCAGAACAATACCGATTTTGACGCATACGAGGCTTCTTCAAGAAGCGAGAAGGTCCCCTCGTCGGCTAAGGCAAAGAACGGCGGTGCGGTATACTCGAACTTCGATACGGCTTCGGATTTCTATAAGTACACACCTGAAAGTGCGGACGCTGTCCCGGCAAGCGTTACCTCGAAAGCCGGAAGAGTTGACGGCGGCGACTTCAAGTGGACGTTTGACAATTCGGTTGACGACAAGAGCTCGGCAGTCAATGACGCTCTGAAATCTGCCCTCGTCAGCTACAAGGACAAGATAGCCGCAATAGGCAGCGGTTTCAAGGAGGACAGCTCGTCTGTTCCTGAGACTCCTACTCAGACAACTCCTGTTGTCACTGATATTCCGGTCACAACGACTCAGGCTCAGCAGACAACTCAGCCTGCAACTACTGCTCCCTCGGGACAGCCCTCCGGCACACAGGGAACGGTACCGTTCACAGGAAGCAATGTCATCTTCGCTTCACCCTCCGGCGGCGGTGACGGAAAGAGCGTTTCTTCTCCGACAGACGTTCTCACAGCTGTCAAGAACGTTCAGGCAGGCGGCTATATCTACCTCCTCGGCGGCACCTACAAGTTCTCAGATACTATCAATATCGCGGAGAGCAATTCCGGAACAGCCGGCAGCTTCAAGACAATTGCCGCATATCCCGGAGCTGACGTAAAGTTCGATTTCTCGGGACAAGCTACTGCTGACACGGCAAGAGGCTTTGTGCTCGAGGGCTCCTACTGGCACTTCTACGGCTTCACGGTCGCAGGTGCAGGAGACAATGGAATGCTCCTTGCAGGCGACAACAACATTATCGAGATGATGATATTCGAGGGCAACCGCGATACCGGTCTTCAGGTGTCGCGTATGAACTCCTCATATACAGACGTTTCCCAGTGGCCGACCAACAATCTCATCAAGAACTGCACTGCCCGCAACAACTGCGATGAGGAGAAAATGGAGAACGCTGACGGCTTTGCTGCAAAGCTGACCTGCGGAAACGGCAACGTCTTTGACGGCTGTATTTCCTACAACAATTCCGATGACGGCTGGGATCTCTACGCAAAGGAAGCTACCGGACCGATCGGCGTTGTAACCTTAAAGAACTGCATAGCCTTCCGCAATGGCTTCACAGAGGACGGCAGGGGCTACGGTGACTGCGACGGAAACGGCTTCAAGCTCGGCGGCGGCGGTGTAGGCACCCGTCATCAGGTCGAGAACTGTCTCGCTTTCGAGAACCTCAACTGCGGTTTCACCGACAACAACAACCCGAAGTTCGGAGATATGAAGAACTGCACCGCTTACAATAACGGCATAGGCGGCAAGGGTAAGGCAAACTACTTCGTTTACAGGAACGATACATCTTCAACCCTCAAAAATATGATGTCATACTATAACACCGGCAAGGTCTCCAAGACAAATGCTGCCGGCATAAAGCTCGCAAGTGACAAGCTCGTGGGCAATATGACAAGCTCGGTCTACTTCAACAACAGCGGCACCTATTACTACATCACCAATACGACTGCCATAGCAAGCGGTGACAAGACGGGCAGCACTATCAAGCCTGCCGACAGCGACTTCATCTCGCTGAACATTGCCGGTATGGGAACTGATTTCCACAAGGCATGGAGAAACGCTGACGGTTCACCGAAGCCCTCCGGCTTTGCCGAGACAGCTTCAAACAGCGCTTACAGCTCGATCGGCTACAAGATGAGCAGCGGCATTTCTCAGGAAGCTTCTCCGGCAGTTTACACAACAGGCGATCAGCAGCCCGAGACCACGACCGCTTCTGAAACCACAACAGCTTCCGTGACCTCTCAGCCCACTTCCGGTGAGCTCGGCGTGACACTTGCAGGCGACGCAAATCTCGACAATCAGGTAAACATCGCGGACGCAGTGCTCGTAATGCAGGTGGCAACAAATCCCGATAAGTACGCAGCCGGCAGATCATCAGTCAGCATAAAGCCTCAGGGCGAGAAGAACGCTGATGTTGACGGCAAGGCTGGTCTTACAAATTCCGATGCGCTTATGATACAGAAGTTCAAGCTCGGACTCATCGACAAATTCTGACATCCACTCCTTTAATTTAATGCTATTGAAGAAAGAGGTTTTCCCGGACCTCTTTTTTCAATTTTACTTAAATTATACTTGACAAAACCTGTGATTTATTGTATAGTAAATTTGTATAGGTGCGTGAATGCGTGCCAAAAAAATGAGAGGGGTATATACTATGAAGTTAAAAAAACTGACGGCGGCCGCAGCTGCACTTGCTATGACTGCCACAATGGCTTCGGCTTATCCGGCTGCTCCCGAGAAGCAGTTCACAGCTGAGGCTGCAAGCAAGTACAACTATGCTGAGGCTCTTCAGAAGTCGATGTTCTTCTACGAGGTACAGCAGGCTGGCAAGCTCCCGGACTGGAATCCGGTTTCCTGGAGAGATGACACAATGATCAAGGAGGACGGCACTCCTTCTGATGTTGTTGACGGCGGCTGGTTCGATGCCGGAGATCATCTCAAGTTTACTCTTACAAATGCTTACACAGCTTCTGTTCTTGCGTGGGGACTTCTCCAGTACGGCGATACTGTTAAGAAGATAGGTCTCGACAAAGAATACCGCAATAACTTAAAATGGGGCCTCGATTACGTTGCTGCCTGCGACCTCGGTGATAAGGTCATAGGTACTATCGGTGATGACGCTTTTGACCACGTCTGGTACGGAAGCCCTGAGGTTTACCTCAGAAAGTTTAACCTCAAGACAGGTTCTGAGACAAGACCTTACGATGAGATAACCTGCTGTACAACTGTCGCTGAAATGTCAGCTGCTCTTGCAGGAGGCTACCTTGTATTCAAGGATACAGATCCTGAAACCGCTGAAAATTACCTGAAGCACGCCAAGAGCCTTTTCAAGCTCGCAAATGATGTTTGGAAAGAAAAAGGCGACAATGCCAATAAGGATATGGGCGTTCAGCAGAAGTATTACAACACAATAAACAATCAGGGCAAGGATAACTTCATTGATGAGCTTTTCTATGCTGCAAACTGGATGTATATGGCAACAGGCGATGAGGAGTATCTTGATAAGTGCAAGAATGAGTATATCCCGCTTTTCCCGCTTGAGAGCCAGTCAACAGAGCATAAGTTCACATGGGGCTTCTGCTGGGACGATACTACCCAGGGCGGTGCACTTCTTTACGCTATAAACACTGGCGATAAGGAGTGGGTAGACCACATAAAGCATCATCTTGATTACTGGATAAATGGCTATGGCGGAAAGCAGGTAGAGCAGACTCCTGATGGCCTTTCTCACCTCAATTCGTGGGGCTCGCTGAGATATGCTGAGGGAACTGCCTGGCTCGCTAAGGTAGCCTGCGATACTATATTCAAGGACGATGCAGCACTCTGCGAGAAGTACAACAACTGGGCAAAGAGCCAGATGGATTACGCTTTTGGCGATAATGACCTCGGACTCAGCTATGTTGTCGGTATGGGCAAGAATCCTGTGAATATTCACCACAGAGGCGCTTCCGGTATCCACGACGACCATTGGAATGAGCTTGGCACCAAGGATACAAGCGGAGGAAAGTGGCAGACTGAGTACGCACACGTTCTTTACGGTGCGCTCGAAGGCGGTCCTAACCGTGACGGCAGCTTCAAGGACGATAACGGTTCCTATGAGAACACCGAGGTAGCTATCGACTATAATGCCGGTTATACAGCTTGTCTCTGTGCTATGATAGAAGATTACGGCGGAGAGATACTTGCTGATTTCCCGAAGGCTGAGACTCCTAAGTGGGACGAGTGGCTGGTATCAGCCAAGATCAATGGCGAGGGCAACAGCTACACTGAGATCAAGGCATGGGCTATGAACCACACTGCATGGCCGGCAAGAGTTGCAAAGGACGTTGAGTATCGTTACTACTTCGATGTTTCCGAGCTTATAGACGCAGGACTGTCAGTAGATCAGATCATAGTTGCAAGCAACAATCAGCAGTATGGGAAAGGTGAACAGGGCTACGCAACAGTTTCTGGTCCTTATAAGTATGAGGGAGATGCTTCCGGCAACACTTACTACGCAAGCGTCAAGTTCGAGGACGGCAGAGCTATTATGCCTACCGGACAGAGCGAGCACAGAGATGAGGTACAGTTCCGTGTATCTATCCCGGACGCTATCGATGGCAAGTCCACAGCAGGAGCATGGGATCCTAAGAACGACTGGTCATATGACGGTCTTACATCTAAGACAGACGACCTTACACTTCCTGATGCTCTTGCAAAGCACATTCCTATGTACGTAAACGGCGTTCTCGTATGGGGCGAAGAGCCTGACGGAACAGTTCCTACAAAGTCTGACTATGTGCCTAAGAGAAGCGCTCAGGGCGGTCCCGGAACAGAGGATCCTACAAAGGAGACTGAGACTGAATCAAAGGAGGATCCCACTAAGGACGATCCGACCGACAGCACAGGTCTTAAGCCCACACTTCTCGGTGACGCTAACCTCGACAAGCAGGTGAACGTTGCAGACGCTGTACTCGTAATGCAGGTTGCTACAAATCCTGACAAGTACGGCAGAGGCAAGACTGATCTTTCAATCAAGGAACAGGGCGAAGCAAACGCTGATGTTGATGGCAAGAAAGGTCTCTCAAACAACGACGCATTACTTATTCAGAAGTTTAAGCTCGGACTTATTGACAAATTTCCTGTTGAGTCTTAATTAATTCATAATTTGTTCACAAAAGGGGATTTTATCCCCTTTTGTTGCATTTAGGGCTTTGTGAAAAGTACACAAAATTATTGTGGTACTATTAGGGATATACACGAATTTCCAGAAAGCTATTTACTTTTTAAGTGCGATATAATATAATAAATTATGGTAAGGTGGTTCGGTGCAGGTCTTTACAGACTACGCCTTATCCGAACAAATAAAAGGTATAACCGCAATGTTTGCACTGACGTTGCGTTATAAGTAAATTTTTAAATCTAACTGGGAGGGTAAAACAATGCACAACAAAATAGCAAAGGCTATTACTGGCAGCCTCACAGCTGCTGCAATGCTCGCTACAAGCGCAGTTGCATTCATTCCTATGAGTGCTTCAGCTGGTGAGCTCCTCGGTCAGACCGACTTCGAAGAAGGCGTTGGTCTTCCTTGGCACACTTGCGAAACTAACCCCGCAAGACAGACATTCGACACAGACGGCGGTTCTTACAACGTTCACATTGAGGTACCGAAGGGTACTGAGGGTAGATGGGATCTTCAGCTCCGTCACAGAGGACTTTCAATCCAGTCCGGTAAGAAATACACAATCAGCGGTGATATCACACCTACTGAGGATGGTTACATCTACTCAAAGGTAGGCGACTATTCCGGTGAAACAGAACTCTGGCACAATATTGCTGGCAAGGAGTGGGAGCCTGTTCAGCTCAAGGCTGGCGAGACTTTCCATTTCGAGGACACATGGACAGCTAAGTCATCTCTCGAAGTTGCTGAGTGGTCATTCCACTACGCTGACTCAAGAGGAACTGTTGCTGAGACTAAGTATGGTCACAAGGATTCAGGTTTCCCTAAGGGAACAACTATCAGCTTCGATAACCTCTCTCTCGTAGAAGAGGGCGACAGAATATTCCCTCCCGATGAAGAGTTCGGTGTAATCAGACCTAAGAGCAACGTTCGTCTCAATCAGGTTGGTTACTATACAAACTTCGCTAAGAAGGCTTCCTATGTAACAGATGCTGACGAGCCGCTCGAGTATGAGGTTCGCACAACTTCTGGAAAGGTAGTAAAGACAGGCACAACTAAGGTATTCGGTGCTGACCCTGATTCCGGTAACGGCAAGAAGGAAACTTACACTGATGCTAACGGCAAGAAGGTTACTAAGGAGAAGGACTCCGGTGCTAACGTTCATATCATCGACTTCTCTGATGTTAAGGATACTGGTACATATAAGATCTTTGTAAAGGACACAAAGGGTGTTTCCGGTACAAAATACGCTAAGACTGATGGCGCTTGGGATACAAAGCTCAAGGGCGATGAGCTCATCTGGAAGAACTGGAAGACTGGTAAGGACTATGTTATGAACGAGTCTTGCGAGTTCAAGATCGGTGATGACATCTACGATGGTCTTCTTACACAGGCTATGAGCTACTACTACCAGAACCGTTCTAACTCTTCTTGTGAGGAGAAGTACGTTTCCGGATTTGAGAATCCTGATTCTAAGGCTCCTCTTTACCACGAAGAAAAGGGACATCCTAATGACGTAGCACAGGTTCAGAAGGCTTGGATCAAGTCCTACAAGGATGAGGCTGAGACAAAGACCGGCGTATCTGTTGACGGTACAGGCGGTTGGTACGATGCTGGTGACCACGGTAAGTACGCTGTTAACGGCGGTGTATCTGTATGGACACTCCAGAATATCTATGAAATGTCTAAGAAGCTCGGCACAGATGCTAAGTGGACAGACGGCAAGACAGTTCGTATCCCTGAGAACGGCGATAAGGCTCCTGACGTACTCGACGAAGCAAGATATGAGCTCGAGTGGATGATGAAGATGCAGGTACCTGCTTCTGATACAATCTGGGGCAAGAAGTGCGAAGGCATGGTTTACCACAAGCTCCACGACCAGAAGTGGACAGGTCTTGCTATCCACGCTTGGAAGTACGAAGG
>CACXEJ010000060.1 GCA_902766595.1 Ruminococcus flavefaciens | reverse complement strand
GTGAGCTGATCCCACTCCGTAGTTACGACCGGTGCAGTGGGATTGAGCTCCTTGAGGCGCTTTACGCATTCGTCGATCTTATCCTCGGAAAGCCCGCCTGTATGGCTGAGGATAAGGCAGCTCGCATAGGTTATCTGGTTGTTGAAGAACTCACCGAAGTTCTTCTGATACATCTTGCACTTCTTTGCGTCAACAACTGTCGTGAAGCCGTCGAGCTCCACATCGTGAGCGTTTATGTTCTGAACTGCTCTTATGACATCGCTGAGCTTTCCGACGCCGGAGGGTTCTATGAGGATACGGTCGGGAGCATAGTCCGCAAGCACCTTTTCAAGAGCCTTTCCGAAGTCGCCCACCAGTGAGCAGCAGATACAGCCGGAATTCATTTCCGTGATCTCAACGCCTGCGTCCTGAAGGAAGCCGCCGTCTATACCTATCTGACCGAACTCGTTCTCGATAAGCACCAGCTTTTCGCCCTTGTAACCCTCAGCTATCAGCTTTTTGATGAGAGTGGTCTTGCCTGCACCCAAAAAGCCTGAGAAAATTGTTATCTTTGTCATATCAAGCACTTCTTTCTTTATGATTATGATTGGTGTTTTGCACATCAAATCATATTATACCACTTTTCCCTGCCGTTTGTCAATTTTTCATCAGATACAAAAAACTGCCCTGTCATCAGTTCTGACAGGGCAGTCCGCTGAGTTTACCTCAGACTCTCACTTCTTGAACTTGCTTACAACGTCGCCGACCTTGTCCTTGACATCGTCAACAGATACCTTTGAAGCTACGTCCTTGACTACCTTGTTGATCTTCTCATCGGGGAGATCAATGCCGGTAGCGTTTTCAACAGCCTTTACAGGGTTTTTGTCCTTGATAAGTGAATCAGCAGCTTTTTTGATGTCCATACCTGGAACCTTCTTTCCGTTATAATTTATAAATATATTATACCACACCGATTTTTAAAAATCAATAACTTTCTCGCAAAAGCTCTTGACAAATCAGAAAAAATATTGTATAATGCACTTACTATCATAAAATGCTATGAAGGGAAATAAAGCCTGTCAAGGTCTCACAGAGAGCTGCCGCACGGTGCAAGGCAGTATTCCGAAACAGGACACAGCTCCTCCCCGAGCAGCCGTTCCCAAAGCCTTTGCCGGCAAGTAGGCGCGGACGGGCGCTCCCGTTACAGAGATATGCGTTGATCCGACGCAGATGAGTGGGCGTGTTTTCACGTCAAGAAGAGTGGTACCACGGAGATATTTGCAGCTTCGTCTCTTCCATACAGATGTATGGAGGAGACTTTTTTTGTTGCCCTCCTGAGTCTGAAAAACGGATCGGAACGGAGGTATCCTTATGAAAAATACAGCAAAATACACAAGACAATTCTTTGAAGCTCCCAAAACAAAAATGAAGTGGGCTGAGCGATCTTACATCGACAAGGCTCCGGTATGGTGCAGCGTTGACCTGCGCGACGGTAATCAGGCTCTCATCGCACCTATGAGTCTCGGCGAAAAGCTCGAATTCTTCAGCGAGCTCGTGCGCATAGGCTTCAAGGAGATAGAGATAGGCTTCCCGGCAGCCTCCGATACGGAGTACGCTTTCTGCCGCGCTCTCATCGAACAGCAGCTCATTCCGGACGATGTTACCATACAGGTGCTCACACAGTCGCGCGAGCACATCATCGAAAAGACCTTTGAGGCGCTCAGAGGCTGCAAAAACGCCATCGTCCACCTCTATAATTCGACATCTGTCGCCCAGAGACAGCAGGTTTTCAGAAAGAGCAAAGAGGAAATAGTTGAACTCGCCGTCAGGGGAGCGGAGCTCTGCAAGGAATACCGCGAAAAATACGAGGGCTGCTACCGCTTTGAATACTCCCCCGAGAGTTTTACCGGCACCGAGCCCGAATTCGCCCTCGAAGTATGCAACGCCGTCCTTGATGTATGGCAGCCGTCCCCAGATGACAAGGTCATCATCAATCTGCCGGTAACTGTGCAGCTCTCGATGCCGCACGTCTACGCAAATCAGGTGGAGTATATGTGCGAGAATCTGCATTACAGGGAAAACATCATCGTTTCGCTCCACCCCCACAACGACCGCGGCTGTGCAGTTGCGGATACCGAAATGGGACTCCTTGCCGGTGCTGAGAGAGTCGAGGGGACGCTCTTCGGAAACGGCGAGCGCACCGGAAATGTTGACATTATCACCCTCGCTATGAATATGTACACTCAGGGCGTCGATCCGGAGCTCGATCTCAGCGATATACCGTCGCTGACGGAGTTATACACCCGCCTGACCGGAATGGCTGTCAACGACCGTCAGCCCTACACCGGAAAGCTCGTATTTGCGGCGTTCAGCGGTTCACATCAGGACGCTATCGCAAAGGGTATGAAATGGCGCGAGGAAAACGGCAGCGAGCTTTGGAACGTCCCCTATCTCCCGCTCGATCCTGCGGACATCGGCAGAGAGTACGAAGCGGACGTTATCCGTATCAACAGCCAGTCCGGAAAGGGCGGCATCGGCTATATCCTCGAAACGCGCTTCGGCTATGACCTGCCCAAGAAAATGCGCGAGTGCGTCGGCTATCTTGTCAAAGGCGTGTCCGACCGCAGCCACAAGGAGCTTATGCCGGAGGAGGTATTCAGCATATTCCGCGAGAATTACATCAATATCACTTCTCCGCTTAACATAAATTCCGTCCATTACGTTCAGCAGGACGGCATCGAAGCTACCGTCGATATGACCTACAAGGGCAGAAGAGCTTCCGCGACCAATTCCGGTAACGGACGTCTCGATGCCGTGAGCAACGCTGTCCGCTCCTACACAGGCGTGGATTACAGCATCAATACCTACACGGAACACGCTCTCGAGGAAGGCTCTGCTTCGCAGGCTGTCTCGTATGTCGAGATCATCGGCAAAAACGGCAGCAGCTTCTGGGGGACCGGCGTCGATAATGATATCGTTACCTCGTCTATCAAGGCTCTCATCAGTGCAGTGAACAATATGCTCCGCACCTGAAAGCTTTTTCGGGCGTCCCAAACTGTACAAAACAAGCTGTTGAAACTATGCACAATAGCCAAAATATAATTAAAAGCCGCGCAAATTATTGATTTTGTCGTGATAAAGTGGTAGAATATACTATATTAATCAGTAAGGAGCGTACAATAATGAGATCGGTATTTACTTCTTCCGGTATCGTCATTATAGGCGCGGTCGTGAACGTTTCAGACCGCAGTCTTGTATCATTCTGCCCGAACGGCGCTCTTGCTTGATTTTGTAACTATGTCTTTTTAAGCAATGAAGTTAAGCTCCGGCAGCAGGATACCGGAGCTTTTTATTTTGTCAGAAGCATTTTCAGCTCCGTTATTTCTGACTTTCTGTTAAAGGATCAAGATATTATGATTATTTCAGGCGCTAAGATCGTTGTTGAAACTCTCATCGAACAGGGCTGCGACACCGTTTTCGGCTACCCCGGCGGTCAGGTCATAAACCTCTTCGATGAACTGTATATCGCCCGCGACCGCGTAAACCATATCCTTACCGCCCACGAGCAGGGTGCAGCTCACGCAGCTGACGGCTACGCAAGAGCTACCGGCAAGGTAGGTGTCGTGATCGCTACATCAGGTCCCGGTGCGACCAACCTCGTCACCGGTATCGCTACGGCTTTCCTCGACTCTGTCCCCCTCGTCGCTATCACCGGAAACGTTCCGTGCAGCCTCATCGGACGCGACAGCTTTCAGGAGGTCGATATAGTCGGCATAACTATGCCAATAACCAAGCATAATTTCATCGTCAAGGACATCGAGGAGCTCGCAGATACACTCCGTATGGCGTTCAAGATAGCCAAGTCCGGACGTCCCGGACCTGTCCTCGTCGATATCCCCAAGGACATACAGCTCGCCAAATGCGAATACGAGCCCAAGACTCAGCCCGTTATCCCCTCGCCGATAGTTTACGCCCCCGAAAACAAGCTCCGTCAGGCTGTTCAGATGATCGACGCCTGCGAGAGACCTTACATCTACTTCGGCGGCGGAGTTATCGCCGCAAAGGCTTACGAAGAGCTCACTGCCTTCGCTGACAGGATAGACGCTCCTATGGGCTGCTCACTTATGGGACTCTCCGCAGTGCCCTCAGACCACCCGAGATTTCTCGGTATGCAGGGTATGCACGGTCACTTTGCTTCCTCTATGGCTGAGGACGAGGCTGACCTCGTTATCACGCTCGGAGCTCGCTTCTCCGAGAGAGCGACCGGAAACAAGAGCCGTTTCGCAAAGAATTTCAAGATAATCCACATAGATATAGACGGCGCCGAGCTCGGCAAGAATATCCCCGCAGACCTCGCTGTTCAGGGAGATATACGCGATGCGCTCGAACGTCTCACAGCTATGGTCACAGAAAAGAAGCTCCCCGAGTGGGAGGCGCGCATAGACGCTCTGCGCCTTGAGGAACTGGAGCGCACACAGAAGGCTCTGGAGCATTCCTACGCGAAAAACTGCGAAAGCTGTACCGCTCACTGCGGCAGGTCTGATGTACCGGCTTCCAAAAAGCTCACCCCCTACGAGATAATCGACGCTGTAAGCGAACACGCTCCCGATGACGCTATAATCGTCACCGATGTAGGTCAGCACCAGATGTGGACCGCGCAGAGATTTCCGCTCAGAAAGCCGAGGACCTTCCTCACAAGCGGCGGTCTCGGAACTATGGGCTTCGGAATGGGCGCAGCGATAGGCGCTTCGGCTGCAACAGGCAAGAGGACTATCCTCTTCACCGGCGACGGCAGCTTCGGTATGAACCTCAATGAGCTCGCCACCGCCGTTACTCAGAACACGCCTCTCGTAGTCGTGATACTCAACAACGGCGTTCTCGGAATGGTCCGCCAATTGCAGACGCTCTTCTTCAGCAAGCACTACTCGAATACTACTCTCGGCCGCAAAACAGATTTCGTAAAGCTCGCTGAAGCATTCGGTGCAAAGGGAGCACACTGCTCTGACACAGCAGAGCTCGAAGCTGCTCTGACGGCAGCATTTGCGGAAAACGGCACTTTCGTCATCGACTGCGTGATCGACTGCAACGAGTTCGTACTGCCTATGCTTCCTCCCGGCGGCTCTATCGACAACATCATTACCGAGATAAAGTGAGGTGAGAGGTATGGATAATAAATATGTCATAGCCGTTCTCGTTTCCAACATATCCGGTGTACTTTCAAGAGTTTCGGGAATGTTCACCCGCCGCGGCTTCAATATCGACAGCCTCACGGTGGGAGAGACCGAGTCCAGCGGCTTTTCACGAATTACCATCTCCTTCCACGGCGATGATGATATCAAGGAACGTATCTTCCAGCAGCTCAAAAAGCTCCACGACGTCAGGGAGGTCGAGGTGCTCAACGCCAACGAAACGGTTATCCGCGAGCTTCTCCTCATCAAGGTGAGAAACAAGCCGGAGTCACGTCAGGACGTAATGACGGCTGTTGAGATCTTCCGCTCGAAGATCGTGGACTACTCACCTACAGCTCTCATATGCGAGCTCACCGGAGAGACCTCGAAGATCGACGCTTTCATCGAGCTCCTCAAGCCCTGCGGCATAATGGAGATGTGCCGCACGGGAATAGTCGCGGTGGAACGCGGCGACAACTGCCTCAAAACCGTTAAATAACACGGATTTGTTTAGACTTCCAGCGGCGAAGCCTTATCAAATATATTTATTCTGAAAAGGAGTAATTACTATGGAAAATACTGCTAAGGTTTTTTATGAACAGGACTGCGACCTTTCGCTTCTGTACGGCAAGACCATCGCCGTTATCGGCTACGGCAGCCAGGGACACGCTCACGCTCTCAACGCCAAGGAGTCGCTCGGCGACAAGGGCAGAGTCATCGTCGGTCTCTACGAGGGCTCAAAGTCGTGGGACAAGGCTGTGAAGCAGGGCTTTGAAGTATTTACAGCTGCTGAAGCTGCAAAGCAGGCAGACATCATTATGATCCTCATAAATGACGAAAAACAGGCTGCTATGTACAAGCAGGACATCGAGCCGAACCTCGAGGCAGGCAATATGCTTATGTTCGCTCACGGCTTCAATATCCACTTCGGCTGCATAGTTCCTCCTGCAAACGTTGACGTTACTATGATCGCTCCCAAGGGACCGGGACACACTGTAAGAAGCGAATATCAGGCAGGCAAGGGCGTTCCGTGTCTTGTTGCCGTTCATCAGGACGCAACCGGTAAGGCTAAGGAAATGGCTCTCGCTTACGGTCTCGCTATCGGCGGAGCACGCGCAGGCGTTCTCGAAACGACCTTCAGAACAGAGACTGAGACCGATCTCTTCGGCGAACAGGCAGTCCTCTGCGGCGGTGTGTGTGCACTTATGCAGGCAGGCTTTGAGACTCTCGTTGAGGCAGGCTACGATCCGAGAAACGCTTACTTTGAGTGTATCCACGAGATGAAGCTCATCGTTGACCTCATCTACCAGAGCGGTTTTGCAGGTATGAGATACTCTATCTCAAACACTGCTGAATACGGCGACTATGTAACAGGTCCGAAGATCATCACAGAGGATACCAAGAAGGCTATGAAGCAGGTGCTCAAGAACATTCAGGACGGTTCATTCGCAAAGGAATTCCTCCTCGATATGTCCGACGCAGGCAGTCAGGTACACTTCAACGCTATGAGAAAGCTCGCTGCTGAGCACCCCTCCGAGAAGATCGGTGCTGAGATCAGAAAGCTGTACAGCTGGAGCGACGAGGATAAGCTCATCAACAACTGATATATCCGACTCTGTTCCCCGCCCTGTCCGGACGGGGAACAAAGTATGCTTTTTTTAAGTAACGAAGGGAACGTGGTGAATAACAATGAGTGGAAATTACTTCTGCGAAGGAGTTGAAACGGCGTCACAGCGCTCGCTTTTCAACGCGCTCGGCTTTACAAAAGAGGAAATGAACAGACCTCTCGTCGGTATAGTTTCGTCCTACAACGAAATAGTGCCCGGACATATGAACATCGACAAGATAGTCGAGGCTGTAAAGCTCGGTGTCGCTATGGGCGGCGGAACTCCCGTCGTTTTCCCGGCTATCGCCGTTTGCGACGGCATCGCTATGGGACACAAGGGTATGAGATATTCCCTCGTCACCCGCGACCTCATTGCCGACTCCACCGAATGTATGGCTCTCGCCCACCACTTCGACGCCCTCGTTATGGTCCCGAACTGCGACAAGAACGTTCCCGGACTCCTTATGGCAGCGGCACGCATCAACGTCCCGACCGTGTTCGTGAGCGGCGGTCCTATGCTTGCCGGCCACGTCAAGGGACAAAAGACCAGCCTCTCCTCGATGTTTGAGGCTGTCGGCGCTTATACTGCCGGAAAGATATCCGCCGAGGAGGTCGAGGAATACGAGAACAAGACCTGTCCGACCTGCGGCTCGTGCTCCGGAATGTACACCGCAAACTCTATGAACTGCCTCACCGAGGTCCTCGGTATGGGACTCAGAGGCAACGGTACTATCCCTGCCGTTTATTCCGAGCGTCTCAAGCTCGCAAAGGAAGCCGGTATGCAGGTAATGGAGCTTTACCGCAGGAATATCCGCCCCCTCGACATTATGACCGCCAAGGCTTTTGAAAACGCTCTCACGGCTGATATGGCACTGGGCTGCTCGACGAACAGTATGCTCCACCTGCCGGCTATCGCCAACGAGTGCGGCATAAAGATAGACCTCGACATGGCAAACGAGATAAGTGCAAGGACTCCCAATCTCTGCCA
This sequence comes from Ruminococcus flavefaciens, assembly GCA_902766595.1. Taxonomy (GTDB): domain Bacteria; phylum Bacillota; class Clostridia; order Oscillospirales; family Ruminococcaceae; genus Ruminococcus; species Ruminococcus flavefaciens_U. The sequence continues at coordinate 35,007 of CACXEJ010000060.1, read as the reverse complement.
CCTCGCTCCTGCCGGTCACACTTATATGGAGGATCTCAACGAAGCCGGCGGCGTTTACGCCGTACTGAACGAGCTCTCGAAGAAAGGTCTCATCAACACGGACTGTATGACCTGCACCGGCAGGACGGTCGGCGAGAACATTCAGGGCTGCGTGAACAGGGATACCAGCACTATCCGTCCGATAGATGATCCATACAGCGAGACCGGCGGAATTGCCGTTCTCAGGGGAAATCTTGCTCCCGACAGCTGCGTTGTCAAGAGGAGTGCAGTTGCTCCGGAAATGCTCGTCCACAGAGGTCCGGCGCGTGTATTCGACAGCGAGGAGGAAGCTATCAAGGTCATCTACGCAGGCGGCATAAAGCCCGGCGACGTTGTGGTGATACGCTACGAAGGACCTGCCGGCGGACCGGGTATGCGTGAGATGCTCTCACCTACCTCCGCTATTCAGGGTGCAGGGCTCGGCTCGACAGTTGCCCTCATCACGGACGGACGCTTCTCCGGTGCAACACGCGGTGCGGCTATCGGACACGTTTCGCCCGAGGCTGTGAACGGCGGCACTATCGCCTACGTCAGGGACGGCGATATGATTTCGATAGATATTCCCAATTATTCGATAACCCTTGAGGTCTCCGACGAGGAGCTCGAGGAGCGCAGAAGGACTATGCCCATAAAGCGCAAGGAAAACATTACCGGTTATCTCAGGCGCTATGCACAGCAGGTTTCAAGCGCGGATAAGGGTGCGATAATAAACAAGTAGGACAAATAATGGGATTCCAAAGGGATCACATCCCTTTGGCATGGCGTGGGGCAGCGCCCCACATTCTCACAAAGCGCTTCGCAAAAGGTGAATTTCAAAACAGTCCGGTGGACTGTTTTGAAAGAGGAAACGCCTTGCAAGAGAAGGCGTTTCCTGAATTCATTATTATCCTCAAAATCGAAAGAAGATGATAAAATGAGTATGACAATGACGCAGAAGATACTTGCGGCTCACGCAGGACTTGACTCGGTACAGGCAGGACAGCTTATCCTCGCTGATCTCGACCTCGTCCTCGGCAACGACATAACGTCGCCGGTAGCTATCAAGGAGTTCGCAAAGCTCGGCAAGGACAGCGTGTTTGACAGAAACAAGGTCACTATGGTAATGGACCACTTTGCTCCCAACAAGGACATAAAGGCTGCGGAGCAATGCAGAATGTGCCGTGATTTCTGCGGAGATATGGACATAACTCATTTTTACGACGTCGGAGAAATGGGCATTGAACACGCCCTTATCCCCGAAAAAGGTCTTGCGACTGCCGGCGGTCTCATCATCGGAGCTGACTCCCATACCTGCACATACGGCGCTCTCGGAGCTTTTTCCACAGGTGTCGGCTCGACCGATATGGCTTGCGGAATGGCGACCGGCAAGGCGTGGTTCAAGGTACCGGCAGCTATGAAGATAGTTCTGAATGGCAGCCTGCGGAAGTATGTCTCCGGCAAGGACGTCATTCTCCATATCATCGGCAGAATAGGCGTTGACGGCGCTCTCTACCGCTCTATGGAGTTCACCGGCGAGGGACTTGCCTCGCTCAGTATGGCTGACCGCCTCTGCATTGCGAATATGGCTATCGAAGCCGGTGCGAAGAACGGCATATTTGAAGTTGACGATATCACTCTCACCTATCTCAGGGAGCACGGCGCTGCCGAACCTATGATATACAAGGCTGACGAGGACGCGGTATATGAGGAAGTCATCACTGTTGACCTGTCTGCCATAGAGCCGACGGTAGCATTCCCCCACCTCCCCGGAAACGCAAGGACTTTCAGTGAGATAGGCGACATAAAAATAGATCAGGCAGTCATCGGTTCCTGCACAAACGGCAGACTCGAGGACCTCATCGCCGCTGCGGAGATACTCCGGGGACGCAAAGTCGCAAAGGGAGTCCGCGCGATAATCATTCCGGCAACCCAGAGGATATACCTCGAAGCTATGGAAATGGGGCTGCTGAAAATATTCATCGAGAGCGGTGCGGCTGTTTCCACGCCGACCTGCGGACCGTGTCTCGGCGGACATATGGGCATACTCGCTGCCGGTGAACGCGCTGTCACTACCACCAACCGTAATTTCGTCGGACGTATGGGACACGTTGACTCCGAGGTCTACCTCGCAAGTCCGGCTACTGCGGCTGCCTGTGCAGTTACCGGAAAAATAACAAGTCCGTGGGAGGTAATGGGGATATGAAGTACACCGGAAACGTTATAAAATACGGCGACAACATCGACACCGATGTTATCATACCTGCCCGATACCTCAATACCAGCGACCACAAAGAGCTTGCCTCACACTGTATGGAGGATCTCGACAAGACCTTCGTATCGCGCGTCAAGCAGGGCGACATAATAGCTGCCGGACAGAATTTCGGCTGCGGCTCTTCACGCGAACACGCTCCCATAGCTATCAAGGCAAGCGGAGTCTCGGTGGTCATCGCAAAGAGCTTTGCGCGGATATTCTACCGCAACGCCATAAATATAGGACTCGCTATCGTGGAATGTCCCGAAGCCGCTGAGTGCATCTCAGAGGGCGATGTGGTCGAAGCAGACCTCGACAGCGGCATCATTCGAGACATCACGACCGGAAAGGAGTTCCGCACGGAGCCTTTCCCGGAATTTATACAGAATATCATTGAAAACGGCGGACTTATGCAGTCGGTAGCAAAAGGTCTTATCCGCTGAAAAATGAACACACTATGAAAAGAATTATTTCTGCAATACTCACCGCAGCAGCACTCGCATCACTTACCTCCTGCTCTTTTGGCTCTTCGAGCAAGCTCAGCCCGGAGGAAAAATTCAAAAGGCAGGCTCAGAAAAACGCTCAGGCTTATGCAAGCGAAAAATACGGCTTTACAGCCAAGGTCATCAAGTGCTCTATGATAACCGAGGACACTTACAAGTGTCCGATGAACTACAACTCCGGTGAGGACGCCAAGGTCACATTGAAGCACAACAACGAAGACTTTTATGTGGTAATAAGCGGCACTGAAGAGACATCCGAGGGCAGCAATCTGAGTGATATGATCTATCCCTATAATTTCTGCTGCATAGAGGTATTCGGCAGAGACCTTTACGGAAAACTCAGACAAAATATTAAGCTACCGCCGCTATTTCGGAGACGGCACAAGTGAATATGTGAGCTTTGACAAAACCGGAGAAACTGTGAGAAGCACTGCCGGCACTGAGAATACTACTGAAAACTAAGCAGTTTTATGCTAATAATAATTATAAGCAACAGGAGGTGTATATGGAACTCAATATCGCTTTACTGCGCGGCGACGGCATAGGTCCGGAGATAGTGGACAGCGCCGCCGCGGTACTTGAAAAAACGGCAGCTGAGTTCGGACATAATATCAATTTCACGCAATACCTGATAGGCGGCGCGGCTATAAACGCCGTCGGGAAACCGCTCCCGCAGGAGACAATCGACGGCTGTCTCGCTTCGGACAGCGTTCTGCTCGGAGCTGTGGGCAGTCCGGAATGGGACGATCTCCCCGGTGACCGGCGCCCTGAAAAGGCTCTCCTCGGGATAAGAGAGGCTCTCGGGCTCTACACCAATCTCCGCCCGGCAAAGCTCTACCCGGCGCTAAGGAGCGCTTCTCCGCTCAAGGACGAGATAGTCGGCAGCGGCTTTGACCTGATGATAGTACGCGAGCTGACAGGCGGCATATACTTCGGCGAAAGGGGCTTCCGCGAGGGCAGATACGGTCAGGAGGCTTACGACACCGAGGCTTACAGCGTCACAGAGATAGAACGTATCGGGCGCGTTGCCTTTGAAACTGCGATGAAGCGGCGAAAACGCCTTTGCAGCATCGACAAAGCAAATGTCCTCGAATCGTCAAGGCTCTGGCGCAGAACTATGCACTCTATCGCTGAGGAGTACCCGGAGGTGCAGTACAGCGATATGTTCGTGGACAACGCAGCGATGCAGCTCGTCCGCGATCCTAAACAGTTCGACGTCATCGTCACGTCGAATATGTTCGGCGACATACTCTCGGACGAAGCCTCGCAGATAACGGGCTCGATAGGTATGCTCGCGAGCGCTTCCCTCGGATCGGGAAAGCGCGGTATGTATGAACCAATCCACGGCTCTGCACCGGATATTGCCGGTCAGAATAAGGCAAACCCCATAGCAGCTATCCTTTCAGGAGCGATGATGCTCCGGTATTCGTTCGGTCTTGAAGAAGAGGCTGAGCGCATCGAAAAAGCGGTGGACAGTGTGCTCGAAGCAGGCTGGAGGACCGCGGATATTATCGGGAGCAGCAAGGCAAAGCCCCTCACCTGCACCGAAATGACACAAAAAATAACAGAGGTATTATAACGATGGATAACAAACTTTTAAGACTATGCCGCAGCCGCGATCTGGTTGCAATTTTCAGAGGACTTGCTCAGGACGACGTATTCGATAAGCTGATGATACTTCTCGGCTCTGACAAGAGATTTCTCTCAAACTATCTTGCTGACTACTCAGACTTCGTAACAGAGCTTTACAGCCACAATACAGCCGACCTTACACAGTATATGCTCCGCATAACCATGGAGGACGAGAACGTTTTCATCAAGGAGGCTGCAAGCGGCTGCATACCGCCCCACGAGATGCAGGAGTGTCTTGTGAACGAGCTGCTCTTCCTCCAGGAAGTCTCACAGCTCACCCCCAAGGACTTTATGGACGGCATCGACTACGACGGCTATATACCGCAGTGGGTGACCTCAAAGGCTGACTTCGTCGAGAACTACAAGCAGCGTCTTATGACCGTTGCAAACGTGGGCTACGGCAAGTGGACAAAGTCGAATATGTTCGTATACCGCGACGGCATAGTTCCCGTAAAGCACCCCGATACACAGAAGCTCTCCGAGCTCTTCAGCTACGATGCACAGCGCAAGGCTATAGTTGACAACACCCTTGCTCTCCTCGACGGCAAGCCGGCTCTCAACGCCCTTCTCTACGGTGACGCAGGTACGGGCAAATCATCAACGGTCAAGGCAGTTGCGAACGAATATGCAGAGAACGGCCTGCGCCTTATCGAGATAACTAAGGAGCAGCTCCGTGAGATACCGGCTATCATTGAGGAGATAAGCCGCAATCCGCTCAAGTTCATCATATTCATCGACGACCTCTCGTTTGTTGAGGGTGAGGACTGCTTCGGCTCGCTCAAGGCTATACTTGAGGGCTCGGCAGCTGCACGTTCGCACAATATGGTCATCTACGCAACCAGCAACCGCCGTCACCTCGTCAAGGAGAAGTTCTCCGACCGCGAGGGAGACGATGTTCATCTCAACGACACTCTTCAGGAGACTCTTTCACTCTCTTCACGCTTCGGTCTCAGAGTAAACTTCAACCGTCCCGACAAGAAGGACTACATAATGATCGTCACCAAGCTCGCAGAGCTCAACGAGGTCAAGATGAAGGAAGAAGAGCTTGCTGAAAAGGCAGAGCAGTTCGCTATATCCTCCGGAAACGGCCGCTCGCCCAGAACCGCAAAGCAGTTCATACATCAGATAATCAACAACATTCAGGATCAGACCTGATAAACTCAGGCAGGAGGTCAGCAATATGATAAAGATACACACAGACAAGGCTCCGGCAGCTGTCGGACCTTATTCACAGGCTATCGTCTCAAACGGTATGGTCTACACGAGCGGACAGATAGCAATTGATCCGCAGACAAACATAGTCGAGGCTCAGGACATTCAGGGACAGACCGAGCAGATAATGAAAAACCTCGGCGAGATCCTCAGAACAGCCGGCTCTTCATTTGAAAAGGCTGTCAAGACCACCTGCTTCCTCGCTGATATGAACGACTTTGCTGCATTCAACGAGATCTACGGCAAATACTTCACAAGCCTCCCGGCAAGAAGCTGCGTAGCCGTAAAGACTCTCCCCAAGGGCGTACTTGCGGAGGTAGAGGTCATCGCGGAGAGCGTTCTCTGAGACAAATATCCAAAGGAGTAATATATGACAGTTCGTGAATTACAGGACAGGATCCTGAAATTGAAAAAAGAGACCGACACAGCTATCCTTGCACACTGCTATCAGGCAAGAGAGATAACCGAGATCGCTGATTTCACCGGCGACAGCTACAAGCTCAGCGTTGACGCAAAGGGCGTTGACAACGAGAATATCCTCTTCTGCGGAGTACACTTTATGGCTGAGACAGCGAAGATACTCTCGCCGCAGAAGCACGTCTACCTCGCAAACAGGAACGCCGGCTGTCCTATGGCAGAGCAGATGGATCCCGAGATGATAAGCGCACTCAGGGCTGCCGAGCCGGACAGAAAGGTCATTGCCTATATCAACACAACGGCTGCCCTCAAGACGGTCTGCGACGTATGCGTGACCTCATCGAGCGCACTCAAGATAGTCAGGGCGATCGACAGCGACAAGCTGCTCTTTATCCCCGACTGCAACCTCGGCGACTATGTGAAGAAAAACTGCCCTGAAAAGGACATCAAGCTCCTCAACGGCGGCTGTCCGACTCACGCAAGGCTGACAGTAAAAGAAGTAAAGACTGCAAAGGCTGCTCACCCGGACGCTCTCTTCCTCGTACACCCCGAGTGTACGCCGGACGTTGTAGCGCTCGCGGACTATGTCGGCTCTACCACGGGCATTATGGCATATGCAAAGAAGTCCGATGCAAAGGAGTTCATCATCGGCACGGAGACCTCTATCGCCGAGCACCTCCAGTACGACTGCCCGGAGAAAAAGTTCTACCCCGTTACCAAGGACATCGTCTGTCATAATATGAAGCTGACCACTCTCCCCGACATATACAATTCGCTTCTTGCTATAAGCGGTCAGGGCGGCGAGGCTTTCGAGATAGAAATGGACGACAAGCTCATTGCTGACGCAAGAAAGTGCATAGATGAAATGATAAGGCTGGGCGGCTGATATGGCAGGACTCGCAGAAAAGCTATACCTCAGCGGAGACCTCAGTGATGAGGAGCTCCGTGCCCTCATCATCTCCGAAGAACCGGAAGAGGCTGAAACTCTCCGCCGCCGCGCCGACGAGGTGCGCAGGAAATACTACGGCGACAAGGTGTTTCTCCGCGGACTCATCGAGATCTCTTCCTACTGCAAAAACGACTGCCTTTACTGCGGTATCCGCCGCAGCAACAAGGACGCCGACCGCTACCGTCTGAGCCGCGAGGATATACTCGCCTGCTGCGAAAACGGCTACGGACTCGGCTTCCGGACGTTCGTTATGCAGGGCGGTGAGGACTCATTCTTCACCGACGACTATATGGTGAGCATCATCTCCGAGATACGCAGCCGCTTTCCGGACTGCGCCATTACGCTGTCGCTCGGTGAACGTTCCCGCGAGAGCTACAAGCGTATGAAGGAAGCCGGTGCTGACCGCTATCTTCTGCGCCACGAAGCTGCTGACGAGGAGCTCTACGCAAAGCTCCACCCCTCAGAGCTCAGTCTGAAAAACCGCAAGGAGTGTCTATTCACACTGCGCGAGCTCGGCTATCAGGTAGGTGCAGGCTTTATGGTCGGAGCGCCGTTCCAGACCGTCGATGACCTCATCGCAGACCTGAGATTTCTCCAGGAGCTGAAGCCCCATATGATAGGCATAGGACCTTTCATTCCCCACCACAGCACTCCGTTCGCAGACGAAAAGGGCGGTACTCTTCAACTGACGCTGAGACTGCTCGGCATACTCAGGCTTATGTTCCCGGAGGTTCTGCTCCCGGCGACCACAGCTCTCGGAACTATCGCTCCGAACGGCAGGGAGCTCGGTCTTATGACCGGCTGCAACGTCGTTATGCCGAACCTCTCTCCGGTAAGGGTTAGGAAGAAGTACGACCTCTACGACAACAAGATCTGCACAGGCGAGGAAGCTGCCGAGTGCAGGGGCTGCCTGCAAAGGCGTATCGAGTCTGCCGGCTATACCATTGCCAGCGAGCGCGGAGACCATTTTTCGATCCGGAATTAATAACAAACAGGAGTTTTATATGAAAGTACGTTTTCATCTGCCCGATTTTTCGGGAAATTTCAAGCTGAACCTCTTATTCGCCGATATGCTGGAGAACCGCCCGGACTTCTTCCGCGAGGGCGTTGAGATAGCCTCATTCTACGGCGTGTTCCCGCCCTGCCTCTGGAACGGCGGCAGAACTCAGGGCGGCTTTACCGACAAGAACTTCATAAAAGCCGTCATCAAGACCTTCAACGACCGCGGTATCCCCCTCCGCTATACCTTCACGAATATGATGCTCGAGAAAAAGCACCTCTCCGATGACCGCTGCAATATGATACTCAATCTCTCCAACAACGGTCTCAACGAAGCTATCGTGGCTTCACCGGTGCTCGAGGAGTATATCCGCCGCAATTTCCCGAAGTTCAAGCTGACCAGCTCGACCTGCAAGCGCCTTAACACCGAGGAAGCTCTCCTCGCTGAGCTCGAAAAGGATTACAGCATCGTTGTCATCGACTATGACCTAAACAATAAGTTCGACATTCTCGAGAGACTTCCCCGCAAGAAGGATATAGAGTTCCTCGTGAACGCCTGCTGTGAGCCGGAATGTCCGCGCAGACTCGAACACTACAAGTCTATCGGAGAGCAGCAGATAGCCTACTGCGCTCACATCAAGAAGTACCCGAACCTCCCGTTCGACATCGAAAAGCACGATCCGCAGAACTTCCGCAGCTGTCCATTCTCGCAGAGAGGTATCTTCGACATACGCGGACTCAAAACTCATATCTCCCCCGACGACATCTGGGAGAAGTACGTCCCTATGGGCTTTGAGCAGTTCAAGATCGAGGGCAGAACGGCAAGTCCGCTCAATGTCGCCGAGACCTATATGTACTATATGGCAAAGCCCGAGCGCCGCGACGAAGCACGTTTCTTCCTCCTCAAAGCCATGGAAAACACCGGTGCACTCAAATTCAGCTGATATATCCCTGTAAGTTCTGTACGGACACCGTGCAGAACTTACGGGGATTTTTTCTGAACTCCGATCTCGCAGCCGGGGTAGTAGTGTTTCAGTATATCCTGCCAGCTGCTGCCGTCATTCGCCATAGACTCGGCGCCGTACTGGCTCATACCGACTCCGTGACCGTAGCCGCGCGTAGTAAAGACCGCCTCGCCGTCCGGATAGCTGACCTCGAAGCAGGCGGACCGCAGGGCAAGAGCCGACCGGAGCTCGCTGCCGGTGACTTTTTTATCGCCTGCCTGAGCCTTTAGAACAGTTCCGGAGTCGGACGTTCCAAGCACCTGCACCCACTGGCTCATATCGTCACCGAGCACGATACCGGGAAAGGCAGTTTCGAGGGCATATTTCAGTGACTCCCTGCTGAAATGCTTCTGGTCGAGGTATTTTGGTGCGGAAACGTCCGCGCTGCTGTCAACCGGAACGAGGTAGTCCACAGCCGTTCCCCACGCATTTTCGGCACTCTCGGTCTTTCCGGAGGACATCGAATGGAAAGCCGCTATTGCCGGCTCGTCCTTATATGTGAGGATATACGGCAGCACCTCGTCAACTGCCGCGGTCACCTTGGCGTAGTTTTCATCAAACTTGTCCCCATAGAATTTCTGTATCTGTTCGCGCGTGAAATAGCCTTGATACTTCGAGGTATCGTTTGAAAAATCCGCTCCTTTCAGCTCTTCTGTCGGGGAAGAACGCTCACGTTTCCGCTGACGCTCGGCGTATGTATGTGCGGCAACAGCCTGCGCCCTGAGGGCTTCCTCCGGGAAAGCCGCCGGCATTTCGGCGCAGACAGCTCCGATGACGTAATCGCGCACCGGCACACTCAATACCTCTCCTGTTGCCGCATCAAGGACCTTGTAGGGCTCGTCTGCAAATTCTGACGGAACGGCAGCAGCTTCCGCAGTATGCTCAGAAGCGGCTTTCGATGCGGAAGCCTTTTCCGTAGCTGCCGCCCCCTCCTGCGAGACCGCTGCGGCAGGACCTCCCCTGCCCGCAATATAGACCGGAACTGCCGGTGCTGCCGCTATGGAAGCTGCCATAAACAGAGCTGCTGCAAAGTAATTCTTCATATGCTTATCCTCCTGCAAACTTTTTTCTCCTCCGGCACTCGGCTTTTCGCCGTGCAAAGCTAAATAATATTTGACAATGTGCCGGAAATGGTGTATAATTAGTAGTGTATATTTTCAAAGGAGCGTGTTTTAGATGCCGTCATTTATCTCAGGTGCCAATATTACAGACTTATGCAGCAAACTTGCTGAAAATACCGCTATTGATCCAAAACTTTACGAAAAATATCATGTGAAGAGAGGACTCAGAAACAGCGACGGTACAGGTGTGGTCGCAGGGATCACGAATATATGCAACGTGCACGGATATATTATGAACGAGGGAGAGCTTGAGCCTATCCCCGGTCAGCTCATATACAGAGGCTACAATATCAACGACCTCGTCGGCAACGTTGAAGCCGAGGACCGCTACGGCTATGAGGAGACCTCTTTCCTCCTCCTGTTCGGTCACCTTCCCACAGAAAAGGAACTCAAGACATTCTGTACATATATGTCTCTCAAGAGAGACCTCCCCAACGGCTTCGTTGAGGATATGATACTGAAAGCGCCTTCAAAGAATATTATGAACAAGCTCGCGCGTTCAGTCCTCGCACTCTACTCCTACGATGACGAGTGCGAAAACAAGGAGCTCGAAAATGAGATGCGCACGGCTATCAGCCTCATCGCCAAGCTGCCTGTCATCATGGCTAACGCATATCAGGTAAAGCGCAGGGTATTTGACAACGCAAGTATGATAATGCACCCCATAAACTATGAGGAAAATACCGCTCAGTGCATACTCTCGCTCCTCCGCCCCGACAGACAGTACACCAAGGACGAGGCACAGATGCTCGACCGTCTCCTTATGCTTCAGGCTGAGCACGGCGGCGGAAACAACTCCTCCTTCACCTGCCGCGTACTCACTTCGTCAGGTACGGATCCCTATTCGACCTATTCCTCAGCTATATGCTCACTGAAGGGACCACGTCACGGCGGTGCGAACCTTCAGGTAATAAATATGCTCGATAACTTTAAGGCTAACATCAAGCACTGGGACAACGAGGGCGAAGTCGCTGACTATATGCGCAAGACCCTCCGCAAGGAGACCAACGACGGCTCCGGGCTCATCTACGGTATGGGACACGCTGTCTACACTATCTCCGATCCCCGTGCGCTCATACTCAAGAAGAAAGCCTTCGAGCTTGCCAAGGGCAAGGAGATCGAGGCTGAATTCCGCCTCCTCGACACTATCGAGCGCCTTACCCCCGAGGTATTCCTCGAGGTCAAGGGCAGCACAAAGACTATGTGCGCAAACGTTGATATGTACTCCGGACTCGTTTACCGTATGCTCGGCATCCCCGACGAGCTCTTCACGCCGCTCTTCGCCGTTGCGCGTATGTCGGGCTGGGCAGCTCACCGTATGGAGGAGATACTCACAGGCGGAAGAATAATCCGTCCCGCATACAAGACGATAGCCAAGGAACAGGAATACATAAAGCTCGCCGACAGAAAGTAAGCTGAGCTTTACCGCACGATATGAACATTCTGAAAGCTCTTGCACTGCTCACCTCAGCCGTATCAATACCGGCATTTACCGGCTGTGCATTCGGTTCGAGCATCAACAACCTTATGGCTCCGCCGAAACTGAGTGTCGAACAGGAACAGATATACAGCGCCCTCACGGACGCTACCGGCTCGTCGATCAGCCTTAAATACCCCAAATCAGGCAAGTATCTCTCCGCATTCATCGTCGAGGACATCGACAACGACGGTGGAAATGAGGCTATCGTTTTCTACGAGAAGACCGGCCTCACTATGGAAGAGGATACCCTGCGTATGAACGTGCTCGATCAGGACGACGGCAAATGGCGTTCTGTGAGCGACGACTCGATCAAGGGTGCCGAGATAGAAAAGGTTATGATCTCAAAGCTCGGCGCAAATGAAAAAGCCAAGGTAATAATCGGAAGCACCTTTATCAACCGCTCCGAGAAAAGCGTTACCATATACAACTATAAAGCCGATGAGGGTATGATGGAGTCGGACCTTTCATCGTCCTATTCCTTCATAGACGTTACCGACCTCGACAGCGACGGTCAGAACGAGTTCCTGCTGCTTGCCGCATCTGCTACCGGCTCTGCGGCGACCGCTACTGTATTTATGCTCGACAAGAACGACAAGTATCAGCCCTACCGCTGCGACCTCAGCGGCAGCTTTACCGAGTTTGACAGCATCAAATACGGCAACATCGGCGGCGGACGTCAGGGGCTCTATATAGATGCCGCCTCCGGTACAGGCTCGATACAGACAGACGTCCTCTACCTCAACGAGACCGGACTCAACAAGGTCTTTGTGACTCCGGACGAGTCGCTTGCTACCGTAAGACCTGCCGGCTGTTCATCATTTGATGTTGACGGCGACGGAGTCCTTGAGATACCGGTGCAGTATATCTCCCCCGGCTACACGGACGCTCCCGAGAGTGAGCAGATGAAGCTCACCTCGTGGCACTACATCAGCCGTGAGAACCGCCTTGAGAAGAAGTGTGACTCTTATTACAGCATCGGTGACGGCTACATCTTTGTTTTCCCCGAAAAATGGCGCGACCGCGTTACGGTCAAGCGCGATATCATAAACGGCGGCGAGATAGTCTTCTGCACCTACTCCGAAGGTCAGACCGGAAGAGAGCTCCTCCGCATCTACCGCGCAGACGACACCGCTTCACGCGAGGACAGACTCCTCAGCGGCTATATGCTCCTCAGAACAAGGGGCGATACCGCGTATCTTGCATATATCCCGCCATATTCAGAGCTCTATGACGACAACCTCTCCGCAACTGCGGGCGATGTTGCAATGGGCTTCACATTCACGGAATAATTCAGCTTTCCGGCAAAGGAGTGATATAAATGAAAAGAATACTCATCTGCGAGGACGAGGACACTATCCGCGAATTCGTCGTGATAAACCTCAAGCGCGCCGGCTACGATGTAGTTGACGTTGACTGCGGCGAGGCTGCACTCAGGACATTCGACGCTGAGCACGGCAATTTCGACATCGTCCTCCTCGACATAATGATGCCCGGCATCGACGGCTTTCAGGTCTGCAAGAAGATCCGCGAGAAGAGCTCGACTATCGGCATCATAATGCTCACCGCAAGGACTCAGGAAATGGACAAGGTCAGCGGACTTATGATAGGCGCTGACGACTACATCACCAAGCCCTTCTCGCCTTCAGAGCTCACGGCGCGTGTTGACGCCATTTACAGAAGAGTTTGTATGAGCTTTATCAAGAACGAGAAGCAGTCCGTGATAGAGTCGGGACCTTTCGTCCTCAACCTCAAGAGCCGTACCGTCACCAAGGACGGCGCTCCCATAGAGCTCACACAGGTAGAGTATCAGATACTCGAGTTCTTTATGAACAACAAGAACACCGCTCTCGACCGCGCAAGCATACTCAACCATATCTGGGGCGAGAGCTACTACGGCGACGACAAGATAGTTGACGTAAATATCAGAAGAATACGAATGAAAATAGAGGAAGAGCCGTCCAATCCCAAGTATATCATCACGATATGGGGCTACGGCTACAAATGGAATGACACACCGTAATGGCTAAGAAAAGTATCACTAAGCGCTGGGCTGTAAACAACCTCGGCGTTATCGTGCTGGCTCTGCTGGTGATAGAAATGGCTATCATCTACGCGCTTCAGAGCTATTACTACAATTCCGCGAAGCAGTACCTCTTCTCAAAGCTGAACGCCGTTACGAGCGTTCTGAGCATACACTCGCAGGACAGCGCAGCGAATTTCTCCGCGGAGATGCGCAATATGCTCGAGACCTTCAACGAAAAGGACAAGATCGAGCTTATGGCGATAAACTCCAAGGGCAGAGTCGTTCTCACGTCATCGGGCTTCTCACCTGACGCAGACGCGCCTATGCCCGACTACGAGGAAGCTATGGCGAACGGAGAGGGTTCATACATCGGAAAGCTCGGAAGCGGCGAGAAGGTCCTCGCGGTATCCGTCCCGATAACCTCGATCAACGGCGAGTATACCTCCGTCCGTATGGTCACCTCCCTCACCGACATCGACAACACTATCAAGACATATATCATCGTCATCACGATAGTCTGCCTCGTGATCCTGCTCATCATCATCACGACCGGTCTGTTCTTTGCCGGCTCTATCGTCAAGCCGATACAGCAGATAAGCGGTATCGCCAGCAAATTCGCTATGGGCGATTTCTCCGTCCGTATCGACAACAACAGCAACGACGAGATAGGCGACCTGTGTACCGCCATAAACCATATGGCAGACGAGCTTTCGACCGCGGAAGCTATGAAAAACGAGTTCATATCGTCAGTATCACACGAGCTGCGAACGCCGCTGACAGCTATCAAGGGCTGGGCGGAAACGCTTATGGTGGACGGCGGCGAGAACCCCGACACTATGAAGAAGGGCGTCGGCGTTATCGTGAACGAGACGGAGCGTCTCTCACAGATGGTAGAGGAGCTGCTCGATTTCTCGCGTATGCAGAACGGTCACTTCACTCTCCGCAGTGAGGCTATGGACATTCTTGCAGAGCTCGGCGACGCCGTGCTGATATACAGCGACAAGGCTAAGCGCGAGCAGATAGAGATAATCTACGATGAACCCGAAATGCTCCCGTTCGTATTCGGCGACAAGAACCGCATACGGCAGGTTTTCATAAATATCATCGACAACGCAGTCAAATATTCCTCGGCAGGAGATACCGTAACGGTCAAAGCCTCTGAGGACGGCGGCTCGGTCGTAATAGCCGTGAGCGATACCGGCTGCGGCATCAAGAAATCCGACCTCTCAAAGGTCAAGACCAAATTCTACAAGGCAAATCACACCCGCCGCGGCTCCGGAATCGGACTCGCAGTTGCAGACGAGATAATCAGTATGCACGGCGGAACTATGGATATAACAAGTGCCGGTGAGGGCAAGGGTACGACAGTTACCATAAAGCTGCCGGCTATACAGACCTGACATCTTGTCAGTATGATATGCTGTTATAGGGGATAACGGCTCACCAGCCGTAAAAAGGAGAAAATATGAGCAATAACAAAAGTCAGAGCAATGAGAAATTCCGCTCTAAGATAGGCGGTCAGGCACTCATTGAGGGTATAATGATGCTTGGTCCGAACACGGGAGCTATGGCTTGCAGACTTCCCGACGGCACGATAGACCTCGAAACTTGGGCAGAACGCAACGGCAAGAACGCTCCATGGTACAAAAAGGTACCGCTCGTCCGCGGCTGCACCAGCTTCATCACATCGCTCACAAAGGGCTACAAGTATATGATGAAGTCCGCTGAAAAGCAGCTCACCGAAGAGGAAAAGGACGAGGAGGAAAACACCCCCGCCATTTTCAACGCTATGATGTATATAGGTATGATAGTCGGCATAGTTATGGCAGTAGGACTGTTCATTTTCCTGCCGAAGTGGCTGATCGGCTTCGTACCTGCGATAAAAAAGAAGCACATACTCCGCTCGATAGCAGAGGGACTTGTAAAAATCGCGATATTCGTGGCATATATGGCTATCGTAAGCCTTATGAAGGACATACGCCGGCAGTATATGTATCACGGCGCCGAGCACAAGACCATTGCCTGCCACGAAGCTGAGCTCCCCCTCACGGTCGAGAATGTCCGCAGACAGACACGTTTCCACAAGCGCTGCGGAACGAGCTTCATCTTCATCGTTCTGATAGTGGGAATATTCACGATGTGCTTCGTACCGTTCACGGTAACGTGGCAGAGAATAGCCGCAAGCCTTGTAATGCTGCCGCTGGTAGTGGGCATATCGTATGAGTGCATAAGACTTGCCGGCAATCACGACAACCTGTTCACAAGGATACTCTCAGCGCCCGGTCTGGCTATGCAGCGCATTACCACACGCGAACCTGACGACAGTATGATAGAGATAGCCATTGCCGCTCTCACCCCCTGTATACCGCAGGATAAGGAGGAGGACAAGTGGTAAGCCGGCGCGAGCTCTACGATGAATGTACGACTCTGCTGAGCTCTGCCGGAAAGGAGTCGCCGGAATTCGACACGCTCTGCATATTTCAGGATATGCTCGGCGACAAAACGCCTATGTTCCAGCCGCTAAGGGACGTTCCTGACGAACAGGCTGAGCGTATCAGAAAGCTCACGGCTGAACGCGCCAAGGGCTATCCGCTCCAGTATCTCCTCGGAAAGTGGGAGTTTTACGGGCTGGACTTCTATGTGGGCGAGGGCGTGCTGATACCACGTCCCGACACGGAGACTCTTGTGGATCAGGTGCTCGACATCTGCCGCGAAAACGCTCTCACGAGCCCCGTCATCATCGACCTTTGCAGCGGCAGCGGCTGTATAGCCATAACGCTCCAGAAGCACCTTCCCTCAGCGGAGGTTCACGCAGTCGAGATCTCGGACAAAGCGCTCGGTTACCTCAGAAAGAACAAGGAGCTGAACAGCTCCGGCATACATATACACGAAGGGGACGTCCTGAAAAGCAGCACCGCGGAGGCTCTTCCGCAGGCTGATATAATCGTCTCCAATCCCCCGTACCTGACCGCTCAGGATATGCGCGAACTCGAAAAGGAAGTCACCTGCGAGCCGGCTCTTGCCCTCTTCGGAGGCAGCGACGGTCTCGGCTTCTACCGCGCTATCACAGCGGTATGGCGGAAGCATATCAGAAAGGGCGGCTTCATCGCCTTTGAATTCGGTATGGGACAGCACGGCGACGTGGAGAATATCCTCCTCAACGGAGGCTTCGACGACGTTGTCTTCAGAAAGGACGGCGCAGGTATCATCAGGACCGCCGCCGCTCAGAAAACAGCATCTATGACTCAGAGACATATCGACAGATCAGCCGTAAAAACGGGCTGAATGACTTATACTAATTGGAGGTCAAGACAATGGCAAAAAAGGAACTTGCTAAAAAACCGGCAGTTAAAAAGCTCGACGACGGCGATGACAAGAAGTCCGCACTCTCGGGCGCTATCAAGCTGATAGAAAAGAAGTACGGCGAAGGCTCAATAATGCGTCTCGGCGAGACAAAGAAGCTCAACGTAGCAGCTATCCCGACCGGTTCGATGACGCTGGATATGGCGCTTGGCATCGGCGGTGTGCCGAGAGGACGTATCGTGGAGATCTACGGACCTGAAAGCTCCGGTAAGACCACAGTTGCGCTCTCTATCATCGCTCAGGCTCAGAAGCAGGGCGGCGAGGTAGCCTTCATCGACGTTGAACACGCTCTCGATCCTGTATATGCTCAGGCTCTCGGCGTAAACATCAACGATCTTCTCGTTTCACAGCCCGACAGCGGTGAACAGGCTCTCGAAATAGCAGAAGCCCTTATACGTTCAGGCGCTATCGACGTTATCGTTCTCGACTCTATCGCAGCTATGACTACCCGTGCCGAGATAGACGGCGAAATGGGTGATCTCCACGTCGGTCAGCTCGCAAGACTTATGTCTCAGGCTATGAGAAAGCTCACAGCGGCTATCTCCAAGTCAAACTGCGTCGCTATCTTCATCAATCAGATCCGTGAGAAGATCGGCGTAATGTACGGAAACCCCGAAACTACCCCCGGCGGAAGAGCGCTCAAGTTCTATGCTTCGGTGCGTATCGAAGTAAGAAAGGGCGAGACTATCAAGTCGGGAAATCAGATAATAGGTGCGTCCACACGCTGCAAGGTCGTAAAGAACAAGGTCGCTCCGCCTTTCAAGGAGTGCCAGTTCGACCTTATGTACGGTACCGGAATTTCGCGTACCGGCGAAGTTCTTGACCTTGCCGTCGACCTCGACATCATCAAGAAGGGCGGCTCGTGGTTCAGCTACAAGGACCAGAAGCTCGGTCAGGGACGCGACAACGTCAAGGAGATACTCAAATCCGATGAGGCTCTGATGAAAGAGATCGAGGAGCAGATCCTCGCCCGCAGGGACGAGCTTGAGGAAAAGCAGGCTCCGGCAAAGGCAAAGAAAGCTGCCGCTCCTGCCGAGGCAGAGGCTCCGGCTGGCTCTGAAGATCCCGACGATATCCTCGCTGACATCGAGGAGGATTTTGAGGAATTCACTCCTGCCGAATAATGAAGATACTCTCCGTAAAACCGCAGAAGCCGCCGCTGTACAGAGTCGCCTTTGACAACGGCAAAGCCGTTCTGCTCGACGCCTCGATAGTGTGGGACTTTGACCTCAGGGTGGACACTGAGCTCGACGAAGCGCGGTTCAGGGAAATAATACGCGCGGCAGTCTCGCTGAAGGTCTACAGCTACGCGGTTAAAAGGCTGTTTTACCGGGACTACTCCGCAGCGGAGATGCTCGATAAGCTCGCGGAGGAATTCCGCAGCAAGGAGATATGCCGGCAGGTGGTCGAAAGACTCACCGCCGAGGGCAGCATAAACGACGAACGCTATGCTGACAGACTCGCATACAAATACATCGCAGTGAAGAGATACGGCAGGCAGCGCGTCCTGAGAGAGCTCCGCAGCCGCGGCATCAGCAGGTTCACAGCCGAGGACGCCGTAAGCCGCTATGAGGAGAAATTTCCCGAAAACCTCAGTCATCTCCTCGGGACAAAATACTCCCGTATCCTCACTGACAAAAAGGATATGAAAGCCGTAAACAGAGTAAAAAGCTCACTTGCACGGTACGGCTACGGCTTTGCCGAGATAAACCGTGCTGTCAACGAATACTTCATAACAAAAGATCAACTGGAGGAACAATAATGCCTATCAAGGTCGGAATGGTATCGCTCGGATGCTCAAAAAATCTCGTGGACTCTGAGCGTATGCTGTATAAACTGAAATCCCACGGCTATAAGCTGGTTACAGAACCCGGTCTGGCTGACATCGCGGTGGTAAACACCTGCGGCTTCATAAAGTCAGCCAAGGAGGAAGCCATAGAAACTATCCTCGAGCTCGCTAAGCTCAAAGCTGAGGGAACTCTGAAAAAGATCGTAATAACAGGCTGTCTCACAGAAAGATACAAGGAGGAAGCAGCCGAGCTCTTCCCCGAAGCCGATGCAGTCATCGGCATAGGCAACAACAAGGACATTATCGACGTTCTCGACCACGTTCTTGCCGGTGAGAGATATATAAACTTCGCTCCCAAGCTCGAAGCAGAGCTCGACGGCGAGCGTATCATCTCAACTCTGCCGTTCTTCTCATACCTCAAGGTCGCAGAGGGCTGCTCGAACTGCTGCACCTACTGTGCTATACCGCAGATAAGAGGAAAATTCCGCAGTGTACCTATGGAAAAGGTGCTCGAGGAAGCTCGTTACCTCGCTGATAACGGCGTTACCGAGCTCGTTGTCATCGCACAGGACACCTCCCGTTACGGAGAGGACCTCTACGGCGAGTCAAAGCTGCCGGAGCTCCTTCGTGAGCTGTGCAAAATAGACGGTCTGCGCTGGATAAGAACGCTCTACTGCTACCCCGAACGCATAACAGACGAGCTCCTCGAGACGATAGCCTCCGAGGAAAAGCTCGTGAAATACCTCGAGATACCGATACAGCACTGCAACGGCGACATACTCAGCCGTATGAACCGCTGGGGCGATACAGAGCAGCTTGAAGCTCTGTTCAGCCATATACGCGAAAAAGTGCCGGGAGTGATACTCCGCACAACGCTCATAACCGGCTTTCCCGGAGAGACCGAGGAGCAGTTCAATGAGCTGGCTGAATTCATACAGAGAGTACGCTTCGACAGACTCGGCTGTTTCCCGTATTCACGCGAGGAGGGTACAAAATCGGCTGAATTCCCAGATCAGATCGACGAGGACACTGCCGCTCACCGCGCCGACATCATTATGGAGCAGCAGATGCTCATAAGCGCCGAAAAGAACGAGCAGCTCCTCGGCAGCGAGTTCACAGCCGTGACCGAGGGCTTTGACAGGTTTGGCGAATGCTGGTTCGGAAGGACTGCAAACGACGCCCCCGACATCGACGGAAAGGTGTTTTTCACATCGCCGCGCAAACTTGAAATAGGCGAATTTGTAAAAATAAAGATCACAGACACTTTGGACTATGATCTTATCGGAGAGGTGATCGAATATTGAATCTTCCAAATAAACTCACTCTGCTCAGGGTAATGCTGATACCATTCTTTCTGCTGTTTATGTACATCAACACGCCGTTCCACTATCTTACGGCTCTGGTGATATTCGCAGCGGCTTCGATAACCGACGCTCTCGACGGAAAGATCGCCCGTAAGCGCGGACTCGTAACAAACTTCGGTAAATTCCTTGATCCGCTCGCGGACAAGATACTCGTTATAGCTGCACTGACTGTATTCGTTGAGCTTGACGACATCAGAATGGGCGCTATTCCCCTTATTATAATAAGTGCCAGAGAATTTATGGTATCCGGACTCAGGCTTCTCGCTGCGGACAGCGGCATCGTAGTTGCAGCCGGCATCTGGGGCAAGCTCAAAACAGCCTTCACAATGGTAACAATAGTGGGAATACTCTTCTGGCTCAGTCTTTGCTACGACTTCTCATTCGGCATACCGTCCAGCGTTACCGATCCGATAGACGAGATCGTGATCCCCATCCTTATATGGATCTCAACAGCATTGACCGTAGTTTCTGGTGCTATATACCTCAAGGGCTACTGGAACCTCATCGACTCTGATAAGTAAAGGAGAATAATATGAAACATTGTGCCGGTCAGATAAGATATCTTATCGCAATCAAAGAGCTCTCAGACATTGACGAATATGTTCGCTGCGTGAATATATCCCGTCATCTCGGGGTATCACGTCCGAGTGTAAGCAAGATGCTGCGCTGCCTTTCCAACTGCGGACTTGTCTATGAGGACTTCGGCAACAGCGTCGTACTCACACCGCAGGGCAAGGAAGCGGTCAACGAGATATTCTCCACCTTCAATGAGGTATATACATTTTTCCACAGCTTTCTGAAGCTCCCTCACGAGGAGGCACACGATCAGGCGATAAAATTCGTTATGGAATTTCCGCAGGATACCTGCCAGCGCCTAAAGGTGATCGTAAGGAGAACTATGAAGAAAAAAGCATAAGTGACCAGTCCCGGATTATGTCCGGGACTTTTTTTATTATAAAGAACCCAATAATGGGATTCCAAAGGGATGTTATCCCTTTGGCAGAGTCCAGAGGCAGCGCCTCTGGCGGGTGCAGGGCAGAGCCCTGCAAAGCGTTCAGGCGCTCCGCAAAGGGTGAATTGAAAAACAGTCCGGTGGACTGTTTTTCAAGAGGGAACACCCTGTAAGAGAGGGCGTTCCCTGAAAATGGTGACACAAAGAAATCGTCCTTTGGAATCCCATTTTGGGCTTCCTGCATACAAAAACAGCTCCGCTTCACCAAGAAACGGAGCTGTACATATTATAATATACTTATTTCACCTTATGGCTCTCTATCATATTGCGGATAGAAGAGAACAGGTACGGCTTGAGCTTCTCGATACCGCAGGGCTCGCTGTAAAGGATAGTCGAATAGCAGGTCGAGGACACAAGCTCGATTATCATAAACATCATAAGCTCCGGCTCGCGGAATTCATACGGTGCTTCATCGAGCATCTTGTAGTACACATCAAGAAAATTCACATCGCCCTCAGTTGCCGGAGTCGTGATAGCGGATTTGAATACACCCCAGCTGAGGTTTTTGGATATGAAGGTCATGAGCGACTTGTTCTCGTTGAGCTGATTTATGATATTGTCGATCAGCATAACTATCTTGTCCTCGAAAGTAACTCCCTCGAACTTATCCTTCAGGCCGTCGATAGCCTTGTTGAAGAGCTGGCTCGACTTGTGCGAGACCAGCTTATTGCGTATGTCGTACTTATCCTTGAAATAGAGGTAGAAGGTACCCTTAGCCACACCTGCTTTTCCAACGATGTCGGATATAGAGGTCTTGCTGAAGCCCTTGGTTGTAAAGAACTCAAAAGCCGTTTTAAGCAGCGAGTTTTCTTTCTGCTGCTTGTTCTGATCAACTTTTCCCATAGATCCTGACCTCCATATACACATTGGATAACTTCTGACGGCTGCTGTAAAAAAATGACCGTTCTCTCTTGATACAATTATAAACTAAATACAAGGCACTTGTCAAGCACGATTTATGACCAATGGTCATAAATTTTCTATATCAGTTTTGTGCAAACTTACAAAATTCGCAGTTTCTGTTGATTTTTTGCAAAAAAGAGGTTGACTATCGGTCATTTTAGCGCTATACTATTAAATGTAAACACATTGACCAACGGTCAATTTTATGTATAAATTATGAACACTTGATAGAAAGGACTGATCCTATGCTGCGTTTCGGCGAATGGATAGCAAAGCACAGAGTTTTCATACTCCTGTTCGGTATAGTTCTCCTGATACCCTCGGCTATCGGCTATGCCAATACCAGAGTAAACTACGATATTCTCTCCTACCTCCCAAAAGATATAGACACTATGACAGGTCAGGACATACTTAAAGATGAATTCGGACAAGGCGGCTTCTCCCTTGTAATGATAGAGGGAATGAGCGACAAGGACGTCGCGAAAACAGCCCATAAGTTCGAGGAGATAGACCACGTTTCCAGTGTTGTATGCTACCAGTCCCTCACAGACTGCGAGATACCAATGGAGATACTCCCCGAGAAATACATCAAAGCCTTCAACAATGGCAACACTACTATGATGGCTGTTTTCTTCGACGACACCACCTCCGCCGACGGCACACTCGCCGCTGTCGAAAAAATGAGAGACATCACTGACAAGCAGTGCTTCATAAGCGGTATGTCAGCGATAACCCTCGATATGAAGAACCTCTCCAAGAGCGAGTCCATAATCTATGCAGTCATAGCTGTTCTCCTAACAAGCCTCGTACTTGTAGTCACTATGGACTCGTTCCTGATACCCCTGTTCTTTATGCTCAGCATAGGCTTCGCTATTGCATGGAACCTCGGAACGAACATCTTCCTCGGAGAGATCTCCTTCCTCACAAAGGCGCTTGCGATGGTGCTCCAGCTCGGTGTCACGATGGACTACTCGATATTCCTCTGGCACAGCTACAAGGAGCAGCTCCGGATATACCCCGACGACAAGCAGGAGGCTATGGCTCACGCTATCGCAAACACAGTCGTATCCGTTGTCAGCAGCTCGTTCACAACGGTCGCCGGCTTCCTTGCGATGTGCTTTATGAGCTTCACGCTCGGACTTGATCTCGGCATAGTAATGGCAAAGG
Source organism: Ruminococcus flavefaciens (assembly GCA_902766595.1). GTDB lineage: Bacteria > Bacillota > Clostridia > Oscillospirales > Ruminococcaceae > Ruminococcus > Ruminococcus flavefaciens_U. The sequence goes on along the minus strand of CACXEJ010000060.1, from coordinate 11,800 downwards.
GCGTTGTCTGCGGCGTTATCGCCTGCGTAACAGTCCTCCCGGCAATGATACTCATTTTCGAGAAGGCTATCACAAAGACCTCCCACAGAGAATTCCTTCCGGCGTTCTCAAGGACCTCCGACTTCATCATAAAGCATTCGTGGGTATTCCTCGTAATGGGAGTCGTACTGCTTATACCTGCACTCTTCGGAAACAACCATTACAGCGTTTACTACAAGCTCGACAGCACTCTCCCCTCAAGCCTCGAGAGCGTTTCAGCCAACACAAAGCTCTCTGAGGAATTCGATATGAACAGCACCCACATTATACTCGCAAGATCCGATATGCCTGCAAAGGAAGCAACAAAGATGCTCAATGAGATAAAGCAGGTAGACGGAGTAAAGTTCACATTAGGATACAACGAGCTCTTCGGACCGGCTATCCCAGACGAAGTTATCCCGGATAAATTCAGAAGCAAGCTCAAGGGCGGCGAATATCAGCTGATGCTGGTAGGCTCTGAGTACGAAGTTGCTTCGGACGCCGTAAACGATCAGATAACTGATATAAGCTCTATCGTAAGAAGATATGATGACGACGCAATGGTAATAGGTGAAGCTCCCGCAACAAAGGACCTCATCACTATCACCGACAAGGACTTCAAGGTCGTAAGCATACTTTCGATAGCAGTCATCTTCCTCATAATCGCATTCACATTCAGATCGGTATCGCTCCCCGTGATACTCGTATCCGTTATCGAGCTCGCAATAATGATAAACCTCGGTCTGGCTTACTACACCGGAACCAAGCTGCCGTTCATCGCGTCAGTCGTTATCGGCACTATACAGCTCGGTGCGACAGTTGACTACGCGATACTGATGACGACAAGATACCGCACAGAAAGGTTCCTCGGAAACAGCAAGAAAACTTCCGTTACAACAGCTCTCAGAACATCTATCAAGTCGGTAATCACCTCGGCAATGGGCTTCTTCGCCGCAACTATCGGCGTAGCGCTCTATTCCGACATTGGAATGATCTCATCACTCTGTATGCTTCTTGCAAGAGGAGCTATCATCTCGATGGTAGTCGTAGTAACGGTACTCCCCTCGATGTTCCTGCTTTTCGACGGCATCATATGCAGAACGAGCTATGGTTTCGTCCAGAAACACTACAACAGTCAGAACGATAATATGAACAAGGAAGCTTATTCCGTAAAATAACAGTAAAGGAGTAACAGATATGAAAAATTATAAAAAAATGATCGCCGGAGCAATTGCTATCGCTATATCAGCCGGAGCTACAACGACTCTCGCTTTCGCCAAGACCAACGACGGCTCAGAACCTGCCGACTCCGAAACTGCTGCAACAGCTGCGACCGACATCGCATCTTCCAGAACAGAGGTCGATAAAACGCCTTATAAGGATGAAACAGTATACGTTCTTTGCAAGAACGACTCACATATAAAGAACGTCATCGTCAGCGACTGGCTCCAGAATCCTCCCGCTCTCTCGATACTTGAGGACGTGACCTCGCTGAAGGATATCGAGAACGTCAAGGGCGACGAGGAATTCACATCAGTCAGCGACAGCATCGAGTGGGCAGCCAACGGTAAGGACATATACTACAAGGGCACTACCGACAAGGAGCTCCCTGTTGACGTAACTATGAAGTATTTCCTCGACGGCAAGGAGGTAACTCCCGACTCGATCATCGGCAAGAGCGGTCATCTCGTTATCCGCTGGGAGTACAACAACAAGACCAGCGTTATGAAGAATGTCAACGGCAAGAACAAGGAATTCAAGGTGCCGTTCATCGCAGCGAGCGCGGCTCTGCTCAACAACGAGAAGTTCCTCAACGCCACTATCTCCAGCGGCAAGGTCATCTCAGACGGCAACCGTCTCATCGTTGTGGGACTCGCTTTCCCCGGACTCAACCAGTGCCTCGGACTCGACGCTATGGATGACATCGACATTGAGCTCCCTGAAAACGTTGAATTCTCGGCAGACGTAGTTGACTTTGAAATGAGCAACACCGTAACGGCAGTCTCCAATGAACTGTTCTCGCGCCTTGACTTCGAGGAGGACTTTAACCTCGGCAACCTCAAGGAGAAACTCACTGAACTCAGCGACGGCGCAAAGCAGCTCTGTGACGGCACACTTGAGCTCTACAACGGTATCAACACGCTCGCCGAAAAGTCCACCGGACTCACAGACGGTATCGCAAAGCTCGATGCCGGCGCACTCGAACTCAAAAACGGCGCTGACTCTCTCAGCAGCGGTGCAGCAGCACTCTCAAAAGGCGCAAAGACAGTTTCCGACTCAACAGCACAGCTCAGGGACGGCATCAAGTCCGCAAAGAACGGCTCCGCTAAACTGAGCAACGGCGCTTCACAGCTCAAGGAAGGCGCAGCATCGCTCAGCAGCGGCGTTGACAAGCTCGTAGAGGGCGGCAAGGCTCTTTCGACCGGCATAGACGCTGCAAAGAAGGGCTCAGAACAGCTCGTGTCAGGGCTCTCAGAGGCTGACAAGGGCTCGGATAAACTTGTAGCAGGCGCAAAGCAGTTTTCAAACGGCGCTTCGCAGCTCTCAGCAGGCAGCGAAAAGGTCAAGAGCGGCTCGGCAGCACTCGCAGATGGCGCAGAAAAGCTCAACAAGGGCGCTGAGACTCTCAGCACATCAGCAGGTCAGCTCTCAGCCGGCATAGGCAGTGCAAAGAGCGGTGCAGACGCGCTTTCGACCGGTATAGACTCAGCAAAGTCAGGCGCAGGAACTCTCAAGAGCGGCTCGGCAGCTCTTGCAGACGGCGCAGAAAAGCTCCACGACGGACTCGGCACGGCAAGCACATCTCTCACCACAACTATCGCTGCAAACGAACAGGCTCTCGCAGCCCTCGAAGCTCTCTACGCTGAGTCTCCTTCAACAGAGCTCGCTACAACTATCGGAACTCTCCGCAAGACTATCGAAGCCCAGAAGCAGATCGCAGCTTCAATGACTGATACAGGCGACCTCGGCAAGGGCGCAGCAGCTCTCGAAAAGGGCTCAACGCAGCTCACGATCGGTATGGACGACCTCAGTTCCGGTCTCAATACAGCAAGTGCAGGAGCATCGCAGCTCAAGACAGGTCTCGACACACTCAATAAGGGCGGCAAGGCTCTCGCAAACGGCTCAAAGGAACTCGCAGCATCGACAGGAACTCTCTCCACAGGTGCGTCCACACTTTCAAGCGGCGCAGCTGATCTCGACGCAGGCATAAAGAAGTTTTCAACGAGCGGCGGTGAACTTGTTACAGGTCTCGAAACCCTCGCAGACGGTATCGACAAGCTCTACGCAGGTGCAAAGGAACTCGACGGCGGTCTCGGCAAACTCTCGGCAGGAGCAGTTGACCTCAACAGCGGACTTGCACAGCTCAAGACCGGCGCTTCCGCACTCAGCAGCGGCGCAAACGAACTCGGCAGCGGTGCAAGCGTACTCGACGGCGGACTTGCACAGCTCCTCGACGGCGGCAACAAGCTCGCTGACGGTACTGCCAAGCTCTACGCTTCGACAGGACAGCTCAGTGATGGCGCGAAGAAGGTCTCCGACGGCTCGACAGCAGTCTGGAACGGTGCAAACGCGCTCAAGGACGGCAGCGGCGCACTCATTGACGGAATATCTAAGCTCCGCGACGGTGCAAAGGACCTCAACGACGGTATGACGAAGTTCAACGATGAGGGAATGTCCAAGATCTCATCGGCAGTAAACGAGAAATTACCTGAAATTATGAACAATTTTAAAACAACTCGCGAAGTATCCAAAGAATACAACAGCTTCTCCGGCATTTCCAACAAAATGGACGGAAGTGTAAAGTTTATCTATGTTTTCGACGGTGCTTCCAAGAACTAAAGCCGCATACAAAACGCTTGAATTCCGCTGTATTACGCGGTTCAAGCGGTATATATGAAATATATATGTTGATAAAGAATATATATTTGCTTTTTCAGTAAAACAGTGATATACTATTATCAAAGGACAAATGCTGCTTGTCTTTTATAATGATTTTTTCAATTCCATCCTTTAAAAACTTAGAGCAACCTTGCGGTTGCTCTAAGTTTTTTACTTATATCAGGATAATGATTTTACTCATACATAATTTAGAAAAAACATCTCGTTATTTTCACCAAACAATTTCTCTGCCGCAAAACCTCCAAAACACTTTACATAAATTTAACATTAGCTTAACATCGGCTTTATAATTCGATTTTCTCCTGTTTTAAGCCATTTGCGACGTCATATATCTATCATATATGATTTTGCATATACTATGATTATATAAATATATTTGATTTTGCTTATGGGTAGTGATATACTGTAATCAAAGGACAAATGCTGCTTGTCTTTTATAATGATTTTTTCAATTCCATCCTTTAAAGAAAAAAGAGTAGTCTTTCGGCTACTCTTTTTTCTTTTGTGTTATTTAATCTCTTCTGAAGCCTTTTTACCGAAATCCAGCAGCGCGTTCACACAAGCCTTTATTATCGGATTATCCTCATTGCTCTCGCGGTAGAGCACAATGTCCATATTCGTATTGCGCGCGAACGAACAGTCACGCACAACGAGCGGCGTATTCGGTTCAAACGTCTCATACACGATCGGAGTCACCCACATATAGGCATTGTCGATCGTTGATATGGCACTCACCTGAACTCCGCGGTCGTAGATGAAAATTCTCTTCTCGTTCAAATCGCAGTTGAGATCCTGATTTATGAGGGCTCGTCTGAGCATATCCGGCTCGTCATCGGTATGGATTATTTCCGGGTACTCGTTAAGCAGCTCTATCGGCACATCATCATATTTTGCAAGCGGGTGATCTGCTCTCATAAGGAGCTTCATACTGTACTCAACTATTGTTTTCTTGACAACGCCGCGGTTAGAGATACGATCCTCTACCATAGAGATATAGCTGGCAGGGATACGGGTGACGCCGATGTCAAATTTACCTGTACAAATGTCATCGATAACTCTCAGCGTATCGGTCTCGGAGAGGTGTATATTCACACTGCCGTACTCCTTGATGAATTCATTGAGAGTCTTGCCTATAATAGCGGTAGCATAGGCTGAACGCGAAACCTCAGCCTTGATAGAGAGAGAGCCGTCCACTCTGTCCTTGTAGTCATTCTCGAGGGAGTGTATCTCATCAACAACGTTCCTTGCTCTCGCGAGAAACACCTCTCCGTCGGGAGTGAGTATCATACCGTTTGGTGTACGGTTGAATATCTGGATACCGATACTCTCCTCAAGCTCCTTCAGAGCGATGCTGATGTTAGGCTGAGCCTGATAGAGCCTCTTCGCCGCCTTGGTTATACTGCCGTCCTGAGCGATAGCGATAACATACTCAAGCTGTTGTAATTTCATAATAAACCTCTTTCACTTATATCCATCCAAAATATGTCACAAAAAATCCTTTAAAAGCCTTTTCTTTTATCCGAAAAAATGGTATAATATGAATTGTGTTATTTCACATCACTGCGGTATTTTGCACGAGTGCGCGAGATACTCTCCTCACTTCGCTTGATGAGGTTGAGAAGAGATGACGAATACTGAGCGTAGTCCTTCTGGAGCGTTGCAGTAGTCACATAGAGGGTATCGAAGTTATCAACGCAGTCGTTTCCGTCAAGGGCGATACCGCTCGAAGCCGCTTTGATATTAGCCTCACTCATCGAAACGATAGCATTTGCACTGTCGTTGGCGATGACCTTGGGGATACGGAACAGCTTCTGATCGTTGTGCGGGTTAGCGTTGTAGACTATTCTGAACAGCTTGTACACCGACAGCATAAGGTAGGACGACACCTCTTTGATGAGAGTGATGCTGTTCGCCTTCTGAGCCAGACTGAAAAGCAGGCTTATGGAGTTGTTGATGATCCTTCGGTTGAAGTTGATTATCTCAGGCGAAGGCATTTTGAGGTTATTGTTGCCGTCGTCATCGGGAATATCCTCGATAGTGATGACCTTGCCCTCGGGCTCGGGAGTTCTGCCGAGAAGATAGTCACAGGAAACGTTGTAGTAATCCGCGATCTTTACGAGGAAGTTGAGTCCGCATTCACGGATACCCTTCTCGTAGTGTGAAAGCAGCGCCTGTGATATACCGAGATCAGTAGCAGCCTGTTTCTGGCTGATATGACGTTCTTTTCTCTGAAGTGTTATGATTCTTGCGAAATCAGAATTCATAATTGCTCCTCCTATACGGAAATTTAAACTTTAAAATAATCTTACTCATTGTATAATTCTATTATAATACAAACTGTATAATTTGTAAATAGAGCGAAATATGGAAGAATTCGTTATTTTTTGACCGATTTTTGTGAGATTTACTAAAAGTTAAAAAACGGTACCCGTTTTTTGTGCATTTTGATTACAGATCAGGAAGTGATAATATGAAAGGCTACCGCATCAGCGTTATCCGCCACGGTATGACCGAAGCAAACGAAAAAGGTATATACATCGGCAAGACCGATCTGCCGCTCTCTCCAAAGGGCGCAGCAGACCTTGCCGCCAAAATGGACGAGTTCGTATACCCGACCGTCCACAGAGTCTACTCCTCGCCGCTCCAGCGCTGCACCGAGACCGCCGAGATACTCTTCCCCTACACCGAGATGTGTACGGTCGAGGACTTCCGCGAGCTCGATTTCGGCGAATTCGAGAACAAGAGCATCGACGAGCTTGCCAAGCGCAAGGACTACAATGAGTGGCTGCGCGGAGGAAAGAGCGTCCGTCCGCCCAAGGGTGAGAGCCTTGAGGAGCTCACAGCGCGCACCTACAAGGGACTCCACGAGATCATCACCGATATGATGAACGAGGGACTGACTCACTCCGCCCTCATAACCCACGGCGGCGTCATCTCGAATATGCTCAGCTGCTACGGAATACCCAAGTATCCGCCCTCGCAGATAACTGCCGAACCCGGCGGCGGCTTCGACATAATCGTAACGGCACAGATGTGGCTCAACTCGCAGGCTTTCGAGATAATCGGCTACTGTCCCTATGACAAGACCGACGAGCCCACCACCGACTACGACTACAACGACTATCTTTAACATCAAGAATATTTTTCCGTTTCCGGCACATAATACCTTCTGATACAGACATACCGGAGGCGATATTATTGAGCGTGAGGGAACTCATTCGTTATTCAAACCGGCTGCTCAGGGGCAGACGGGCAGTTACTGCACTGATATGCTTTATGCCTGTCGCCGCGGAGCTCTTCTTCCGGGCAGTTGAGGCGTGCTTTTACAGTATACTGCTGTATTTCGGCAATATCAGACCGCTCGGGCTCTTCACCGGAACAGAGCCGCTCCAGACCGCGATCACGGCAGGCTTCACGCTTCTCCGCTGGACCGTGGTCGCTCCGCTGACCTATGTCTCCGCTCACCGTCTCTGCGAGATAGCAGCCGAAAAAAGCCCTCTGCTCACACCGCTGACCGACGTTCTCACGGGCAGGAGCTGCGTCCGCCGGAGCCTTGCCGCTCTTTTATGGACGAAGCTCATATCCCTCGCCGCACTTGTTCCGGCAGCCTTCTTCGGAGCAGCTGCCTACCGATTGTTCACCGAGCGCAGCGGAACGGCTTCCGGGCTCTTCATAACGCTCCACGCGGTCACTCTCACTGTTATTTCGGTCTTTATGTGGCTGTCGCTGCGGATAAGCCTGACCGCCGTACCGTACCTGCTTGTGCGCTGTCCGGAAAAGAACACTCTCCGCGCAACATTCAGTGCTCTCAGACTTATGCGCGGCAGAAAAATGGTCGCGGTAAAGCTGTTTCTCGCATATATCCCGGCAATGCTTGGCGTTGTGACCGTTCCGTATGCCATAGCCGGTCTGCGGACGGCTTTTGCCCTGAGCATAGACATTTTCATCAAAGAGGAGGAATACCGTGAGGGAACTGAAACTGACAGTCGGCGGCGACCGTCCGACAACGCTCCAGAGCTTCCTGTCCGGTCAGAAGGGCGTTTCAAGGCGTCTCCTGACAAGGCTTAAGCGGCAGGAAAACGGCATAACGCGCGGCGGCATACAGATACGGAGCATCGACACGGTATTCCCCGGCGACGAGATAGTTCTCCGCTTTGAGGACAGCGGCGCTCTTGAGCCAAATCCTGAACTGCGGATACCGGTCATTTACGAGACCGAGCGCCTTGTCATTTTCGACAAGCCAGCCGGCGTCCCGGTACACCCCTCGATAAAGCATCAGGGCGACACCCTCGGCAACTTCTTCGCTCACCTGTACCCCGACCTCACGTTCCGCCCGGTGAACCGCCTTGACAAGGACACCTCCGGGCTGTGCATAGTCGCAAAGGACGCTCACGCGGCAAGTCTGCTGCAAGGAAGCTGCCGGAAGGTCTACTGCGCGGCAGTCGAGGGCACACCGCCGGAGTCCGGACGTATCGACGCTCCGATAGCGAGAGAGCGCGAGTCGATAATACTCCGCTGCGTCCGAGAGGACGGTCAGCCCTCTGCGACGTGCTACAAGCGCATTAAAACAGGCAAAAAATATTCGCTTATGGAAGTCCGTCCGGAGACCGGACGCACTCATCAGATACGAGTCCACTTCGCACATATAGGTCACCCCCTCGCAGGCGACGATATGTACGGCGGAAGTCTCGAAGACATACCGCGGCAGGCTCTGCATTGCGGAACGATAACATTCCCGGAGCCCGGCAGCAATAAGGAAATAACGGTAACATCAAAGCTGCCGGAGGATATTTCGGCGCTCTTTCAGACAGACCTCCTGTGACGCACCAGTATACATACCGGAAACGCTTGACTATTCATACTATTTTAGGAGCAGTTGGTCTCTTGATTTGTGCAAGTATACAAAATTAGGCTCACCTGTGAAAATTCGGCATAATTTTCGTTGTTTTTTCACAGGCAGCTGATATAATATTATTTTGTAACCATTTTGTAACGTCCGCACTGCCGGACCTGACAGAAAGGAGCATCAGATATGGCTCAGGTATCCCCTGAGGAAAACGACTTTTTTGACCAGTCCGATAACGGCAGTTTCCTGAACCGTATAGGTGCAGGCATATCCTCGCTGCTGCTTCGCGCAGGACTTTCAACGGTCAAATTCACAGCCGCGCTTCTGCTGTGGATATTCAGAACTATAATGCTGATAGCAGCCGAGCTCTTTGACCTGATAAAAGGTCTCGGACGCGGCCTGCTGTGGCTTTTCCACGACCTCACGCACTCGCTGCGCAAACGCAACCAGAAAAACAAAGAGCTCCAGATAGCCGTTTCAAAGGCTAAGAAGGAGGGCGACCGCCGCTCATACATCAGCGCACTCGCACGGTTTGCTGCTTCGTATCTTTTCGGCGAGGGCGGCATATGCTACACCGCCTTCAACTACATTCTGCCGATAATCAGCTTTGCATTCCTGCTCGGAGTGATACGCTACGGTCTCGGGCTTGAGTACGGCATAAACGTCGAATTCAACGGCAAGGACATCGGAATTATCACCGAGGAGGCAGAATTCGACCGCGCAGAGCACGAGGCTCTCCAGAGAATACACTACTCAGGTGAGGACAACATCGAGACCTCAGCCAATTTCTCCCTGAAGATAATCTCAGAAAACGACCGTATCCTCACCTCTGAGCAGCTTGCAAACAAGATGCTCGAAGCCTCGGACGAGGAGCTCGCAGAGGCTTACGGAATATATATCGACGGCGAATTCATCGGCGCAGTACCGGAAAAAGAACCGGTCGAGGAAGCTCTTGACGAGCATCTTCTCACCTACCACGTTGACGGAAACGTAAAGGACATAACCTACAAGAACAAGATAGAGTACGCAAAGGGCATATACCTTGCAAGCAGTATCGTTGACACGAAGGAGACCATAAGAAAGCTGACCTCCTCCGTCAGCAAGCGTGTTGTCTACATCGCAAAGCCCGGAGATACGGCGGTAAAGGTATGTCAGAAGTACAATATGAACATCGCTGACTTCCGCTCGCTCAATCCGCTCTTCGCGGACGATGTAAAGCCCGGAGTTATGCTCAACGTCAAGGAGACCGAAAGCTACCTGCCTATCCAGTATGTGATAGAGACCGAAATGCTCTCGCTCCTCAAATATGAGACGATAGAGGTCGAGACCTCGTCTCTCAACGTCGGCAGCCGCAAGGTGCTCGTAGAGGGTTCAAACGGCGAAAAGCACACGACCTACGAGATAACCTATGTTGACGGCATAGAGCGTTCGAGAAAGGTCATCTCATCAAAGGTCACCCGCGAACCGGTCGTTGAGGAGATAGGAATAGGCATCTACTCCGCTCACCCCGACAGCAAAGACACCGTCCTTACCGGTACCGGTGAATTCGGCTGGCCCGTAAACGGCGGATATATCAGCGATCCTTTCCTGAGCGACAGAAACCACAAGGGACTCGACATCGCTGCTCCCGGCGGCACTGAGATATATGCAGCCGCAGACGGCGTGGTCATCGCAGCAGGCTGGAATTCAGGCGGTTACGGAAATGTTGTCCAGATCGCCCACGACGACGGCTATCAGACGGTTTACGGTCATATGAGCTCAGTACTCGTTTCAACGGATCAGGAGGTCCGCCGCGGACAGCTCATAGGTCTTGTCGGCACAACGGGTAATTCCACCGGAAACCACTGCCACTTTGAGGTAAGATACCTCGGAGTCTGCAAGAACCCCGCAAACTACCTCAATACTACCGATTTTGCTTACGGCACCAAGAAAAAAGAGGAAGACGAAGAAGATAAATAAAAAGCAGCTGCGTTATTACGCAGCTGCTTTCTTCTTACTTATTAACAATCAGTCATCATTTGTTTCTGCTTCTGTTTCCATTTCAAAGCTGAAAGTCTCGAGCATTTTGCTTGCATCTTCTTCACTCATAGTTGTAGCCTCATAAGTTGAGAATTCGCTTACTCTGTTGAACTTGACAGAAGCTTGCTGTCCGTTCTCCTCATAAGCAGCAACGAGCTGGTCGTTCTCGAGCTTGAGCTCAACTTCTTTAGCACCGAGAAAGCTGTCAGAGCCATCGTCTTCGCCGGTAGTGCTTTCATCAGTCGGGTCGGTAGTATTCTTGATCTTAATGGTCGTATCATCTACCTTTTCCCATTCGCCGGACTCGTCCTCGGAAGAGAAACCGTCGATCTCACCAACGATACCTGATGTAACATCAAATGTGCCGTCACTCTTGATCTCAAGCTGGAAAGCTGCTGAAAGCGGAACATTGACAATCGGAATTGATGTTAATGACATTCCTCCGAAATCCATCGAAGCGCATTCCCATTTTCCCTCAAAACCGCTTCCGGAAGCGCCATTGCTGCTCTTATCGTCTTTTCCGCAGCCGACTGCTCCGGTGAGCATAAGAGCACAGGCTGCTGCTGCACAAATAATCTTTTTCATACTATCCATCTCCTGATATTATTCCGGATAACCGGTAAAGTGATTATAGCACATTTGACCGCCATTGTAAAGACTGAAACTCATATTTTTTCGGATATTATGCTATATACAGCAGTATTTCTCCGTCACTTTGTACCTTTGCCCATACCTCTTACAGGTTTATTTGTTAATTCTGACTATTTTCACGTTTCGCTATTGACTTCTTACGTCTGATATGGTATAATATCATCTGTTGAAACGCTATGCGGGTGTAGTTCAATGGTAGAATGTCAGCCTTCCAAGCTGAACACGTGGGTTCGATTCCCATCACCCGCTCCATTAACGCAGCTTCGGCTGCTGATTTTTTCTGTGCGCCTTTAACTCAGCTGGATAGAGTAACTGCCTTCTAAGCAGTAAGCCGCTGGTTCGAATCCAGCAAGGCGCGCCATTCCG
>CACXEJ010000059.1 GCA_902766595.1 Ruminococcus flavefaciens | reverse complement strand
TTCATCTATGTAACTCATGACCAGACTGAGGCTATGACTATGGGCGACAGAATCGTTTGTATGAAGGACGGTTTCGTTCAGCAGATAGATACTCCTCAGAACCTCTACGAGAATCCTACAAACAAGTTCGTTGCAGGCTTCCTCGGTTCACCTCAGATGAACTTCATCGACGCTGTTCTCAAGGAAGAGTACGGTCAGTACATCGTTGAGTTCGGCTCTGAAGATACAAAGTCACGCAGCGGCGTTAAGTATCAGATAATCGTTCCTGAGTCAAAGGTAACTGATGACCTTGGCAACTACGTTGGCAAGGAGATCATTCTCGGTGTTCGTCCTGAGAGCATCCACGATGAGGAAATGTACCTCTCAAATGCTTCAACAGGCGTTATCGACGCTTATGTTGAGATCACCGAAATGATGGGTGCTGAGACTTACCTCTACCTCGTTTGCGAGGGTATCAACCTCACAGCAAGAGTAAGCCCCAGATCTACTGCTAAGCCCGGTGATGACATCAAGGTCGCTATCGATCCTAACAGAATTCACATCTTTGACAAGGAAACAGAAAAGGCTATTGTCAACTGATTTATTTCTTTTCATATTTATCCTTTCTTTCTTGTGCGGACGGGTGTCTGCACGCAGAAAACCGCAGTTTTATACTGCGGTTTTTTGTTACTGTTATTATGGAGGTCACTGAAATGACGCAGATAAGGCAATATTTGGAGTCGCACATCGACGATATGACCGCGCTTCTGAGAGAACTCGTGGCTGTGCCGAGTGTTCAGGGCGATGCGGAGGAGGGCTTCCCGTTCGGCAGAGAGCCTGCCCGTGCCCTTGAAATTATGCTGAGGGAGTGCCGCAAAGCAGGTTTTGATGTGGAAAACGTTGAAAACTACGCCGGTTCAGCCGATATAAACAGCCTTGAAGCGCAGCTCGCTGTCCTGACACATCTGGACGTTGTCCCTGCCGGTGACGGCTGGAGCAGTCCGCCGTTTGAGCTGACTCAGGTCGGTGATAAGCTGGTCGGACGCGGAACTATCGACGATAAAGGTCCGGCTGTAGCAGCCTTTTTCGCTGCAAAAGCTGTAAAGGAGCTCGGTATTCCGCTGAAAAAGGGCGTCCGGCTCATTTTCGGAACCAACGAGGAGAACGGCTCCGCAGACCTCGCCTACTACCGCAGCAAACGTACCTTACCGCCGATGGTGTTTACGCCGGACGGCGAGTATCCGGTCATCAATGCCGAAAAGGGTATGCTGAGGGTCTACTTTTCGGCTAAATACAGCGGAATACCGGTTCGCGGCGGAACGGTCATAAACGCGGTCCCGGCAGTGTGCTCGGACGATGCTGATGATTATTTCGGCAGGTCTGCTCACGCCTCAACTCCGGAAAAGGGCGAGAATGCGATCACGAAATTCCTCGATATTCAGGGAAATCTCCACCCTCTGCTGAATAATCTGTCGGAGCTCTTTCCGCACGGCGAGTTCAACGGCAGGAGCTGTGGACTCGGCTTCCGGGACGATATTTCGGGCGATATGACCTGCGTCCTCTCGATGCTGAATGCGAGGGACGGCAGGCTGTGCGGCGGTATCGACATACGTTTCCCGCTCGACCGCACAAAGGCTGAAATAAGCGGCATAATCTGCGAAAAACTGCGGTCTGCCGGATTTGAGATCGACAGCTGCGAGGGCGTTGAGCCCCACTGTACCGACGAGAATTCAACATTCGTGCAGGCTCTGTTGAAAACCTATGAGCGCGTGACCGGTAAAAATGGGCGCTGTATCGCTATCGGCGGCGGCACCTACGTCCACGAGATCGAGGGCGGAGTTGCTTTCGGTGCGGAATATCCCGGCGAGGACGGTCATATGCACAGCCCGGACGAGTTTATAACCGTCGGAAATCTGCTGAAAAATGCGGAAATAATGGCTGAGGCTATTGCCGAAATATGTGGACAATAAGGGTGATGTTAATAGAGAAGTAACATACGGATTATTGAGGAAACCCCTTTTGAAAAAGGGGCTTTCCTCAAACTCCTTCCCGAAAACTTTTCTCTGGTTTTTGCCGTGATAGTACAAAATTAGCGCTACTAATATTAGTAGCGCTTTATTTTTTGTTTCTTGAAACAGTGTACTGTCACGGCAAAAACGAAAATAAAGTCTTTGGAAAGGGGGTACGGGGGAAGAACCTTTCTTCTGTATGGTGTTCTTAACGCAGTTAATTATGTATTATCTCCGAGGAGGTCATCCTCGGAGATTTTTATTA
>CACXEJ010000058.1 GCA_902766595.1 Ruminococcus flavefaciens | reverse complement strand
TTTCTAGAAACTGTAATGTTATTTCTTGCGTTTATATTTAAACGTGGCGACGGTTATGGAGGTCACGCCGTACTCCGCTCGCTTATCATACTTCAAAATCCCCGTCGAAACCTTTACGCCCCCATTTCTGAGGGATAACGGTGTTACGCAAGTAATGATAATGTATGATTATTATACAACAATTATTCCGCGTTGTCAAGGACTAAACAGCAGAAAATGAGTCGCTGGGTGTAGGTTTATCGTTTTATCAGCCACTGCACGAACGCTTTCTTATCGTTCGGATCATATCCGGTGCGTTCGTAGAAATCGAGCGTAGACTGCTCCTTAGAGCCGGTCATAAGCATCAGTCTTGTGCAATTATCCCTAACAGCAATATCCTTTGCGAAGCTCAGGCAGGCTGTTGCGAGACCTCTCTTGCGGTAGTCCTTATCGGTAATGACGTTTTCGATCAGGGCGTAGGGACGCTGACCGCGCGTGAGGTTCGGGATAATTACACATATACAGGACGAAACTATCTTCCCGTCCTCCTCAGCAACTATAACGTGGTGTGAGCTGTCGGACATCATAGTGTTCCATATGTCCAAGACGCACTCGTCTATCTCCGGGAACGGGTTGTCATGGAGCTGCATATAGATCGTAAGTAAGCCTTCAAGGTCAGTTTCAACGGCTTCTCTTATCATAAATCATCTCTCCTTTTTGCGGAACGCAGCGGCGTTCCCGTCACGGTCACAGAAGAACTATCTCCTGCTTTTCAGCGTCAGCGCGAGCCATTGCTCCATAGGGAAGTATTGCCCGCGGAGCAGCGTGTCCGAAGTTTACATTGTACAGTATCGGCAGGCTTTCGTCGTTTACGACCTCGCGCCACACCTGCTTGTATTCCTCGTAGTATTTCTCGTTTATAGGTTTGCCGACGATAATTCCGTTCACATTTGCGAAAATGCCTTCCGCCATGAACGCTTCGAGGTAGAGCCTGAGTACATCGGGAGTCGGTGCGACCTCGCTCGTCTCGGCAAAGAATATCTTCCCCCGCCACTCCTCAGCACCCGGAAAGATATTATATCTGCACACTATCTCGCTCTGCTTTCTGAAATCATCAGCAAGTCCCGGAACAAGTCCGCAGTACGGCAGGATAAGGTCTCCGAGTCTTTCCATATTGCCGGCAAGTAGCATTTCGCCCATACTGTCGATGCAGCCGCCGAGCAGTTCACCCTCAAAAACGGGGCTGCCCTGCAAAAGCTCGTAGCCGTGCTCCTCCCTGTGCGAGACCGGCATAGTTCCGAGAGCAGCCGGCGAGAAGTCAGTCCGGTCGTCGTACCAAATCTCCGACGGCGTTATCTTCCTCCCGTGATACGGCGCAAAGCAGCTCTCAAACTGTGCCTTTGAATACGGCAGCATATCACCGGAAAGCTCCGCAATATCGCACATAAAAGCCTGTCCGTAGTAAGTCTGCAAGCCGAGTCTGCGGAGCATAAAGTGGTTGTGGGTTGTGTCCGAAAAGCCGAGGAACAGCTTAGGGTGACTCTTCACCGCGCTGATGAACTCCACGTCCTCCATAAGGTACGGGAACGTCCTGAAAGTCTCGATACCGCCGATAGCGGTGATTATGCCATTTATCGAGTCATCGAGAAAGGCTGCCTTGAGGTCTGCGGCACGGGCTTCCGGGTGAGCGAGAAGATATTCGCTGCCCTTGAGGGTATTCTCCATAAATACAGGCTCGAGTCCGAAGCTGCGAAGGCGGTCAGTACCTGCTTTCAGCGTGTGGGCGCAGTATGGCTCTCCGAGTATGCCGTTAGACAGGCTTACTATCGCTATCCTGTCGCCTTTGCGGAGAGGTTCAGGTATCAGCATTGTACGCTCCTTTCTCAATTATCAAACATCAATATCTTTGTTCAGTTCATCAAACATTTCGATCATTGTTTCATTATCTTTAGTAAGAGCCTTTATTGTTAATTGTTTTTGAGCTTTATCATTAGCAAGTCTCAGATTATTTGTTGATTTCATAAGACTATCTTTGACTTTTTTCAGATGATCAATAGTATTATCTATTTCCTTAATAGCATTATCAAAATGCTTTTTAGCCAGTTCATAATTTTTTGAAAATCCACTTTTGAAATTTTCTATACGCTCCTCAAAATGAGCTATATCTATTTCCTGATTTCTTATCTCTTTAAGTTTTCGTTTGTATTTCATTGAATTCATTGCCGCATTGCGGAGAATTGATATTATTGGTATAAAAAACTGTGGACGGATAACATACATTCTATCATACTCATATGAAACATCAACGATTCCCTGATTATAAAGCTCGCTGTCTTTTTCGAGCAAAGAAACAAGAATTGCATATTCGCAATTTTTATTCTTTCTGTCTTTATCAAGTTTAGCAAAGAAATCTGCATTTTTATGTTTGGTTTTGGTTTCGTCCATTTCGTTCTTCATTTCAAACATAATTGAAATAATCTCATTGCCGTCCTCATCATTTTCACGATAGATATAGTCACCTTTAGTACCGTCTGTAACGGTATTATCTTTTCCAAATTCAGCATTTTTGAATGCCATTGCACGGACCATATTGAATGAATTCTCACAATGCTTTTCAAGCGTTTCACCGATCATTTTCGTTGACAGTTTTGCTTTAGCATTTTTTTCAGATTCAATCTCATCTTTAAGGACTTTTATCTGCGATTCAAGACCAGCTTTTATAGTATCTCGCTCTTTTTCCACTTTTGATACTGCATCTTGAATTTCAATCTGCTTTTTCAATTCAGATGTTGTCAGCTTTGAATTCAAATCACTGATTTCATCACGTTTTTGGGCAAGTTCTTCATTTTTCTTTTCTAATTGCTCTTCATATTTATCTCTCACATCTTTTTCAGCTTTATCAACTGCGATTTTTGTATTGAGTTTTTCTGCATCTTTAAGTCTCTTAATTTGCTCATTTAACAGAACAATTTCTTTTTCTTTCTCAGCGACAGCATCTTTTACAGAACTATTATGATCTGATTCCAGTTGTTTCATATCGGATCTAACTTGTTGAAGTTTAAGTTTTAGTTCGCCTATTTCTTCATCTTTAGATTTAGATATTTCACTTGTTTTTAGTTCAATTTCCTTATCAAGCTGTTTCTTTAACGCTTTTTCAAACTCTTTATCCCTGATTTGCTGAGCAATCGCCGTGTATCCAGCTTCATCAATAGGAAAAACCTGACCACAATTCGGACATTTGATCTCATTCATACATTATCCCACCCTGACTTCTTATTTTGCGGACGCCCAAATGGCACGGGCGCACAGAATGCGCCCCTACACTCTGAGCTTTGACTTCTTGTTATGCGGGCGGCGAAACGCCGCCCCTACGATCGTTTCATCTTACATTTTCGTTATTTGCGGGACGTCGAGGACGCCCCTACAATGTTTTTATGCGGCAATTCCAAATGACGCGAACAGCGGGACGTCGAGGACGCCGTCCCCTACGGTCCGACCTCTGACTTCTGACCTCTGATCAGCGATTACGGCTCTTCATACTGCGGTCGATCTCACGGGCAGCGTCACGCTTTGCGATGTCAGCGCGCTTATCATAGAGCTTCTTGCCCTTGCAGAGTCCGACCTGCACCTTTACCTTCGAGTCCTTGAAATACAGGCTCAGCGGTATCAGCGAAAGTCCCTCCTGCTTGAGAGTTCCGTAGAGCTTGTTTATTTCGCGCTTGTGCATAAGCAGCTTGCGGACTCTAAGCGGATCGCGGTTGAAGATATTTCCCTTTTCGTAGGGAGAAACGTGCATTCCGCGGACGAACAGCTCCCCCTTATCTATAGAGCACCAGCTGTCCTTGAGGTTCACTCCGCCCTGACGGATAGACTTCACCTCTGTTCCGACAAGCTCAATGCCTGCCTCATAAGTCTCGAGCACGAAATAATCGTGTCTGGCTTTTCTGTTTTCTGCAATTGTTTTCGTGCCTTTTGACCTCATATTCTCTCTTCCTTTGCTGTTTTCGTTTTATTATATTTAAGATTATACATCATCGGCAGATAAATGTCAACCGCAGGAGAAATGAAGCGTTCTGTTTTTCCCTGAACACTGCCTTTTTCAGACATTCCGCCCTCCCGAAGCGAGCTTTTTCTGCATTATTTTCAAAAATCCCTTGATTTTACCACCATATAAGTGATATAATAGATATGTGTATTTAAAAGGATCGGAGGAAAGCTATGAAGTATAAGGGTGAAAAATGTGCAGCCTGCGGCAAAGAATTTACCGAAGACGATGATGTAGTCGTTTGCCCTGAATGCGGTTCACCGCATCACAGAGAGTGCTACAAAATAGAGAACAGGTGTGCCAATATCGCTTTTCACGAGACCGGACAAAAATGGCATAAATCTCTTGCAGATCCGGCAGCTATAAGAGAAAACAGTGAAGTTGTTCCCTGTCCTGCCTGCCGTTTCCCTAACCCCAAGAATGCTGAAAAATGTATCCGCTGCGGTGCAGATATGGTCACCAAGGAAAAAGAGGCAGAAAACGCAGCAGAACAGACAGATAATGCCCCTGCTAATGAAGATCCTTTCGTTAAGTATATGGAGAGCGAGTTCGAGGCGATAAGACCTTACCTCGGCTTCGATCCCGAAGAGGATATGGGAGGCGCTACGCTCAAGGAAGTGTCCCAGTTCGTCTGCAACAATACCCTCTATTATATCCCGATATTCAAGCGTATGAAGGACTTAGGCTCAAAGATCTCCTTCAACCTTTCCTGTCTGATATTTCCGTATTTTTATTTTGCTAACCGCAAAATGTGGGGCTGGGCGATCTTCTCAGCAATACTCTCAGTGATACTGAGTATGCCGACCTACATTCTCTGGCTCGGCAATCATATATCTTCAAATTCGTCCACAGAGTCGTTCCTCTCGCTGATATACGACAACCAGTCGGCTCTCGAGAACCTCGATGAGATATTCAGCGTGTTCAGCGTCTTAGCCAGCTTAGCCTTCTGCCTGTTCGGAAACTGGCTGTACTACCGATACACTATGAAGTCGCTGCGGCGTATGAAAAGTCAGATCGGCGGCGACAAGGTACCGGCGAAGCAGCTTATGGCTGCCGGCGGCGTAAAACCGGTGAATATCCTCTTTATGGCTCTCATAATAATGGGCATCGGTCTTTCAGCACTGTTCGGATTTATACAGATAATGCAGGCGAGCGATATTCTGAAATCGCTCTGATATATGCTTCAAAAGGACGCACTCCGGTGCGTCCTTTTTATGTCCGGCAGCTGCGCATCATAATACAGTTGTTTTATATTTTAATATGAAATATCATCTTGAATTTGCTCCTGATTTATGATACAATAATACATATAAACTATTATGCTGTGCATTAATACGCACTCGTTACCCGTCATCTTTGTTAGGAGCTTTGATATGCGAAAACGTTTACTGATAGGCGCTGTCATCACCGACTGCCACATCGACTTCCAGAAAGAAATACTGAGAGGCATCATCTCTCAGGCTTTCAAAAGCAGCTGCGATGTTGCCATTATTGCGCCGCTCCATAACTTCTATCTGGATTCTCCGCATAAGAACGCCGAAAAAGCTATCTTCGACCTCATTCTGTCCGACCGCTTCGCCGGTTTCCTGTATGACAGAAACTCCTTCTACCGTCCCGAGATAAGGGACTACATCGAACTGCTCCTCAAGCGTTCCGGCAAGCCCGTTATGCTCCTCGACTGCAATGACCACAAGAGCTTCGAGACGACATCTGTTGACGATACGAGCGCCTTTGAAGCCATAACCGATCACCTCATAGACGTTCACGGAAAAAAGCACATCTTCTGCCTGACAGGTCCGCGAAACGCTCCGATCTCCGAGTCAAGGCTCGAGGGCTGGAAGGCTTCTATGAAAAAGCACTCCCTGCCGTTTGACCGCTCACTGTACGAGTACGGTGACTTCTGGCACAACGCTTCCGATAACCTCGCACGGCGTATAATCACCAGAAAGATAAAGCGTCCGGAAGCAGTCGTCTGCGGCAACGACGTTATGGCTATCAGGCTCGCAGAGGCTCTCAGTTCAGGCGGCATAAGAGTTCCCGAGGACATCGCCGTCACCGGATATGATTCGTCAGAGGAAGGTCTCCGCTCAGAGCCGAGCATAACCAGTTACAGCCGCCCGAATTTCCAGCTCGGCGCAGAGGCTTTCCGCCGGCTCTACCGCATAATCACCGGAAAGATATGCAGCCGTGTTCCCAACGAGGACGGCGGCATACGTCTCGGAAGGAGCTGCGGCTGCTGTGCCGCTCCGGCTGCCAGACCGGGTTCAGCAAGAGCCGACAAGGTAAGCGCCGGCTTTGAGAACGAGCTCCTCTACGGCGATATGCTCTTCGACATCACCAACGTTCAGGACATCAGCACCTTCGCCGACCGTCTCGATAACTACACCTTCCTCCTCTACAAGATGTCGCGGCTGTGCATATGCCTGACGAACAAGTTTCTCGACTCGACTCGTTCCAATACAGCCTCGACTCTCAACTTCCGCTACGGCGACGAAATGACCGAGATAATGGCAAAATCAACTGTTATGCGCGAAAAAGCTGCCGAGGGGACATTCAGCTCCAACGACCTCCTCCCCGTTTTCAATACCGAGCGCAGCTTCCCGTCCGCCTACTACATATCACCGCTCCACTACAACGACAACTTCTTCGGTTACGCCGGCATTTCCTTCGGCAAGGAGCCGATCTCGTTCAGGTCGATATACCTGCAATGGCTCAACTACGTCAATGTTGCCCTCGAACACGTCCGGCTGAAAATGCTGATGAGCAACACCATTGCCGTTACCAACCGCGCTCTGATCTACGATGAGCACACCGGTCTCCTGAACCGCAGCGGCATCGAAAAGGAGTTCACTCTTCTCAGCTCACACACTTCACCGGATACTCAGATCGACCTCATAACTATCGAGCTCTCCGGCATCAAAAAAGCCTACTACCAGAGCGGTGAGGAGAAATGCCGCAATCTGCTGCGCACCTTTGCCGGAACCATTTCCGCTTCCGCTTCAAATGACGAGATATGCGGCCTCTGGGGCGACAGCACTTTCTGCATCATAACCCGTTCACGCGACCGCGCAGAGCATTTCAGCAGCAGCCTCTTCTCACGCGTAAAAAGTATGAAGCTATCCGGCAGCGACAGCTCCGCCGGCGACTTTTCCGTTGGAGTTTTCAGCTTCAAAGCAGGTTCCGGAACTCAGGCTTCCGACGCTGTGTACAAATCCACCGTCAACAGAGTCTACACCTACGCGACCTCCGAAAACACCTCAAGCCCGCAGTTTGAGAAGCTCTGTATGCTCCGCAGCAGGATAATGAAAAACCCCGAGCGTCCGTGGAAGATAAGCGAGATAGCCGACAGTCTCTACCTCAGCAAAAGCTACCTCCAGAAAACCTACAAGGCTTATTTCAATTACAGCATCATCGAGGAAATGATACAGTTCCGCATTGAAAAAGCCAAGAAGCTCCTCCTCCAGACCGACCGCACCGTCACCGATATCGCCCGTGACTGCGGCTATTCATCATACAACTATTTTGTAAGGCAGTTCAGGTCATGCGAAGGCTGTTCGCCGTCGGATTACCGCAGGAATGCCGGAAAGGATAACAACAATGAATGCTAAAGTCATCATTATGAAATGCCCTGAAGCCAAGCGTATATACGGAGTCCGCATCGAAGAACAGAACGGCGACTGGTTCAGAACATGGGCTTTTCCGCTCGATGAGAGCCGCGCTTCACGCGAGGGCTACGACAAGACAAAAATAACCGGCAACCTCATCGCGACAAATGAGTTCAACGGCTGCCCGTACTGCAAAACAAAGGAGTTCGTTCAGTGCGGACGCTGCGGCAAGCTCTCCTGCTGGAACAACGAGGAGCGCATAACCTGCGGCTGGTGCGGTCTCACCGGGAACATCACCAAGACCACCGATGCTATCGACGTTAAGAGCGGAGATATGTGACACAGACCTGCAACAACAGCCGGCATTTCGGTTCAGATAACAGAAAGAGCGCACATCGTGCGCTCTTTCTTGCTTTGAACATATTTCTGCAAATTGTAAAATAAAGCCATTGTAGGTGCGCCGTTCCGGCGCCCGTGACAAAACGAAATTGTAACGCGGAACGCCGAGGACGGCGTTCCCTACGGTCGGTTAGGCATACATTTACGATATTCACGGGACGTCGAGGACGCCCTCCCCTACATAGATTTATGCATACATTTCCGTTATCCGTTCAGACGGAGTCGTAGTCAATGCCGTACTGGTCAGCTATGCTCCTTGCACGCTTCTCGTCCTTGAGCAGCATATATCCGCCGTATTTCCGGCAGTACACGAGCCGCCTTGCAGCTTCGGCATCGCCGTGCTGCGCTGCACGTTCAAACCACTCCGAAGCCTTCGCGTAGTTTCTCTCTTCCACCTGACCGTTCATATAACAATAACCAAGCGCTACCTGTGCCTTGACATTGCCCTGATTAGCGGCAAGCGAGTACATACGCTTTGCAGCTTCGTCGTCTTTGTTTATTCCCTCGCCGTGCTGGAGACACCAGCCAAGAGAATACTGCGCGTCCGGATCGGACTGCTCTGCCGCTCTCCTGTACCACGCAACAGCCTCGGTATAATTCTTCGTAACGCCCCAGCCGTTGTACTTGCACTCGCCGTAATTGAACTGCGCTCTCGAAAGTCCGCCGTTGGCAGCTTTCAGCCACAGGTGAGCTGCCTTGCGGTAGTCCTCTTCGATACCCTCGCCGAAGTAAAGGCAGCTCGCAAGATTGTTCATAGCATCAAGGTCGCCGGCAGCGGCAGCCTTTTTCAGGTAGTATACCGCTCTCTCCTTATCCTGAGCAACTCCTATTCCGCCCGAATAACAGCAGGCAAGATTGAACATCGCCGGCGCATAGCCCTGTTCGGCTGCGCGCTTGTACCATATCACGGCTCTCTCCCTGTCGGCAGGCATACCCTTTCCGCTGAAATAGGCGTTCGCAAGGTCAAACTGCGCTCCGGAGTTGCCGCTCTCAGCGTCACGGAGCAGCTTCTCAGCCCTGTCGTCATACTCAACGGTAACACCGTACCTCGCCGCATATCTGTCAGCACGTTCACGGTCGGGAGGGAGGTTCTTTCCGCCGACTCTGAAACACATTACCAGTGCCTTCTGCGACTCGAAATCGCCCTGCTCGGCTGCCTCCTTGTACCAGTAAGCCGCCTTGGATATATCACATTCCGTTCCGATACCGGAGTACCAGCAGGCTGCCAGCTTCTTCTGTGAGCTGCAATCGCCGCGCTCGGAGGACCTTGTGTACCACTCGACGGCTTTCCTGTAATCCTGCTTGACGCCGCGTCCGTAGTAGAAGCTCTCGCCGAGGTTGAAGCAGGCATCGTTATCGCCGTTCTGAGCTCTGCGGAAGAGCTCCTCGATGACTGTTCCGGTATAATCCGCACCGTCATCGGAAGTATCGGCTGTTTCTGCCGCAATTTCCTTCCAGCCCAGCGCATAGGCAAAGCTCTCCGTGACCATTGTCGCCTTGTCATCGTTGAGGTACTCGCTGATTATCGTTTTCGCCTGATTTATGACCTCTGCGGCATTCTTTCCGCCCGAGAGGACCGCTTCGTTCTCGCGGAGATACAGCTTGCCGACGTTCTCGCTCAACGCAACATAGAAAGCCTTCTTTTCCTTGCTCAGCTTTGGCGCTATGTCACCGAGAGCCGCGCAGAACCGCTTCTGGTCGCCGATTATCTCCACACCGAATATCTCAGTCACCTGCTTTACAGCGTCAGCGACCGTCATCAAAGAGTTATCCAAGTTATCATCTCCGTATCAGTCCGCCGGCGGAGCTGCCGCGAACGAACTGTAAATTATGCCGGTCAGTTCATCGCCGGCGTTTATGAAAGCACTGAGCTGCCCGAGGAGCTCGTCAGCGCGCCTGAGACACTCTGCCGGAGTCCTGTTCCGGAAGTACCTCTCGCCGCTTGCAGCATCGTTCAGATAGCGCACAGCAAGCTCACCTGTTGACCAGAGTACGCCGTAATACAGGGAGTCCACCTCCGCACGGCTGAGCACTCCTCCGCAGCCGGCTGCAAAACCGTTTGCCGCTTCTTTTATACGGCTCAGCTCCGGAACTCCGCTCCCGCACACCGAACGTATCAGGTCGCCGAAGTCAAGTGCCGCATATCCCTCCATAGCCGTATCGAGGTCAATGACAGTGCATACACTGCCGATTATCACATTATCGGTCTTTGCGTCGCCGTGAACATTTCTCCGCGGAACTCCGCTGAAAACACCGCTCAGTGTATCGCTGAGGCTGCCGAGTCTCCTGAGAACGCTGCTGTCTATACTGCCGCTGACGGCAAAGTGTTTCAGGCGTGAGAAGTAGCGCTCAAAGTCGTGGTAGCCGTCTATCGTGCAGACAAGAGACTTTTTCCGGTCCATAATGCGTATGAACGCCCCGAAGGCATATCCGGCAAGACGTTCCCTGTCCTCGGCTTTATCCTCTGCCGCAGCACAGCGGTACATACGCCACACCCGTTCACCGTCACGGAGGAAGAGCCTCTCTCCGGCACTGAGCCATTCCGGTACTCTCACCCTCTCCTCACCGGCAAAGGCTGAGGTTATGGCAGCGATGTTCCTTTCGACTTTATCGGGCTCGCGGAAGACGTCCGTATTGAGCGACTGGAGTATATATTCCTCACCGCCGCAGCTCACACGGTAGGTCTCGTTGATGTGTCCCGTACCGACCGGAGCGGTCTCCGGAGAGCCCTCCAGCCCGAATGAACGGCATATCTCAGTAAGCTCCAAAAACTCACTTCCTTAACAAAAAAGGCGGAGAGGACTTCCCCTCCGCCCTGCATTACAGATCAGCTTGCTATTTTTTTACCGTATTCTCTGCATCTTAGTTTTTCAGGCTCTGCATAGGCGCAGGGATTCGTCCGCCGCGGTTGATGAACTTCGCCGGCGACTTCTCTCTGATAGGCATAACAGGACCGCTTCCGAGCAGACCGCCGAATTCGAGAGTCTCACCCTCTTTTCTGCCGATCGCCGGGATAAGACGTACCGCGGTGGTCTTGGAGTTGACCATACCGATAGCGGCTTCGTCAGCGATTATCGCAGAGATAGTCTCGGGAGTGATATCTCCGGGAACGACTATCATATCAAGTCCTACCGAGCATACAGCCGTCATCGCTTCGAGCTTTTCAAGACTGAGTACGCCGGCAACTGCCGCATCTATCATACCTGCGTCCTCCGAAACGGGTATGAATGCGCCGGAGAGTCCTCCGACTGTTGAGGAAGCCATAACGCCGCCCTTCTTTACAGCATCGTTGAGCATTGCAAGACAGGCTGTCGTTCCGTGAGTACCGCACATCTCAAGTCCCATTTCCTCGAGGATATGGGCAACGCTGTCTCCGACTGCCGGAGTGGGAGCGAGTGAGAGGTCAACGATACCGAACGGAACTCCGAGGAGCTCGGAAGCTCTTGCGCCGACGAGCTGTCCCATACGGGTTATCTTGAATGCGGTCTTTTTAATGACGTCTGCTATCTCGTCGATAGAAGCGTCAGGGTATTTTGTAAGTGCAGCGCGGACAACTCCCGGACCGGATACACCAACGTGTATCTCGCAGTCGGGCTCGCCTACGCCGTGAAAAGCTCCTGCCATAAAGGGGTTATCCTCAACGGCGTTGCAGAATACAACGAGCTTTGCAGGTCCGATGCAGTCGCGGTCGGCAGTCCTCTCAGCGGACTCCTTGACTATCTGTCCCATTATCTTTACAGCGTCCATATTGATACCGGACTTCGTTGAGCCGATATTTACAGACGAGCAGATATTCTGTGTAACGTCAAGAGCCTCCGGGATAGACTTGATGAGTGCCATATCACCGGCGCTGAAGCCCTTGTGAACGAGTGCGGAATAGCCTCCGATGAAGTTTACGCCGCAGGTGTCGGCAGCCCTCTGGAGAGCCTTTGCGAACTTGACGGGGTTGTCGTTCGGACAAGCCGCTGCGAGCATTGCGATAGGAGTTACAGAAATTCTCTTGTTCACTATCGGGATACCGTACTCCTTCTCGATCTGCTGACCGACCGGAACAAGATTGCCAGCCTTTGTGACGATCTTGTTGTAGACCTTCTCGCAGGCTTTGTCTATATCAGTGTCGATACAGTCGAGGAGCGATATTCCCATAGTTATGGTACGAATATCAAGATACTCGTCCTGTATCATTCTTATTGTTTCAAGAATATTGTATACGTTAAGCATTTACCGGACATCCTTTCAGTTTATATACTGTGCATTGAGTTGAAAATATCCTCGTGCATTGTGTGGATAGAGAGTCCGAGTTCTTTGCCGAGAGAGTCCATTCTGTCAACAAGCGCTGAGAAATCTCCGCTTATCCCTGTGATGTCCACAAGCATTATCATTGCGAACATATCCTGAAGAACGCTCTGTGTTACTTCGATAACATTTACGTTATACTCGGCACAGATACCGCTTACCTTGTGAAGGATACCAACGGTGTCCTTGCCTATTACAGTTACGACTGCTCTCATAAATAAAAACCTCCGTTTATTATAGCGCATCTTACGAAACGCATTGTATGTTATAATTATATCATACTCTGGAATAAAAATAAAGAGGGTATGATAATTTTATTTTTTTACCAAAGTCGATGGGGAATTTGCGCTACAATTCCGTGTGGCTCGGGACGTCGAGGACGGTGCGGGTGTCCGGTGGACACCTCTGCGGAGGCAGAAGCACCGACCGAACCGACAGGTGAGAACGTTCCCTACGGTGATTTTGCACGATTTTGAAATTTCAATTAACAGTTGCTATTTTTTATTATGTATGGTATAATTATAGAATACATTGATAACAGGAGGTAGATATATGAACCTTATCGACTGCCACACCCACACACAGTTCTCGGTGGACTCCGAGGCTGACATCAATGAATGTGTCAGACGAGCCGCGGAGCTCGGTTTTGCCGCCTACGCCATAACCGACCACTGCGAGTGCAATGCGTGGTATCCCGAGGAACACTACTCCGCCAAAGAAAAAGAAGTCCTCGATACCTTCGACTACGCAAATGACTTTGAGGCTTCTGTCTCAGCCGTGACCGCTCTCAAGGAGAAATACGCCGGGAAGCTCAACCTCATCTGCGGTACAGAACTCGGTCAGATACTCCATGACAAAGAAGTCGCGGAAAAGGTAAACGCTGATAAAAGGCTCGACTTTATCATAGGTTCAAATCACCAGATATTCGGTGAAAAGGACTTCTACTATCTTGACTACGAAAAAATGTCTATGGACGATATCTATGCCCTCCTCGAACAATACTTCAAAGAGGTGGCGGAGATGTGCAGGACCGGTCTGTTCGATGTTCTCGGTCATATCACCTACTGCCTGCGCTATATGAAACAGCGCAGCGGTATCGAAGCCGACATCAGCCGTTTCGATGACATCATCGCAGAGTCCTTCCGCACCCTCGCTCAGAACGGCAAGGGCATTGAAATAAACACGTCAGGGCTCAGACAGGGCTTCGGAGCGACCTTCCCCGACCTGAAATACACGAAGATGTTCCGTGAGCTCGGCGGCGAGATACTCTCGGTCGGTTCTGACTCGCACACTGTCGAAGACATCGGTGCGGACGTTCAGGCAGGCGCTGAGATAGCAAAAGCAGCCGGTTTCACGCACCTCACCTACTTCAAAGAACGCAAACCCGTATTTGTAAAAGTAGACTGAGATATTGGAACTCTGTCCCTATGATCCATAATGATCCGATGAAAGGAAGTTGTTACTATGAACGATATTATCAAGATATTACAGCAGAACGCGCGTATCTCCAACCAAGCCCTCGGAGAGATGCTCGGCATTTCAGCTGAGGAAGCTGCCGCTAAGATACAGATGCTCGAGGACAGCGGCATTATC
This sequence comes from Ruminococcus flavefaciens, assembly GCA_902766595.1. GTDB lineage: Bacteria > Bacillota > Clostridia > Oscillospirales > Ruminococcaceae > Ruminococcus > Ruminococcus flavefaciens_U. The sequence goes on along the minus strand of CACXEJ010000058.1, from coordinate 2,779 downwards.
CGCGGTTACAGTGTTATCCTCGACGATGACAAGTACGATAAATCGACCGTTTATGCCACTATCGAGCTCAAGGTCACTCCTCAGCGCGACTGCGGCTTCGACGACATCGCCAAAACGATTATGATGTACGATGAGGTCGAGAGCGTCAGCCTTATGTCCTCCGGTGCTTACGACCTTGCAGTCGAGGTCAAGGGCAACAACCTCAAGGACGTTGCATTCTTCGTGTCCGAACGTCTCGCCACTATCGACGGCATACTTTCAACTTCAACTCACTTTATCCTCAAAAAATACAAGGAAAAAGGCATCTTCATCGACGGTGAAGAGCCGGACGAAAGGGGACTCGGCTGATCGTGATAGATTACGACAAGGTTCTTTCCGATAAGATAAAGAACATCAAGCCCTCCGGCATACGAAAATTCTTCGACATCGCCGGAACTATGGAAAATGTCATCTCACTCGGTGTCGGCGAGCCCGATTTCTCCACACCGTGGGTGATAAGAAAAGCCGCTATACAGGTGCTCGAACGCAAGCACATCGTCTACGGACCGAACAAGGGTATCGCGCCCCTCAGAAGCGCTATTTCAAGGCGTATCAAGAAAAAGCACGGTGTTGAGTACCGTGCAGATGACGAGATAATCGTTACCGTCGGCGGCTCTGAGGCTATCGACATCGCACTCCGCGGACTCCTTGATCCCGGCGATGAAGTCCTCGTTGTCGAGCCCTGCTTCGTGTGCTACGCTCCCCTCGTTGAGCTTGCAGGAGGAGTTCCGGTGTCAGTTCCCACACGCATCGAGAACAACTTCAAGCTGACAGTCGAAGACCTCGAAGGCAAGATCACCAACCGCACAAAGGTGCTCATACTTCCCTTCCCGAACAACCCGACCGGCGCAGTTATGACGCGCGAGGATCTTGAACCTATCGCCGAGCTCCTCCGCGGTACAAACATTATGGTACTCTCAGACGAGATCTACTCCGAGCTCACCTACGGCAGAACTCACTTCTCGATCATCGAACTTGAGGATATGGCTGAACGTACTATCTACGTCAACGGCTTCTCAAAGGCTTACGCTATGACCGGCTGGCGTCTCGGCTACCTTGCCGCTCCTGCACCTATCGTTTCGCAGATCTCCAAGATACATCAGTACGGCATTATGTGCAGTCCCTACATCAGCCAGAATGCAGCCGTTGAGGCTCTTGACTCCTGCGACGCCGAGATCGCTAAAATGACCGATGAATACAATGTCCGCCGCAAGTTCCTTGTGAGCGAATTCAACCGTCTCGGACTCTCCTGCTTTGATCCCGAGGGCGCTTTCTATGTGTTCCCGTGCATCAAGTCAACAGGTCTGACGAGTGAAGAATTCTGCGAAAGACTGCTCTATGAGGAGAAGGTCGCCGCCGTTCCCGGAAGTGCTTTCGGCGAGTCCGGCGAGGGCTATATGCGTATTTCCTACGCTTACTCGCTCAAGCACCTTATGGAGGCTATGAAGCGCATCGAGAAGTTCATTCAGAAGTTAGAGGCTGAGAAAAAATGAAGATAAAAACTGCCGCTAAGATAAATCTCGCACTCGACGTCACCGGCAGACTCGACAACGGCTACCACCTCATCGAGAGCGTTTTCCAGACCGTCGGCATCTATGATGAGATAACGGTCGAACTCTCCGGCGAGGGTATACAGCTTTCGTGTGAGCTCCCGGAGATGTTCGCAAAGTCCGATCCAATCCCCTGCGATGAACGCAATATCGCCTACAAAGCCGCTTTGAGGTTTGCAGAGGAGACCGGTACTGCTCCCGGCTGCACCATACACATCAGAAAGGGAATCCCCTCGCAGGCTGGTATGGGCGGCGGAAGCACCGATGCAGCCGCTGTGCTGTGGTGCCTAAACGAACTGAACGGCAAGCCCCTTGACCGTGACAGGCTCGCGGCTCTCGGAAAAACTCTCGGTGCAGACGTCCCGTTCTTCTTCACCGGCGGTACTGCCTATGTCGGCGGTATCGGCGAGGAGATCACTCCCCTGCCCGATTTTTCCGGCAGAACGCTCCTCATCGCAAAGGGTACGGAGGGAGTTTCTACCGGTGAAGCCTATGCGCGTATTGACGCACTCAAAGCCCCCCTTCACCCGAATACGGACGGGCTTGTGAACGCGCTCAGAAACGCTCCCGAAACTGCCCACAAATTCTTCGGCAACCTCTTTGAACAGGCTGTATGTCTGAACGAGGCCGCTGATATTAAGGCTGCTATGCTGGCTTCCGGAGCGCTGAATTCCATTATGACCGGCAGCGGTTCGGCGGTATTCGGACTGTTCGGTTCAGCAGGCGAAGCAGGAAAGTGTGCCGGAGCACTCAGCCAAAAGGGCTATTTCACGCAGGTCTGCGAGACCGTCAGGGACTCATTTACGATTATATAACCACCCTGGAATAAGAGTGATACTAATATAGAAATAACATACGGATTATTGAGAGAAACCCTTTTGAAAAAGGATTCCGCTAACGGCGGCGCGTCCCCTCTGTCCTGCGGACATCTCCCCACACTGTGGGGAGTCACCCTCAAACTCCCTTCCTAAAACTTTTATCTGGTTTTTGCCGTGATAGTACAAAATTAGCGCTACTAATTTAGTAGCGCTTTGTTATTTTTATCTTGAAACTGTGTACTATCACGGCAAAAACAAAATAAAGTCTTTGGAAAAGGGGTACGAGGGAAGAACCTTTCCTCTGTATTGTGTTCTTAACGCAGTTAATATGTATGGTATCTCCGAGGAGGTCATCCTCGGAGATTTTTATTA
>CACXEJ010000057.1 GCA_902766595.1 Ruminococcus flavefaciens | reverse complement strand
TTTATATTCCTCCTTAGCTCAGTCGGTAGAGCACTCGGCTGTTAACCGAGTTGTCGCCCGTTCGAGCCGGGCAGGGGGAGCCAAAAGCGTTTGCATCAGGCAGACGCTCTTTTTTTATTTTGGCTATTTTACTGTATATACAGTTATAATGCCTGGTTATACGATTTCATATATTATTTATTATTATTTATGTCGTAAATTGTTGAAATTGTGCATTGAAAGAATTTGACAGATATGCTATAATTATTTAAAGCGTTTTACGCTGGTATTATGTTAAATGGAGGTCAGAATGATGGGTATTCAGAAAAGAGACATCGTTAAATGTATCATCTTCACAATCATCACTTGTGGAATTTACGGAATTTACTGGTTCGTAAAGATCACTGATGACACAAATACTCTTGCAGGCGAGCAGGGTACTAACGGTGTTACTGCACTTATCTTTACTATCGTAACCTGTGGTATCTACGGTATCTACTGGGCTTACAAGCAGGGTGTTAAGATCGAGAGTATCCGTGCTGCAAAGGGCTTACCTTCCGGTAGCCTTCCGATCCTTTACCTCGTACTTGAATTAGTAGGTGTAGGTATTGTAGCATACGCTCTTATGCAGAACGAGCTCAACACATTAAGCGAATGATCCTTAACTGTCCGGTCCGACCGACCGGACAGTTTGTTTTTAGGTATGAAATATAAACTGAATTATAATAATCTGAAAAAAATCCTGATCGTTGCCGGACTCGGGCTTGCCTACTATATCTGGCTGAGACTTACAGGGCTCGCATTAAAGTGTCCGATGTATGCCATTTCAAGGCATCATATCAAGTGTCCGGGCTGCGGCATAAGCAGAGCGTGTATCAGCGAGGTGCACCTCGATTTCGCAGCTGCTGCACATTATAACATAGGTTTTTTTGTTTTTCAGCCCGTCTGGGCAGCCTGTGTAGTTCTATGGCTGTTTGACTGCGGCGAACGTTTCCGGCGTGTTGTGAGCATAATATCGCTTGCAGCACTCATCGTCTTTTTTGTACTGAGAAATCTTCCGTTTGTTCCGGTATACTGAGCGTTATTTTGTCTTGACAATTTATGTTATGTATGATAAAATAATAAAGTACGGCATTTTATGCCATTTTATCTGCCGGTTTCAGAAAATCTGACGCTGACAGCTAAATATATGATTTTTCGGGAAAAGAGGATCACTATGGAAACAACAGATGTTAATACAACTACTGAAGCAGTTCCGGCTGAAAATGCCCCTGCACCTGAGCCTAAGAAAAAGGTCAAGAAGAAAAAGTTCACAAAGCTGAACGAAATATCGATCATCATACTCAGCTTCGCTATCGCATTTACGGTATTCTTCTTCCCGCCTATGGACATCTTCCTCGGCAATATGAGAGAATTCGTCGTTGACTTCAAGCACGTTGCACTGCCTATGCTCGGAGTTTCGTGTGCGGCTGCCGGAGCACTCATACTTGTTCAGAATTTCTTCCTCCTTATCGCAGAATGGCTCTATAAAGTCATCTCGAAGCTGCTTTTCGGCTTCCTGCTTGCGATATATACGCAGGTGCTGTTCCTGAACGGCAAGATGACCACCATCACCGGTGACTCTACAAGCTATTCTGACGACAGAAAGAACGTAACGATCAATATGTTCATTCTGACGTTCATACTTCTTCTGCCGCTGTTCTTCTACATAATCTCGCTTTTCAACAAGAAGAGCAAGTTCCTGCACTTCGGCAACGGAATGGTCCTTCCTTATGTAGCCGGACTTATCTTCGTTATGCAGCTCGTGGGTACAGGAAGCTCTATTGCAAAGGCTGATTTCAAGCAGTACAACAGAAGCTACACACAGTATCTCTCCTACAAGCCGGCACAGTCCCTTTCCAAGGAAGGCAACGTCGTTGTATTCCTCACAGACCGTCTCGACAGTCTCTGGATGGACGAGGTCATTGACAGATACCCTGATGTAAGCAAGAACTTACAGGGCTTCACTTTCTATCAGAACAACGTTTCTCACAACACAAATACATTCCCGTCAGTTCCGCAGATGCTCACTACTTATATGTACAACGGAACGGAAGACTGGCCTACATATACAAAATATGCGTGGGACGAGAAAACAGTTCCGAGACGCCTTACTGAAAATGGCTGGAACTGCAACCTCATAATCGATAGCCTTACTACCTATGGCAACATCACTCAGCTTGAGGAGCAGTGCAATAACGTCATAACAAGATCCGGTGCTAAGGTGAACTTCAATTACTTCCAAAAGAAGGGTATCGTTCAGACAATGTCTCAGCTCTCCTTTGCGAGACTTTCCCCATACGCCTTCAAGGACAAGTTATCTACCGGACTCGGTTCAAGTCTTTCGGCACATTTTGTATCATTTGAAGAAGATATGGACGATATGGTGCCTCTGGCAGTTGACGTTGACTCCGACCTCAAGTATTATGATTACCTCATCAACAACCACCTCAAGGCTGACAGCGACAAGAAGACCTTCAGCTTTATCCACCTCAACTGCTCCCACGGAACATCAGCTGCAACAACTGCTATGTATGATCGCGAAGCATCTTATGATCCTGACATTTACTCCACTACAAGAGGCGGCTTACAGATCGTATTTGAGTATCTTGACCAACTCAGAGAGCTCGGCATCTACGACAATACAACTGTAATTATCCTCGGCGACCACGGCAGAGCTCCTATTGAGATTGAAGCTGATAATGAGCCAGGACTTACAAGTGCTATCACCACAGGTCTCCTTGTAAAGCCTGCTAATGCTCCTGCCGAGGACCTCAAACTCGACCGTGACAGCGAGCTTTCAAACGATTTCTTCCCTGCAAGCGTTATGGAATACGCAGGTATAGACCACAGCGACCTTGGCTATTCCTATGACGATGTTGTCAAGGGCGGACTCCACCCCGACAGATTTATGCAGACCTTCCTCTGGGGCGGTTATGGTAAAGTAACACCGAAAGCATTTTATAAGATAACCGGAGATGCAAGAGACTTTGACAACTGGAAAGAAGTTGACTGATAATAATTATACTGTATAAGGCGGTATGAATATGAAACAGGTGAAAACCAGCAAGAAACGCTTTACAAAAAAAGCGGAGCTCATTATTTTCGCGCTCAGTGCGTCGATGAGCTTTATTCTGCTGTTGTTTTCACCTGTTATCGTTTATATGGAAGCACCGGAGGCTTTTATGGTCGATATAGACCATATCGTGCCGCCGATGCTTCTTGCTGTTTTTGCGGCGGCTGCGGTGCTTGCCGGGCTGCTCAATCTCTGTCTGCTTGCCGGTGAGAATATTTTCCGGGCAGGTGCAGGACTTCTTCTCGGCTTTGCGGCAGCCTGCACAGTTCAGTCCCTTGCCCTTAACCGTACTATGAACGTCGTTCTCAGCACGGACAGGCGCTTCGGCACTTACAAATGGGCGATAATCGCAAATTTGCTGCTCTTCTGGACGATAGTTCTGCTGCCGGCAGTTTTAGCGGTTCTGGCAAGATATTTCCCGGAGCTGCTCGGAAGAGCTGTCCGCTGCCGGACGGTTCTCGCAGCTGCGGCAGCACTCTTCCTCATTAACGGAACGGTGGCTCTCGGCAAGACCGTTTCCGCTCACCCCGGAAGGTATAAGGGCGTTCAGAACAGCTACCTCTCCTATGGACCGGCGCTCTCGCTGTCAGAGGAGGGGAACGTGGTGGTGTTTCTCACGGACCGTCTTGACGGCGAGTGGATGGACGAGCTGCTCGTGAAATATCCGGAGCTCAATGAGGAATTTGGGGACTTCACCTTCTATCAGAACAACATCTCCGTCGGCACGAGCACTTTTCCGACAGTCCAGCAGATGCTCACGAACAGGCACTATGACGGCGAGGAGTGGTACGACTACCTCACAAAGGCTTGGCGCGGCGAAACTCTCACGAGACGGCTCAGTGATAACGGGTACAGTGTTTATCTGCTGCCGGACAGCATAACCACTCTCAGCAGCGTTTCGCAGGTCGAGGGGCAGTGCGACAATATCAGGCAGTGCAGCGATGTAAAGCTCAACACCTTTGGCAAAAACGGCATTGTGATGAATATGACAAGGCTCGGGACGGCTCGGGTTATGCCATTTGCGATGAAGCATAATATCCAGTACTGGATGGGGGCGAATTTCTGCCGCGATATGGTCAGATACCCTGCTATGGACGACCTTGAGCACAAGCAAGCGAGTCTCGAGAACGACCTGAGATTTGCGGAATACCTGAAAAAACACAGCATTACAGCGGACTCACCGAAGAAGACCTTCAGCTTTATTCACCTCAACTGCTCGCATACGGTCAATGACGGTATCGCCGGACTTCACGGCTTTGATGGCGAGAACGACGTCTACAAGACCACACGCGGCGACTTTGAGATACTGTTTGAGTATTTCAGGCAGATGAAGGAAGCGGGAGTCTATGATAATTCAACTATCATCGTTCTCGGTGACCACGGCAGAGCTCCGCGCGAGCTGAGCGGCAGCACTATGGAGCTCGACGGTGCGATAACCTCAGCGCTCCTCATAAAGCCGGCAGGTGCGCATGGCAAAATGATACAGAAGGACTCGCAGAGCGAGCTGAGCATAGCCTACTTCGCACCGAGCGTCCTCGAATATGCCGGAGTGGACAGGAGCGGCTTCGGAGTATCCTACAATGATGTTATAAACGGTTCAATAAAGTTACCGCGCGTGATACGCGGCTATGACTTTGCCGGCTATGGAAGAATGGTCGAAAAAGCTGCCTATATCGTAAGCGGAGACGCAAGAGACTTCTCAAACTGGACTCTTCTCAGGGAATAAGACAGGCTGTAATGGCGTTATAGCGCCGTTGCAGCCTTATTTTTTCGATAATTTTGTTATAAATGCTCAATTCTTTGCGTATTCCTTGACAATGCCGTGTCACTGTGATACAATAATGGAGTATGCTGTAAAAGCATAACTGTATTTGTCTGGAGGGAACTATGAGCAGCAAAGAACCCTGCATCGACATTAATGATACTGACGCGGAAAAGAAAAAGCCGCGTTCGCATAAGCCGCTTACGCGGCGCGAGAAGGCTGAACCGTTTCTGCTTGCTCTGGCTGTGAGCTTAGCGGTGTTCGTGCTGTCTCCGCTCTATATCATTTCCGGCAGCCGGGAGGACTTTCCGCTTGACTTTCTGGATATGATGGCGACGCTTGCTATTGCAGGCATTGCGAATGTTGTCCTCGCCGGAGGACTGCTCCTGCTTCTGAAGTGGAAGCTCAGGCGCGTTTACGGTATCGTCTCGCGTATCATCGCAGGCTTTCTGCCGGCGTTTTTAGTACAGGCGGTGTTCCTGAACAATCCGCATACCGCGATGACGGGCTATCAGTCGGGCTATTACGACGTCAACATCTCAACATACGGCAATCTGCTGATATATGTGCTCATTGTGAGCCTGCCGCTGCTGATAAAGCTGGCGGCGCGGTTATTGCCGGAGAAGAAGCTGCTTGCGGCTGCTGACCGGAATTCCGTTTTCTGCATAGCTGCTGCGGCTGTGATAGTTCAGGCAGGCTGGACCGGTGTCAAGATGCAGCGGACGGATTTTGACAGCTATTGCGGTACTTACAAGGGCTACCTTTCCTATGAGAACGCTATGTCGCTCTCGGAGGACGGAAATATCGTCGTATTCCTCGTGGACAGGCTCGACGGTACATATGTTGATGAGATGCTCGAAAGGTATCCGGAGCTCAATGAAAAGCTCGGCGGCTTTACTTTTTATCAGAACAATGTCTCGCATACGACAAATACCTTCCCGTCGGTAGTTCAGATGCTCACAGGAGAGCAGTATGACGGCAGGGAATGGCCGGAATATATGCGTTCTGCGTGGGATGAGGATTGTGTTCCGGCACAGCTCAAAAAAGCCGGGTATGACATAAACATTATCCCAGACAGCATCACGACTGTCAGCACTCCGCGGCTGATAGAAGATTTCTGCGACAATATAAACTATTACAGCGGCATTGAGAAGAACCGTTTCGGTGACGGCGGCGTTGTCTATGCGCTTTCAAAGCTCTCGCTCGCAAGGCTTTTGCCGAACAAGTTCAAGGGAACTGTTGCTTCCGGACTCGGTGCGAATGTCGCAAGGCACTTCGTAAAGCCGGCTGGTGACGAACCGGCAGACAGGGTACCGCTCAGACTTGAGCCGCAGACGGATCTTCACTTCTGCAACTATATGAACGAATACGGTCTCAGGGCTGATAACCCGAATAAGACCTTCACCTATATACACCTCAGCGGTGCGCACTACAACTCCAGGGAGCTTGCAGAGCTTTACAAGCCGCTTGATGAGGAGCTTGATCCTATCAACACCACCCGGGGAGACTTTGAGATACTGTTCAGCTATTTTAATCAGCTTAAAGAGCTCGGGATATATGACAAGACCACCATTGTGATACTCGGTGACCACGGCAGAGCGCCGAATGAGACCGACTCACACCACAAAAAGCTGAAAGGCGCGATAACCACCGCGCTTCTCATAAAGCCAGCCGGTGACGCTCACGGGGAACTCGCCTTTGACAGGTATTCGGAGCTCTCTAACGACAACTTTCCGGCAAGCATACTCGAATTTGCCGGCATAGACCACAGCTGCTTCGGCAATTCGTACAGCGACATCATCAAAAACGACCTCCACCCCGACAGGTATTTCCAGTCTGTAAAGTTCGTCAACTACGGCAGTCTGCAATATACCGCGAGGTACAGGATAACCGGCGACGCCCGTGACTTTGACAACTGGGAGCTCCTGCCGGAACACGAAAACAGCTTAAAATAATATTCACATACACAAGGTAAGAAAGGAAGAATAATAACTATGTTTACCGCAATGACTTCACAATCCGCACTGTACATCGATCCTGCGACCACAAGCTATATCATTCAGATAGGTGCAGGTATCCTCATCGCTCTCGGTACCTTCTTCGGTATCTTCTGGAGCAAGATCAAGAGAGCCTTCAAGAAGAAGGACGAAAAGGTCGAGGCTATCGACGCAGCTGAGATCAAAGCTCTCCACGACGGCGAAAAGGACGTTATCACAGCAGACGACCTCCTCAGCGATGATAAGGACTGAGTCTCAACAATTCAATAAAATGATCACAGGAGAGTATATATGTCAGTATTAGGCACTGCTCTGGGCTGGATAATGAGTATCATATACAATGTGGTACGCAATTACGGTCTGAGCATCATAATCTTTACGCTTTTCACTAAGGTCCTGCTTTTCCCTCTGAGTCTCCTTACACAGAAGAACTCTATCAATATGGTAAGAATGATGCCTGAGGAGAACAAGCTCAAGATCAAGTATATCGACGATAAGGACAAGCTCGCAGACGAGCGTCTCAAGCTCTACAAGAAGTACAAGTACCACCCGATACTCGGAACAGTACCGCTTCTGATACAGATACCGCTCGTACTCGGTCTGGTATACGTTATCTACCGTCCGCTCTCATTCGTGCTCCAGATAGACTCAAGCGTCATCGACGGCTTCAAGGAATGGATGGAGAACTTTGTTCCTGATTTCAAGAGTGCTGATAATACCTATCAGGTAGATATAATCAGAAAGGTAAAGGGCGGTCTCTTCCCAGACGGTGGAGAGTACAGTCAGGCTATCAAGGACATCAAGGAGCTCGATATGCACTTCCTTGGTATCGACCTCAGCGAAACTCCTTCACTCAAGCACTTCGACAGACTCCTCCTTATACCGCTTTTCTCCGGTATAAGCGCATGGCTGCTCTGCTGGGTGCAGAACAAGATCAATATCCTGCAAATGGCTCAGGGCAACGTCAACAAGGTACTGACTACCGTATTTATGGTTGCCTTCTCGACCTACTTTGCAGTTTTAGTTCCTACCGGCGTAGGTCTCTACTGGATATTCGGAAACCTCTTCGCTATCCCGATGATGATGCTCACAAACCTCTGTATGCCGCCTAAGAAGTACATCGACTACGAGTACCTCGAAAAGGTCAACAAGCAGCGTATAGAGAAAGAGAAGATCTTCAAGGCTAACAGCGAACGCGAGAAGGAGGACTATCAGAAGTTCTTCTCCGTTAAGGGAATGAAGCTGATGTTCTACTCAGAGCAGAACGGCTTCTACAAGTATTACGCAGGTATGATCGACTATATCTGCGAGCACTCCGATATAGACATTCACTATGTAACGAGCGATCCGGACGACAATATCTTCAAGGATACCCGTCCGCAGATCAAGCCTTACTATATCGCTTCCAACAAGAGGCTCATTCCTCTCTTTATGAAGCTGGACTGCGATATGTGTGTTATGACTATGCCCGACCTCGAAAAGTATCACATCAAGCGTTCACGTCTCAGAAAGGACGTTCAGTATGTCTATACCTTCCACGGTATGGGAAGTACAGCGCTTACGCTCCGTAAGGGCGCGCTCGACTGGTACGATACTGTTTTCGCAGTAGGTCCTGACTGTATGAACGAGCTGCGTGACTCCGAGGAGCTCTATAACACTCCCAAGAAGCGTATCGTTGAGACAGGCTACCCGATCATCGACGAGATGATAGAGAAGTACGAGAGCACTGAACATAAGGCGAACGAGGTTCCGCAGATACTCATCGCGCCCTCGTGGCAGCCCGATAACATCATCGACTCCTGCATCGACGATATCCTTGAGGAACTCGCAAAGACCGATTACCACATAATCGTTCGTCCTCACCCGCAGCAGGTTCGTCACGAGCCCGAGAAGTTTGAGGTAATGACAGAGAAGTTCAAGGAGAACAAGAACATCGAGATCCAGACAGACTTCTCCTCAAACAATCCTGTTATGGAGTCCGACATACTCATCACGGACTGGTCGGATATTTCGTGGGAATTCGCATTCGTTACAAAGCGCCCCGTGCTCTTCATAAATACACCTATGAAAATTATGAATACAGAGTGGGATAAGATAAAGACCAAGCCTATCAACATCACTCTCAGAAACGTCATCGGCGTTTCGCTTGAGACCAACGAGATAGACAAGATCGGCAAAACAGTCGGCGAGCTCCTTGCCAATAAGGAGCAGTACCGCGAGACTATCACCAATACTCTCCACGAGCACGTTTATAACGTCGGCAAGAGCCGCCAGCTCTGCGGAAAGTATATCGTCAAGTCACTTGGCGGCTGATAAGAATAAAAAACGGACTGTCCTGAGGGCAGTCCGTTTTGGGTTGTATACGGTTAATTGACAAAAAATAATCCTCGTGATATAATTATCGCATAGAGCATTGTACAGAGCTTGCAAAAGCGGCAAGGCGGTTCTATTCTTCCCTCGGAAACGGGGGTGAGTTAAGATGTCGATTATGGAATTACTTACATTACTTATGCTTGTAGTTGCAATAATTAATCTTAGCAATAACAAAAAGAAATAACCGCCCCACTTCCACATGGACGGTTATTTCAAAATAGCTTAACATTGAGGGAGAACCGCTGAGCCATAAAGCCTGTGCGGTGCTCTCTTTACGTTTATTATAGCACCGGACAATGTTTTTGTCAAGTCCGTTTTGTTATTTCTTGACCTGTGTGTAATAGAAAACCGCAAGCTGAGTTCGGTCGCGGAGCTCAAGCTTATCGAGGAGGGTGCTTATGTAGTTCCGGACTGTACCCTCGCTGAGGAAGAGCTTTCCGGCGATCTCCTTATTGCTGAGTCCCTCGGCAACGAGAGTCATTATCTCGCGTTCCTTGTCGCTGATACCGTGGACTGAGAAGTCAAATTCGTCCTTCTGCTTCATAAGCTCTGGCAGGCGGTCGATTATCTGGTCGCCGAAAACGCTCTGTCCGCGCATAACGGCTTCGAGTGCAGGAGCGATGCCCTCGAAATCCTGCTTGAGTATGTAGCCCTTTGCACCCATATTCAGTGCCTTGACGATATACTCGTCATCGGAGAAGGTGGTGAGGTAGAGGATACGGGCTTCTTTGTCCTCGGAGAGTATCTTTTCGCCGGCTTCGATGCCGTTCATACCCTCCATTCTTATATCCATAAGCAGAACGTCCGGGCGGTGGGTGCTGTACAGTTCTATCGCCTCGGCACCGGAGCTGCCCATAGCGGCAACGGTTATCCTGCCGGTGCTTTCGAGAATGGTTTTCAGGGAGATAGCAACGAGCTTGTCGTCGTCAACAACTACTATATTCATATTGTCACCTTATTTCTTTGGTATCGTCATAAAAACGCGGAAGCCTTCGGGGGAGGGCGTGAATGTTATCCTGCCGCCGGAGCTCTCAGCGCGTTCGCGCATATTTTTCAGACCTATGCCGGTCTCCTTTATACTTTCCTTGCAGCAGCCGTTGTCATCTACCATAAGCTGGTAGAACATCGGGTGTTCGCGTACTATGACGCGGAGCTCGCTGCCGGAGGAGTGTTTTATGGCATTGGAGACGCACTCCTTGACTATTCCGGCGATGCAGAACTTTATGCTGCCGGAAATATTCTCGGATATGTCAAACTCGAGCGATGTCCGGAACTTCCCTTCGGCAGCGGAGAGACTTTCGGAAATGAGCTTTTTCAGATCCACGGAGTCGTCGTGGAGGTTGTGGACACTCTCGCGGATACTCGTCATAGCAGTGTCGAGCGTGTCGCGGAGACTGGTCAGCGGTTCTTTGAGCTGTTCGTCCTTGTTGATTATGAGCAGAGCTCCCGACTGGAGCAGGGAGCGTGTGAGCATATGCCCGACATTGTCGTGTATCTCGCGGGCTATGCGGTTTCTCTCGCGTAGCGTTGCGAGGCGTATCTCGTTGTCCTGAGCTTCTGCGAGGAGTGAATTCTGATGTGAGAGCTGGAGGTTTGTTTCGGTGACCTTGTCGCGCAGTTCGGTGAGGTTGCTGACCGTTTTTTCGAGAGCGGACACTCTTATGTATATCAGTATCGCAGCAGTTATTCCGGCGGCTGATATGAAGCATTGCAGCGGTGTCAGCTCGTTCGGTGCGCTGAACAGGATCAGTGAGGCAGGCATGGACAGCCACCATTTCTTCTCGCACAGCGCGTCGTACAGGACGATCGGCATTATACAGAAAAACAGCGGATACACCAGACACGCAGCCGATACAAGTGCGATTATGGCAGCAGCCGTCTTAGTTCCTGACAGAAGCTGTAAAGCTGCCGAAGCTGTTACCGTGCAGAGCAGGACTATGACAGGTCCGGCGGCATTTCCGGAAAGCGAAAGTGCTGTTATGCAGATCAGCAGCAGGGCTGATTTGTCGAGCAGTCTGTTCAAAATGCCGTTCTCCTTTCAAATAATAATACATCTGCATTAAGTATAGCATAAAAAAATGATTATTGCAATATATGTTCGCTGCTTTGCCTGACAGCTGTATTAATTATCCTGAGATATACCTTGCTGAGGTAACTCCGCAGGAATATAATACTGAATAGTTACAAGGAGACGCCCTAACTTACAGTGCGTCTCCAGCTTTGCATATAGCATTCTCTGCAAATCAAAGATTTGCGAGACTGCTTATCTTCCCAAACAGTCCACTGGACTGTTTGAAAATTCACCTCTTGCGGAGCGCCTTTGCAGAGTTTCGCCGCCTTTAAAGCTGAGAGTGACGACCAGAGGCGCTGCCTCTGGACTCCGGCAAGGGAGGACCTCCCTTGCAACCCATTCCACGAACTTATTTTTTCAGAACTGATAGTCTGCTTTCGCACACGGAATTGCATATCACACAGACTAAACTTATGACATTTGTCATATCAGAAACTGACCGGCGACACTACACAAATATTTCCTGATAAGGTATAATAAGGACAGTAAAGGAGTTGACACATATGGAAAACACAGTAGTAAAAATAGAAAACCTTGTTAAGCGTTACGGTGATCTTATAGCGCTCGACCACCTCGACCTTGAGATAAAGAAGGGTGAGATCCTCGGACTTCTCGGACCGAATGGCTCCGGCAAGACCACCACTATAAACTGTCTGCTCTCACTGCTCTCGTTCAATAAGGGCAGGATAGAGATATTCGGCAGGGAGATGTCGCCCACAGCTTACGATATAAAGAAGAATATAGGCATAATAATGCAGAATGTTGCAGTATTTGACGAGCTTACGGTCTACGAGAACATCGACTACTTCTGCGGTCTGTACATCAATGACAAGGCAAAGCGCAAGGGTTATGTCGAAGATGCGATACGCTTCACCGGGCTTGAGGATTTCGTGAAATTCTATCCCAAGAAGCTCTCCGGCGGTCTCCTGCGCAGGCTCAATATCGCCTGCGGTATAGCTCACAAGCCTGAGCTCATAATCCTCGACGAGCCCACAGTCGCCGTTGATCCTCAGAGCCGGAACAAGATACTCGAGGGCATACAGCAGCTCAACAGGGACGGTGCTACGATAATCTACACCTCACACTATATGGAGGAGGTCGAGCAGATCTGCACACGCATCGCCATTATGGACAAGGGACGCAAGATCGCTGAGGGCACAAAGGAAGAGCTCAAGCGTATGATAAAGAACACCGAGACTCTCACCATAGAGATCATCGGTCTTACGGACGCTGACCGCGCAGCAGTTGCCGGACTCCCTCACGTTTACGACACGGCTTACGACGGAAGCAAGCTCACGGTGTATTGCTCCGGCGGCAAGCATAACCTCATAAGGATACTCGGTCTGTTACAGGAGAAGGAGATCAGCTTCGGCAGAGTATATACCGAGCTCCCGACTCTCAATGACGTGTTCCTCGAGATAACCGGCAAGGCTCTCAGAGACAAGGAGGAGTAATATGTTCCTGCACAATCTTAAATATGAATTTCTGACAGCTGTCAGGACGAAGGATCTTCTGATATGGATGATACTTTTCCCGATCATTCTCGGCGGATTTTTCAAATTTGCATTTGACGGTATATATGAAAAAACTACGCAGTTTTCGACGCTGAAAACAGCAGTCGTAGATGAAGCAGACGACAAGAACTTCCGCTCTGTGGCAGAGTCTTTAAGTGCTCAGGAAAAGCCTCTTCTGGACATTGTCTACACCGACCGCGACAATGCAAAAAAACTGCTCAATGACGGCGATGTCAAGGGCATCATATACACAGGCAAAGAGCTTTCACTGTCTGTTGCTGAGAACGGCATAGATCAGACCACACTGAAATTCTTCGTGGATAAGTACAATCTCCGCAGCCGTGTTATAAGCCGTGCTGCACAGAGTGATCCGCAGAGTATTGAAAAGGTCGCCGCGGCACTTTCCGAGGAAACAGACTCAGTTAGGGAGATACCTCTCACTGAGGGAAATACCGATAATGCCATACAGTATTTCTACAATCTTCTCGCAATGGTAGCGATGTTCGGTTCAATGACAGGTCTGCACATCAGCAACGTAAATCAGGCTAATCTCTCCGCGCTCGGAGCAAGAAAGAACTGCTCTCCCACACCCAAGGGCACAGGCATCTGTGCTGCACTCATAGCAACCTATATCATAGAGATACTGTGTATGCTGCTCAGCGTAACATACCTGAGATTTGTGCTCGGTGTTGATTTCGGAGACAAGCTGCCGCTCGTTTATCTCTCAGCAGCTCTTTCGGGAACAGTCGGCGTATCAATGGGATTTTTCATTGGTTCGATATGCTGTCTCAGCGAGAATGCAAAGACCAGCATTTCAATAACAGGTTCACTGTTACTGTGCTTCCTGAGCGGACTTATGATCAGCGATATGAAGCAGGTTATGGCAAGAAAGCTGCCGTGGTTCAACAAGATCAACCCTGCTGCGGTCATCTCGGACAGCTTCTATTGTCTCAATATGTACAGCGATTACAGACGCTTCACAGAAAAGATCGTTACTATGTTCATATTATCAGTGGTGTTTGCACTGCTCGGTTTCATTATGACAAGGAGGAAGAAGTATGCAAGTCTTTAAGGCTTTTCTCAAGGTCGTAAAAAAGAATATGTTCACAGCGCTGGTATTCACGTTCGTGTTTATATCGATTGCCGTAATAACTGCGCATAACGAGGATCGTTCCTCTTTTGAAGCTGTAAAGATCGACCTGACCGTCTTCGATGAGGACAACAGCGCCGAGAGCCGTGCTCTTACCGGACTTCTCAGCGAAAAATACCATATGGTCGATACTAACAACAACAAGGACGACATTATGGATATGCTCTACTACGAGAGCGTGGACTGTGTTGTCATCATAGAGAATGGTTACTCGGAGAAGCTCGCAGCCGGTGAAACGGAAGGGCTTTTCAGCACATACCATATGCACGACAGCTACGCTCTTGTAATTATGGAGCAGTACCTCAATGACTATGCCTCGACCGTAAAAGCATACACGCTCGCAGGAACTCCGCTCGAAGAAGCGCTGAAGAATACCGCGCAGGATCTTGCAGTCGAGACAGAGGTAAATATGGAGTCGAAGGTTTCAGGTGGCAACGACGACTACTTCGAGTATTACAATTATATGCCGTATATCATCATTTCAGCATTCCTGAGCCTTCTCTGTCCGGTGCTGAACATTATGGAGCGCAGGGATCTGCGTTACCGCACTAACTGTTCCTCTGTACGTCCTGCGACCTACACTATGCAGATCTTCATAGGCTGCGCAGTTGTAGTTACTGCACTGTGGCTGCTTATGGTCGGAGTCGGAGCAGGTATCTACGGTATGGCAAGCACAAGCCGTGAATGGCTTGCCGTTCTTAACAGTTTCGTGTTCGTACTTATCTCGACAGCAATATCCGTACTGGTAGCAAGCCTTACTTCAAGCAAGAACATCATCACTCTGATAACACAGGCGCTCGGACTCGGTATGAGCTTCTTCTGCGGTATATTCGTGCCGCAGGATATGCTCGGCAGCAGCGTTCTTGCGGTCGGAAAATTCTTCCCGGCTTACTGGTATATCAGGCTCAATAATATGCTGAGAGGAAGCACACTGCTCAGTGCAGAGAAAGCGGCTCTGTGCTTCGGAATTCAGGCGGCGTTCGTTGTTGCGATAGTGACGGTGACTCTGCTTATACGCCGTATGAAATACAACAGCGTCAAGGTAATGGCATAAGCCGCGCAAGAGCTCAGAAGTCAGAGTTAAGAAATGAGTTGTAGGGGCGGCGTAAACTGTATCATAAATTGACCGTAGGGGACGGCGTCCTCGACGTCCCGCATAAACATATTTTAAACGAAAAAGGACGCACATCGTGCGTCCTTTCGTTTATGCGGGCGCCGGAACGGCGCCCCTACAACCTGCTGATATACTATAATCAACACATTATATATTCAGCGTTTCCGCAATGACGCGGCAGATCTCTTCCTTATGTGCAGTGTAGTAGAAGTGTCCGCCGGAGTAGGACTTAACGGTACAGCTGCCGGAGGTGAACCTCTGCCAGCCGGACATATCAATGCCCCGGAGCATTATATCCTCGGTCCCGTACAGTACCGTTATATCGCAGCCGAGATCGAACCTGTCCGCGCTGAGACGATAGCTGTCAGCCATACGGACATCAGTGCAGAGTATCCTGTTGAGCTGTTTTATGAGCTCCTCGTCCTTAACCGGTGAAGCGCCTGACAGGGAGTTTGCGGCAAAGAAGCCGATTATCTCCTCATCAGTGGCAGTATCTGAGTTCCTGAAGCACTTTATGTTTTCATCGGGAGCACAGCATCCTGAGAGAAAAACGTGAACCGGCATACCGAGTCCCTGCGCTTTAGCCTGACGAACGAGCTCATAGGCAAGGAGAGTCCCCATACTGTGTCCGAATATCGCGTATTCCTCATTTGCAAGGAGCTCGCGGTGCTTTTCGATGAGGTCAGCGGTACAGGAGCTTATATCCGTCAGGAGCGGTTCACCGGAGCGCGTGAAGCGTCCTGAGAGCTCCATAGGCACGACTGTAAGGTCCTTCGGAAGAAAGCGCTTGAACGAGCTGTAGCTCTTTGCGGAGCCGCCTGCGTGAGGCAGAAAGAAAAGTACCACGGCTCAGTCCTCTACGGGAGTGCCCTTTTCGTTGAGGAGGTCGAAGATCTCGCCTACCTTGCTGATGGAAGCGACCAGTGAGAGGGGGATATTGAGCTTGTAGGTATCGGTGATGTGCGAGCCGAGACCGAAGAGTCCGAGCGAGTCGAGATAGAGGTCATCGTAAACGTCTGTCTCTCTTGTTATCTCGTCTGTGTCAACGCCTGTATAGTCAGCGATAGACTGCCTGAAATCATCAAAATTGAGGTTATTCATTATTTATACTCCTTCTTTCTGAGGTATTTGAACTGTATCTTGCCGATGTCCTTGGGTATCTCCTCGACGAGAACTACCTTGTCGGGCACCTTGTATGCTGAGAGCTTGCCGTCGAAGTATTTAGCGAGCTCGCCGCGTGTTATGCGCTCATCGCCCTTGGGCTGTATGTAAGCCACGATCTGCTGACCGATAACGGGGTGCGGCTCGTCTGTAACTGCTGCGGCTGCTATCTTCGGGTGAGTGAGCAGGCAGGCTTCTACCTCCTCTGCGTGAACGAGGTTTCCGCCGCGCTTGATGATACGCTTGCTTCTTCCGGCAAAACGGACGATGCCGTTCGGGAGCTTGTTTACGAGGTCGCCTGTGCAGAACCAGCGGCGTCCCTGATCGTCAGTGAGTATCTTGTCTGCTGAGAGCTCGGGGTTGCCGAAGTAATCGAGGATAACGCCGTCTGTGTAGACGCAGAGCTCGCCGACCTCTCCCTCGGGAACGTCGTTTTTGTTCTGGTCGATGACTCGGACGTCAGTGAAGCTGAGCTTGCGGAAGTCGCTGGGATCGGTGCCCTGATCTATGGCGGAGTCCCATACCACCATAGTGCAGGTCTCCGATGAACCGATAACGTTTATAACGCGGATATGGAGCTTCTCAACGAATACGTCAGCTATCTCCTTGGGGAGAACTTCGCCTGCAAAGTAGCAGATGCGGACGCTCGAAAGGTCGTACTTGTCGAAATCGGGAGTCGAAAGGAGGACCTTTGCGAGAGTTGATGTGAGCTGGATAACGTTTATCCTGTACTTCTGAACGGTCTCGAGGAAGTCGATGGGGTTGAACTGCGGCTGGTACATCACTGTACCGCCCTTGAGAGCCATCTGCTGTCCCATACCGAAGCCGCCCTGATGATAGAGCGTCATACCGAGCATCATAACGTCATCGGAGGTGAATTCGAGGTAGTCTCCCATATCCTTCTGTGTGGAGTAAAATCCGCCGGAGGGGACTGAGAGTATCTTGGGAGTACCTGTGCTGCCTGATGTGCAGGCGAGAGACATTGTGTGGAGGTACTCGGGCTTGTATATCTCGCACTCGCTGCCGCAGAACTCAGCAATGAATTTGTCTGCGGAGATGTATGTGCCGTCAGCCGGAACAGCTTCCTCAGGAGCGAAGCACACTACCTTTGTGAGCTGTATCTTCTCCGGAACGAGGTCGCTTACCGCCTTGATTATGTCGTTTGTGCGGTACTTGTGGGAGATGAACATTATCTTAGAGGTCGTTGCGGGAATGAGCCTTGAGAGCTCAAGTGAGCCGCTCTGGGGATCCATAGGAACAGGCTGTGCGCCTATTCTAACTGCCGACCAGAACACGAGATACCACTCGATGCTGTTGGGCATACAGATGCCGACCTTGTCATTCTCACCGATGCCGAGCTTCTTCATACCTGAACCGATAACGGCAGTTTTCTTCATAAAATCGCTGTATGTAAGCTCGTTCTCATCTATTCTCAGGAGCACTTTATCAGGAGTTGCCTGAGCGTACTCAGCATAGTTGTCAAAAAAGCATTTGCTCATATCAATATCCTTCCTTAATTATGAATTACTGATGAGTCTTGCTGCGATGAAGTCGGCAGCCTCGTGCTTTACCCAGTGGTACTGTTCACCGACGGGCATAGCATGCATAATGGTCTCCTCGGAAACATAGGCAGGCTTGTCCTCAATGTGGATACTCTCCTTGTATCCGGTAGCCTTGTCGAGAAGACGCTGTGAAGCGTCGTGGCTCATCCAGTTGTCATCATCGCTGTAAGCCATAAGGAAGTCAGCGGAATGAGTGCCCTCCTCGAGGACCCTCATACTCTCAAGGTAGTCCTCACAGTACTGATAGCTGCTCCACTTGCCGCGCTTCATCCATACGGGGATAGAGCTCTGGTCAGCGAAGTTCATAAGCAGGGGGAAGAGGCTTACGCAGGCTTTGACCTTCGGGTTCTTGACAGTTGCACGGAATGCGTAGCCGCCGCCCATACAGAGACCGAAGTTTGCGATGTTCTTCTCGTCAAGCTTTTTGTGAGCCTTTACGAATTTGTATATGCCGTCGAATGCAGCCTCGAGCTGCTTGCCGCCGCACTTGATGTTGTTGTGGATTATTGCAGCGCCTGCACCGGGCATATCGGGAGTGATGACTGCGATGCCGCGTTCGTTGAGGGGAGCAGCGAGCATTTCGAGCTCTTCCTTGCAGCTTCCGATGCCGGAGTAGGTGATAACGGTCGGGTAGCCGGTCTTTCTGCCGGAGTCGGGGTAGTGGATATAGGCAGGTATCTTGCCGGCTTTAGTCTCTATCTCGGCATACTCCACTTTGTTTTTGCAGAATGAGATATAGCGCTTGTAGCTCTCCTCAAGACGGGAGTATATCTCGCGCTTGTTCTCAACGTCCTCAATGTTTATCATAAAGCAGGCATAGCGGCACTCTGTCACCATTTTTGCGTAAGCTCTTGCGGAGATCTTGTTTCCGGCAGCCTCAGCCTTGTCACAGAGCTCCGAGTAGCGCTTTGCCTTTTCCTCCCACTCACCGAGCCATACTGCCTGTATCTGCTTGCCGCTCATCACCTTGATAGCGTCAACTTTTTTGAGTATGGATTCAACGTCGAACGGATCGCTGCCGAAGAGCATTGATCTTGTAACGACCGGGTTGAGAAGGTCTCTGATAGCCCATTTCATATTTATCTATTCCTTTCATTTATAAGTCACGTCTGCGAGCCGCCTGTGTATCTCCACGCACCCTCGCGCGTCATTTCCGTGAACTGCATATATACGCGGTACGGATCAGCCTTTGTATGCTTCTGAATGAGGGCGAGCATACGGTCGGCAAGCTCCTTCAGAAAGCCCTGCTTGTCATCGGCGCACTCCTGCGGGAGTATGTATCTGAATTCCGCAAAGAACACCGTATCCTCAGAGCTGTTCATATACATCGGGCACTGATCGAGCATTACCATAATAGCCGGGAGCGGCTTTCTGAGTATCTCCGAGAGTTCCTTTGCAGCCTCGTCGAGAAAGGCTGTGCGGAGCTCAGCGGAGGGAAATTTATAGTTTGTTTTCATCTGTGCGATAGGCATAGCGTTACCTCCTTATTCGTACTTTCTGAAAACGAGGGTAGCATTGTGTCCGCCGAAGCCGAACGAATTTGAGATAGCAGCATTTACTGTGTGCTTCTGAGCCTTGTTGGGAACATAGTTGAGGTCGAGCTCGGGATCGGGTTCATCGTAGTGGAGAGTCGGGGGAACTATGCCTGTCTCCATAGCCTTGATGCAGGCGATAGCCTCAAGAGCACCGCCGGCAGCGAGTGTGTGACCTATGGAAGCCTTGACTGAGGATACCGGAATGTCGTAGGCTCTTCTTCCGAAAACGTCCCTGATAGCCTTTGTCTCGTAGAGGTCATTGAGACCTGTTGAGGTACCGTGAGCGTTGATGTAGTCGATCTCGTCCGGGGACATATTTGCATTTTCGAGAGCCATTCTCATAGAGACAGACATACCTGTGCCGTCGGTCTTGGGAGCTGTGAGGTTGTGTGCTTCACTGCACATAGAAGCTCCTGCGAGTTCGCAGTATATCTTGGCGCCTCTTGCCTTTGCGGACTCCTCTGACTCGATGATGACGGTACCGCCGCCCTCGCCCATAATGAAGCCGTCACGGTTCTTGGTAAAGGGACGAGCAGCGGTCTCGGGATCGGGATTTACCGACATAGCGAGGAGCTGGTTGAAGCCGCTTATAACGAGGTGTGTAACAGTGTTTGAAACTCCTCCGCATACGACCATATCACAGGTGCCGTTCTCGATGAACTGCTTTCCGATAGCGAGTGCATAAGCCGAAGAAGCGCAGGCTGTGCTCAGGTTGAAAGCAGGTCCGCCGAAGCCGTACTTGATAGATATGAGAGCCGGGAGCTCGTTGGGCATTTTCTTGAGTGTGATGTTGAGGGGCTTTTCGAGTTCGTAGTCCTCGTAGGAGTTGTCGATGACGCCGTAGATGACGCCGACTCTTGAGAGGTCATAGCTTGAAGTGTCGATGCCGCAGTCCTCAACAGCCTCGCCTGCGGAAGCCATACCCATTCTTGTGGTGGTAGTGGCAGCGTTGAGCTGACGCTTCTTCCAGTATTTTGAAGCCTCTGCCTCGAAGGAGTCATCGACCTCTGCTGCAACAGTGGTGTCGTGGTTATCGAGCGGGATACGGGTTATCGTCCTCATACCGCACTTTCCGGCGATGAGACCTTCCCAGTAATCCGCAGCAGTGTTTCCGATCGCAGTAACAGCGCCTATACCTGTTATAACGACTTTTTTCATATTTATCCATTTTCCTTTCTTAACCAAAATATCTGTCCCAGACTGCCTTGTCTGCGTGTTTGTAGGAGGCAAATCCGGAAGCCTTGCCGAGTCTTTCGAGCTCAGCGAATATATTTTCAGCGCCGAACTTTCCGTAGTAATACGGAAGAGCCTCGGCGAGTCCGAGTGTATCCTGAACAGCTTCCATAAAGAGCTCCGCATCGCAGCCGGGCTCGTCGCTGAGAGCGTTGACGGTCTCGCACAGTATCAGCGAGATCATACTCAGAGGAGCGTTGCCGCAGGGAGCGCCGGTGGGCGTTTCTCTTTCTGCTATGAAGTCAAGGAAGCTGAGAGTCTCCTTCGGGCAGCCATCATCAAGCCAGCGGTTCATCTGCGTACAGCCGTACTCAAGGAGCTGCCTGTTGCGTTCAATGCGGAAGCAGTCGGGCTTTCCAGCCATAAGTCCGAGACCTACGCTGTCGAGTATCTCAAAGACGTCAGCGACCGGATAGAGCTCCGAGAGAGCACTCCTGAGCTCTTCGACTGAAGCGCCGGTAGTTTCGCGGAGGTATATCGCGTGGGAGACCATACAGGAGAGTATCTGATTGAGGTAGATGTGGTATTCTCCGGAGAAAACGAGGGGCTTTTTGCCTATCGTGCGGACTATCTCCGCAGCCCTCGAAATGAGCTCGGGGGAGGTCTCCGGGAGGACGTTCAGCTCAACGAAGCCGGTGAGCTTTACGGGGTAGAAGAAGTGCATACCGAAGCAGCGCTCCTTGTTGGGAACGTCCGCGAATATCTCAGCAATATCGAGCGAGGAGGTATTCGTGAGGAGCATACAGTCCTTGCTGACGATGCCGGCAAGCTGGCAGAACAGGGATTTCTTAGCCCTGATGTCCTCGAATATAGCCTCTATCACGAGATCGCAGCCACTCATATCCGCAGCCTCGTCCGTGAAGCGGTAGGCTTTCATCTTCTGCTCGTACTGCTCCTCGGTTATCTTCTTGCGCTTGAGGCTCTTGGCGAGAGTCTTTGCAACAGCCGCAGCGTTTTCCTCTTTGCCGTAGGTGTCGAGTATGACGAACTCAGTGTCCGGCAGCTTGTCAAAGAAAATGCTGAAGATGTCCCTGCCCATTTTTCCGTAGCCGACTATACCTATTTTCACACGCTCACTCTCCTTTGCTCTTCTTGTAGCGGAGCATAAATTCTCCGGCTTTTTCCGGGGCAAAACCGCCCTCGGCTGAAATGAAGCCTATGAGCTTTTCAGCCTCTGCGACACCCTGCTTCTTATCTGCGAAGATGTCCGCCCAGTCTATTTCGGCAGCGCGGTCGGCAGGTATCAGCTCGCCCGACATAACGAGCTCGTAGGCGTTCTGAAAGCCGCATATGTCAATAGTTCTTGCGACTCCGCCGAGTGCCGGGAGTATGCCGAATGTGGACTCGGGCTGACCTACACGGGCGTTCTTTTCGATTATACGGTAGTGGCTGTTAACGGCGATCTCGCTGCCCGAGCCGATACAGAAGCCTGTTACCACGCTGACTACCGGGAACGGCAGGCTGCGCAGGAAGGTGAAGAAGTGCTTCTGCTTTATGTGACCGGCAGGGAGTTCGCCTGTGCCGTCACAGGACTCCTTGGCGGAGCGGTCTGAGAGTGCTTCGACATCAGCGCCTGTGCTGAAATGTCTGCCGCCGCCGCATATTATCATACCCTTTATTCCGCCGGACTGAGCTCTATTCTCGACCTCAGCCATAGTGTCCTCATAGGCTGTGAAGAAATCGGCAGTCATAAGGTTATTGGAGGGGGCGTTCATAGTGAAGCGGAGAATACCGTTCTCCTCAGTGAGAGTTATCAGTTCCTCATTCATTGCAGCCGCCTCCGTTCTTAGCAGCCATAAGGCAGTAGAAGGCTCTCGACTCACATTCGAGAATATCCTCCTGAGTGCCCTTTCTTGCTGCGATAAAGCACTTGTTTATCTCTTTTACCTGACCGGGAGTCTTGTCCTTGAAGAGCTTTTCTGTGAAAGCTGCGGTCTCCTCCTCGGGTATAACGAGGTCGAAGCGGCTCCTGAGTTCATCGCTGATGTCTCCGCTGACCGCTGCTGCCGTTATGAACGGTATATCGCAGGGAAACTCAGCGTCCGCGGACAGTGAGCCGTCCGTGTGGACTATCAGCATACAGGGAGAACCGAGCTCCGCTGTATTTTCGCAGAGCTCAGAGAGCGAAGCTGCTCCGCTGATCTCTGTAACGAATTCTTTTTTCTCAATTCTCATCGTCGTTTTTCTCCAGACATTCTTTGACCGCGTCCGGTATATCGCAGATGATACGATCCTTGTTTACATATGCGAGCTTGCCGGTGACGCGGCAGGAAACGAGTCCTGTTTGCTTGTTTACGATATTGTGCTTGTAGCTGACAATGCCGCCGGTGCAGGTCAGCTCGGTGTCTATGCGCACCTCGTCCATGAGCTTTAGCTCGTGGATATAGCGCTGAGTGCTCTCCAGTAC
The DNA here is from genome assembly GCA_902766595.1 of Ruminococcus flavefaciens. Classification (GTDB taxonomy): domain Bacteria; phylum Bacillota; class Clostridia; order Oscillospirales; family Ruminococcaceae; genus Ruminococcus; species Ruminococcus flavefaciens_U. The sequence goes on along the minus strand of CACXEJ010000057.1, from coordinate 8,865 downwards.
GACGGGGAAGAGCTCTTCCTTTTCGAGTATGCCGAGCAGACCGCTGACCTTGAAGAAGTTCCACATAGCGGTCTCTGCGTACTGGAGGTAGACGGCGTTGTTGACGTGCCCGAACGAGTCAAGCTCGTAGCCGCGGACGGTAAGGCGATAGGTGCTTCGTCTCATCGGCTGCCAGCCTCCGCGAGAGTTTTCTCGAACATACCCTTTGAGGGATCCTCAGCATCGTCTGCTGCATTGTTCATAGTACCGATTATAGCCTTGATCTGGGTGAGGGACTTGCCGCTTAGGAGCTCACGGACGAAGCTCATAGTCTCGTCGAAGGAGTTTCTGTTCTCGCTCAGCTTTGTTACGAGACCTGCTTCGAGAGCGTCCTTTGCGGAGATCATCTCGCCGCAGAGTATCATCTGAAGTGCCTTTTCTCTGCCGAGGAGACGGTAAAGTCTCTCTATGCCGCCCATACCGGGGATAACGCCGTGCATAATTTCCGGCAGACCGAGAAAGGCTGACGGCGAAGCTATCCTGAACTGACAGCTGAGTGCGATCTCGAGACCGCCGCCGAAGCAGCCTCCGTTTATGGCAGCAGCAGTTACGATCGGGAGCTTTTCGACAGTGCGGAGAAGCTCTCTTGCTTTTTCGAGTTTTTCTGTGAGAGCGGAGGTATCCTCGCTCCCGAAAAGTGAAACGTCAGCGCCGTGGGAGAAGTGTCTGCCCTTTCCGACAATAACAAGAGCTCCTACCTGGGGATTTTCGTCCAGCCAGCCGAGGAGCTCAGATCGGTCGATGAATTCCGGCTCTGTGAGCAGATTTTTCGGACCGTTGTCAATGGTAAGAACAGCGATATTATCCTCGGCGTGAAGCTCTGAAAGATTAGATATCACAGTTTTATTACCCCTTACTGATTTACAATGTCGTTTCCGTACTGATAGATCTTGCAGAACATCTCAACAACGTCCTTCATAGTGTCCATAGGAGACTTGAGCATATACTTGCCGATGCTCTGGAGCTTGATGTCGAGGTCGTACTTATCAGCTGTCATTTCGATAAGCTCAACGAACATAAGTGAGTCGCTTCCGAGATCCTCCTGAGGGTTTGTATCCATAGTGATCTCGTCCTTCTCGACTTCACACTCTTCTGCGTAATAATCGAAGATCATATCCTTGATCTCCTGTCTGATCTGATCTGTTATTTCTCTCATTTTAAAATCCTCCGTATATCATAAATAGTTATTATTTGAAAATTCACACTTCTTCGAGAGTGTAAATTTTGCATTTTGATTTGTTGACTCTTGAAAACTTCTTCACAGCGCCGTTCGCACTGACGTCGAAGAATTCGGTAACGCCCATTTTTTCGAGCTCTTTGAGGGCGAGATCCCAGCGTATGGGAGTATAGACGTTGAGCTGGTTTTCGCGCAGAACGCCCTCGCCGGTTGTGATGATGCTGCTGTCGAAGCCGGAGATCATCGGGTAGAGCGGATCCTTGTACTTGACGGAGCCGCAGAAGTCCACATATTCCTGCGAATAAGCCTTCATTATGGGGTGGTGGTAGGCGACGCCGGTGCCAAAGCTGAAAGCCTTGAGTGCACCCTCCTGAAGAGCACAGAACAGCGCTTCCTCGACCGCCTTGGCTTTACCGCTTATCATAACGTGGAAAGCGGAATTGCCGCTGCCGACGATGATGTCGTCCTCGCTGAATTTCGAGCTGAGGAGCTCTCTTGCGTCCTCGTAGTTCATACCGATGATAATGCCCATATCGAGCTTCATATTGTGGTTTTCGAGGCACTTCATAGTAGCGCGGTTCATCATAATGATACCGTGAGCAAAGTCATGGCTGACCGAGCCGAAGCAGGCGCTTATGCTGACGATGCCGGAGCTGTATCCCGCGCCTATATCCGGGATAATGCCCTGTTCTATGTAGTGTTCGTATACGACTCTGTCGCAGATAAGCGAGATCACCCACTCGGCAACTCTGCCGTCGTATGCCTTATTTTTGTCAAGATCCTTGTTGAGACCGAGCTTGCTGAAGGTCTCCTCAAGATAATACTCATACTTTTCCATAAGCACGGGCGGGAGGTTTATCAGCAGCTTTTCCGGTTTTGAACCTATACCATTAAAGAGAAATGCACGTTTATACAATTGATCCTCACCTTAAAATCAATTTCTATTGATATAATTTTAACATTTTGACTGCTGTATGTCAAGCAAAATCGGGCTTTTTCGCAATTTTTGGGAAAATGACATATAAACATAGTCACAGTATAACTCAAAATTATATAATATCATTATTATACGATATGTATACGAGAAAACATTTAATCCCGAGGCTTGCATAATAAAACTAAAGGGCTAAAATGTGTTAATTATAAACTATCTGCGAATGTTGAAAATGTACACGTTTTACAAATATTAGTCAACATAATGATAATACGGATATCAAATCCCTTCGTTATGCCGTTCGGACTGTATAGTTCAATATATTACACTATGAAAAATGCACAATTATCTGCGGCGGATATTGTCTAAAACGCGGAAATTCATTAATTTGATAATTTCTTTTGCGTTCTCGCTTGAAATATGTGCAAAATGTGATATAATAGTAATATGAATAACTAATAACCGGAGGTTTGTCCGATGAAATGTAGGATCATTACTATTGAACGTCAATATGGCAGCGGCGGAAGCGTTATCGGTAAACTCGCTGCAGAAAAACTCGGCATTAACTGTTACAACAGACAAATTCTCGAAATGACTGCGGACAGATGCGGTATTTCACCGGAATATCTTGAAAATGCAGAGGAAAATGTGCCAACGAGCTTCCTCTATTCGCTGCTGCTCTCAGCTAATCCCGCAAGGACTATGGAGGACGATCTTCCCCTGTCGGATAAGGTGTTCCTTATGGAGAGCCGCATAATCTCGGAGCTCGCTGAAAAGGAAGAGAGCTTCGTGCTCGTCGGAAGATGCGGCAACTATATCCTTGAAGATAAGGGCTGCTTCAGCGTTTATATCTACTCCGACCGCGAGGCGCGTACACAGCGCGCGATCAAGGACTACGGCGTTGCACCAAATAAGGCTGAGTCCACTATGAAGAAGGCTGACAAGCGCCGCGAGACCTTTTACAACGTCAATACCGGCAAGCTCTGGCAGGACAAGGAGCATTACCACCTCTGTCTCAACAGCGCCCAGCTCGGCGACGAGCTCTGTGCGGAGATTATCGTAAAAGCTTTCAAAGAATTCAACGAGAAATCAGAGTAAGTCTGATAACGAATTGTATTTTTGTATTTAGGCGGGACGTCGAGGGTGACGTCCCCTACACGATATGACGTTATACTCACAAATGTAGGGGCGCCGTTCCGGCGCCCGTGCTATTGTTCTATTATTCCGGACTTTATTGAAAGTCTTGCGGCAGTGCAGAAATGTGCTGCCGTTTTTTGTATAATCCCGGCTTACTATGGCATAATAACTCCGGGTGATGAAGTTGAGCACTGTAATGATAAGGGCAGTGATACTGTATATCCTTATAATATTCGCGGTACGGCTTATGGGAAAGCGACAGCTCGGTGAGCTCCAGCCGTCGGAGCTCGTTGTGACGATACTCGTTTCAAACATCGCTACGCTGCCGCTCGAGGATACGGACATACCTCTTATTGTCGGCATCACGCCGATACTGATACTGGTCTCGTTTGAAGTGGTTATGTCAAAGCTGAGTATGAGATTCCCTTGTGTGAGACGGCTCGTCTCGGGAAGTCCCAAGATAGTCATACGCGGCGGCAAACTTGATCCGGACGTTGTGAAGGAGCTCCGCTTTTCGGTGGACGATCTTATGGCTGCACTGCGCGGAAAGGACGTTTTCGATATATCGGAGGTGCAGTTCGCGATAGTTGAAACGACCGGCGGTCTGTCGGTTATGAAAAAGCAGACCGAGGACGATCCTACACGCTCCGATATGGGACTTTTCCCGGAGGACAGCGATCCGCCGCAGATAGTTGCGGCAGACGGAAACATTCTCCGTTCAGCTGCAAATGCAGTCGGACTTGATGAGAAGAAGATAGAAGCCGTTCTGAAAAGCTGCGGTGCGGAGCTTTCGCAGGTGTTTCTTATGACTGCCGATGAGAGCGGCAGCTGCTACATCGTGCTGCGCTCCGGCGGTGAGCCGATAACTGTAAAGGGGGCTGGAAAGTGACAAGAGTCAGGATAAGTGCCGGGATACTTCTTCTGCTTCTTGGACTGAGTATATTCTCGGGCTGGTGGGTGGACAGGCGGTGCAGTGAACTGCTCCGGAGAACAGATACTGTCGAGCAGCTTTACAGCAGCGGAGACCTTGCCGGAGCTGTCAGCGAGGCGGAGAAAATGCAGTCGGAGTGGGAAAGCTTTCGTCAGAAAGCAAAAGTCACGCTGAAAAACAACAAGCTCACCGACATTGACAGGATATGTTCGAGGATAGTTCACCTGACAAATTGCGGCAGCGAGGAAGTTCCGGCAGAGATAGAGGAGTTTCGGCATTTGCTTCGTGATCTGAAGAGCAGTGAAACGCCGCACTTCAACAACATCTTTTAGGAGGGCGAATGAAAAGGATATTACTTTCCGGCTTGGCTGTTATCTGTCTTACCGGATGTTCTTCAAATGGACTTGTTCACGACAAAGCGTACCTCAGAGCTGCCGCGGTCAGCAGCGACAGTGGAACAGATCTGACGCTGGCTTTCTTTACAGATGAAGAACCGGTCACGGTGGACGGGAGCGATATGGCAGAAGCTCTTCGGGAAGCGGAGCTGCGCTTGGGCAAGGAGATCTTTACCGGCTTTACAGAGCTCGTCATTCTTGACAGGGAAGATGAGCACGATGCGGAGAATATGGAGCATATGCTCAAGGATTGGAAGGTCGCTCCGGAGTGTATCGTTGCATACAGCGGCAGTGGTGCTTCTCTGCTGAAAAAAGAAACACCGGAGCTTCTTGGCGGAATGGTGAAGGAAGCTGTCCGGCAGGGGAGAGCTCCGGAGAGCGGTCTCGTGAATGTGCTTGGTGATTATCTCAGGGAGGGAAGTGCTGATGCGGCTGACCTTGATGTGCTGTACGGAAAATGATAATAAATATACGCGGGACGTCGAGGACGCCGTCCCCTACGCAGATCAAGATATATTAACGAATGTAGGGGCGCCCTTTGGGCGTCCGCGCTATTATATATTGTGTTATAAAACGACCGTGATTTTATGGCAATATAAAAGGACGCTTAAAGCGTCCTTTGGGGTTAATTCTGGTGGCGGACTATGCCGTACTCATCGTCGAGACTGTAATAGGGGCAGGCGTAGTTCGTGCCGCTGAGGAAACGGTACATCTCGTCCTCGTCGAGATTGACCATACAGACATAGCAGTCGTAGTCCTCATCATATACATAGTTGGTGCATGTCTCGCAGTTAGTGACCTTTTTCTTATCCAAAGCAGTCACCTCCGCTCAGATCTCTTCCATTGAGAGAGTAGCGATTGCGTTCAGGCTTTCGTCGGCAGTGATACCGGCAAGGAGGTTGTAGCTTCCCTGACAGGCTATCATCGCGCCATTGTCGCCGCAGAGGTATTTCTCCGGCATAAAGAACTCAAAGCCCTCCCTCTCACAGGCTGCGGAAAGTTCTGCGCGGACGCCGGTGTTTGCGGAAACTCCTCCTGCGAGCGCGACCTTCTTATAGCCGAGAGCCTTAGCGGCGTTTATAGTGTGTTCGGTGAGGACTCCGGCGATAGTTGACTGGAGACTTGCCGCGAGGTCGTTGGTATTGACCTCCGTACCCTTCTGCTGAGCGTTGTGGAGCATATTTATTACCGAGGTCTTGAGTCCGGAGAAGCTGAAATCAAACTCGTTTCCGGCAACGGAAGGTCTCGGGAGCTTTATCGCTTTCGGATCACCGGACTGCGCTGCTTTGTCGATGTGGACTCCGCCGGGGTAGGGGAAGCCCATAGCGCGTGCGCACTTGTCGAAGCACTCTCCGGCAGCGTCATCGCGAGTGCGTCCGACAACGCGGAACTTCGTATAGCTGAGCACCTCGATGATATGGCTGTGACCGCCGCTCGCAACGAGACAGAGGTAAGGCGGTTCGAGCCCGGGGTGGGAGAGGTAGTTGGTAGCGATGTGACCGGCGATGTGGTGAACGGGAATGAGCGGCTTGCCGCAGGACATAGCGAGAGCCTTTGCGAAGCTGACTCCTACGAGCAGAGCTCCGATGAGACCGGGAGCGTAAGTTACAGCAATGCCGTCGAGGTCGGAGAGGGAAACTCCGGCTTCGTCGAGTGACTGGCGGACAACACCGAGGATATTCTCGCAGTGGCGGCGCGAAGCTATCTCCGGGACAACTCCGCCGTATTTGCGGTGCTCCTCGATCTGAGTAGAGACGACAGAGGAGAGTATAGTGCGGCAGTCTCTGACCACACTTGCGGCAGTCTCGTCGCAGGAGCTTTCTATTCCGAGTATAAGCATAATAAGACCTCTTTTGATACATCGCCGCGCAGGGCGGTGTGAAATACTGAAATTGACCTTACCATTATATCACATCGCTTTATAAAAAGCAAGAGTGTCAGGCGCTGGTGGTATTTCGGCTCGTGCTGAAATTTTTTCTTGAAAAGGGCTTGTAAAAAACGCCGGGATTTGTTATAATAATAATATGCGCGGCAGTTGAGCCGCAGATCATTTCATCGGAGGTGGCATTAATGAGTTCTGACCCTTATGGGAATTTATGCTTGATATCCCTTATCCGGCGGAAGCTCGCTATGCTCTCCGACTTTCGCCGGAAATAACGGCGAAAGGAGCACGATCTCACGGCGGAGTGCGCCCGGTGAGGTCTGAAACTGGATATGATTAAATTCTACGCAACTCAGGAAGGCTCGCTCGCAGAGTGCGAAAAGCCGACAGATGGCTGCTGGATCTCTGTCGTCGATCCGACTCCGCAGGAGGTCATCGAGCTCATTGAGGTATACGGGCTCGACAGCGGCTTCGTTAAATCCTCCCTCGATGAGGAGGAGTCGTCCCGTATCGAACGCGAGGACGAGCAGACTCTCGTTATCATCGACACACCTGTGTCCTCCGTTGACGAGGATCAGACAAGGAGCTTCTATACGCTCCCTATGGGCATTATCCTGACTGACGATTACGTTTTCACCATCAGCATCAAGGAAACTCAGATAATAACCGAGGCGAGAAAGGGTATGATAAGAAACCTCCGCCCGGCTTTCAAGACACGCTTCGTCCTCCAGATACTTCTGAGGATAGCGGCTCTCTTCCTTATGCACCTGAAACAGATAGACAAGATCTCGTCCGCAGCCGAGCAGCAGCTCCACGACGCGATGAAGAATGAGCTCCTTATGCAGCTCCTCGCGCTGGAGAAGTCTCTCGTTTATTTCTCAACTTCCCTCAAAGCCAACGAAGCGACGATAGAGAAGATATTCCGCGGAAGAGTCATAAAGCTCTACGACGAGGATCAGGACCTCCTCGAGGACGTCCTCATTGAGATGAAGCAGGCGATCGAGATGGCAAGCATCTACACGGGGATCCTTTCCAGTATGATGGACGGCTTCTCGTCCGTTATCTCCAACAACCTGAACCTCGTGATGTGGCGTTTGACCATTATGACCGTTATCCTCGAGATACCGAATATCGTGTTTGCATTCTACGGCATCAACACCGTCGATCTGCCGATACCGTATACATGGTTCCCGATAGTCTTGACGCTCTTCCTCACGACCGTCACGACAGTCATACTATTAAAATGGAAGAAAAGATAGCTTTCTGAAATTTTTTCAAAAAAGCTCTTGACAAAACGGCTTTGCCGTGATATAATGATTAAGCTGTGATTTTACACAGTATATATCGTATTCTAAAGACAGCTGGCAGGTTTATCCGTAAGTCCCGCCGAGGAATAGCAATTGATAGAACTATCATTGTCCTTTCCGCGCTGTCGGTAAGGACATTTTTTGTTGCTTCTGAATACGATGAAAATTCATTCGGAGGTGAATACACACAATGCCAAGCAATGCTGTACTCGAAGCGAAGAAGGCTAAGGTCGACAAGCTCACAGACATCATCAAGAATTCTGTTTCAGGCGTTCTCGTTGATTACAAGGGTATCACCGTTGAGGAGGATACAAAGCTCAGAAAGGAGCTCCGTGAGGCTGGCGTTCACTACTTCGTAGAGAAGAATACACTTCTTCTCCGTGCTTTCAAGAACTGCGGTATCGAGGGCTTTGAAGAAGCTCTTAACGGAACAACTGCTATCGCCGTTTCCAACGACGACCAGACAGCTCCCGCAAGAATACTCGGTAAGTTCGCTAAGGAAGCTGGAGATGAGAAGTTCAACCTCAAGGCAGGTTACGTTGAGGGTGAGGTTTACGATGCTAACGGTGTTCTTGCACTTTCCAAGATCCCGTCCAAGGAAGTCCTCCTTGCACAGCTCGTTGGTTCCCTTCAGGGTCCCCTTCAGAAACTCGCAGCTACTATCAAGGCTGTTGCAGACCAGAAATCAGAAGAAGCTGCCTGATCGTCTGTATTTCATTCGGGACTTTAAGTCCGCAGCTTAATACTATCGCCGTTTAACGGCAAATATAATTAAAAGGAGATTATTATCATGGCTTCTGAGAAGATCACAAAATTTGTTGAAGATATCAAGACTCTTTCCGTTCTCGAGCTTTCCGAGCTCGTTGACGCTATCCAGGAAGAATTCGGCGTAACAGCTGCTGTTGCTGCTGCTCCTGCTGCTGGCGGAGCTGCTGCTGGCGGTGCTGCTGCTAAGACAGAGTTCGACGTAATCCTTGCTTCCTTCGGTGATGCTAAGATGGCAGTTATCAAGGTTGCTAAGGAAGTTCTCGGTCTCGGCCTTAAGGAAGCTAAGGAAGTAGTT
>CACXEJ010000056.1 GCA_902766595.1 Ruminococcus flavefaciens | reverse complement strand
TGTCGCGAAGCGACAGAGGGGACGGACCCGATTAGGGGGACAGCCCTTGCAGGGTGTGGGACAGCGTCCCACAATCCACAAAGCGCTTCGCAAGGGGTGAATCTGAAAACAGTCCGGGGGACTGTTTTCGGAGAGGGGACGCATTGCAAGAGAAGGCGTCCCCTTGAAGCCCTGAAATATATACTGTACACGATTGCCTTTCCACAATAACCACACCGGAGGTAATAAAATGCCAGAATACGCAAAATTTACCGAGGATATGATAAAAACTCACACTATCCTCGTTCCCGATATGCTGCCTATCCACTTCAAGATGCTCTGCAAGATATTTGAAGCGGAGGGCTATAAGATGGAGCTGCTCCAGAACGACTCCCGTGCAGTCGTTGACGAGGGACTCAAGAACGTCCACAACGATGCCTGCTATCCGGCTCTGCTGGTAATAGGACAGTTCATGGACGCCCTCAACAGCGGCAAGTACGACGTCAACAAGGTCGCTCTCCTCATTACACAGACCGGAGGCGGCTGCCGTGCTTCAAACTATATACACCTGCTGAGAAAGGCTGTTGACAAGAATTATCCGCAGGTGCCGGTAGTCTCGCTGAACTTCAGCGGTCTCGAAAAGGACAGCGCATTCAGGATAAAGCCGGCGATGTTCGTAAAGCTGCTCCACGCAGTCCTCTACGGCGACCTGCTGATGACCTGCTACAATAAGTGCCGCGCATACGAAGTCCACAAGGGCGACTCAAAGAAGATGCTCGACAAGTGGCAGAACCGTATGGGCAATATCTTCCGCAAGAAGGAAAAGAAGTACCTCAAGACCAAGAAGATATACCGCGATATACTCAACGATTTCGCTTCGATCGAGCTCAGCGGCGAAAAGAAGATAAAGGTCGGCATAGTCGGCGAGATATACGTTAAATACTCTCCGCTCGCAAACAACCACCTCGAGGACTTCCTCATTTCCGAGGGCTGTGAGCCTGTCGTACCGTCGCTCCTCGAGTTCGTTATGTACTGCGCTGCCGGTACATTCAACGACGCTGACATCTACGACAACCACAACAAGATGTCTTTCGCGTACAAAATGGGCTACAAGCTGCTCTATGCAAAGCAGAAGGAGCTCATCAAGGTTATGAAGGAGCAGGGCAGCTTCGAGCCGCTCCACGACTTCGAGCACCTGCGCAAGCTCGCTGACAAGTACATAAATCAGGGCGTAGTTATGGGTGAGGGCTGGCTCATACCGGCTGAAATGGCTGCACTTGCGAAGTCCGGTGTTGAGAACATCATCTGCACCCAGCCCTTCGGCTGCCTGCCGAACCACATCGTCGCAAAGGGTATGTCCAGAGCTATCAAGCAGGATAACCCGAATGCGAATATAGTTGCGATAGACTACGATCCCGGCGCTACACGAGTTAATCAGGAAAACCGTATCAAACTTATGCTTGCAAACGCAAGGCTCTGACAATATTATGATAAAGAACAGAAACGGCGAGATCATCGTCACGAATGAAAAACAGAATAAGCTGCTGAAAAGTCTTTACGGTTCAGCCGGCGGAAGGGTGTTCCTGAAGCTGCTGACGGCTCCGGCACTCTCAAAGGCAGCCGGCGCGTTTATGGACTCTCCGCTCTCAAAGCCGCTCATAAAGCCGTTTATCCGGCGCGGCGGCATTGATATGTCGCAGTTTGAGAACAGGAAGTTCCGCTCGTACAACGACTTCTTCACGCGCAAGATAAGACCGGGCAGGCGCCCCGTTGACCTTACTCCGGAGCACCTCATCAGTCCCTGTGACTCAAAGCTGACGGTCTATCACATAGACAGCCGGAGGATATTCCGCATAAAGGGCTCACGCTACCGCGTTTCCGACCTTCTGAACAATAAGTTTATGGCGAAGCGTTACAGCGGCGGACTCTGCCTTATATTCAGGCTCGAGGTGGACGACTACCACCGCTACTGCTACATCGACAGCGGCATAAAGACCGGAAATACCTACATTCCCGGCGAGCTCCACACCGTGAACCCCATTGCGCTCGAAAGATACAACATCTATAAGCGCAACTGCCGCGAATATACTACCCTGCATACCCGCAATTTCGGCGACGTGGTGCAGATAGAGGTCGGCGCTATGCTGGTCGGACGCATCTGCAACAACCACAGCGAGGCTAAGATATACCGCGGAATGGAGAAGGGCAGGTTTGAGTTCGGCGGCTCAACGATAGTGCTGCTGCTCGAAAAGGGCGCGGCTAAGATAGACAGCGATATCCTCAGAAATTCTTCTGAGGGGATAGAGACAGTAGTAAAATTCGGAGAAAAGATCGGCACAGCCGTCTGACAGGAGGAAAATATGATCTGTCCATACTGCGGAGCAACGCTCCTTGACAATGCCAAATTCTGTGAGGAATGCGGCGCAAGACAAAACAACTACTCTGCTGAAGCACCTCAGTTTGATCAGCCGCCGGTGCAGCAGTATCAGTGGAACAACGGAATGCCCAGAGGTCCTCAGACCGGCGAGCTGAAAAGCCCTATGTTCGTTGATTTTGGCTCAGCGGTAAAGCTCTATTTCTCGAATTATTTCAATTTCAGCGGACGTTCTACCCGAAGCGAATACTGGTTCGGCTACCTGTTCAATCTTATTTGCGGTATCGTAGCAAACTGGGGTAACTTCCTGATCATGGAGTATTTCAGCTGGATCGTAGCGGCTGTCCTCACCATACCGCTTCTTTCAGCGGCAGTAAGACGTCTCCACGACATTGGCAAGAGCGGCTGGTGGTGGCTGATAAACCTCACCTGCGTCGGAGCTTTTGTGCTGCTTTACTGGTATTGTCAGCCCGGCTCGCCATATGAAAATCAATGGGGACCTTCCGCGGAACAGCTTCACGGACCGCCTCCGACTCCCTACAATAACTACGGCGGCAATCCGTACAACAATAACGGAAATCAGTATAACAATAATAATAACAACGGATATTAATATTAAGGGGCGCACACTGTGCGCCCTTGCTGTTTACAGAAAGCCTCTCAGGTCAAACGCGAGGCGTTCCTCCGTACCGATAATGCGCTTGGCGATGCCCTTTGAACGCTCATCGGCAGCCTTGTACTGGTTGCAGTAGCGGTTTATGGACTTTATGCCCATATTGCAGCCGTCCGTGATGAGCTCGGCAACGGTGCTGTCGGAATTTTCAAGCGTGAGCTGAGTTTTTGTTTTCAGCCACGCCATACTCTTGGCTATCGCCGGAGGTTCCTTGCCCTCGTCGTGGTATTCCGTCAGAAGCGACTGTATATCGCTGTTTATGGCTTCATTTTCGCTGCGGCTCTCGAGCAGACGGCTCCGGAGCCTTTCGCTTTTAACGTGCTCCATAACGTCGTCGATCGCGCTCATACCCATTTTGACTCCGGCGTCACATTCGCGGAGCAGCTTTATAGTGTCCTTTTCTATCATAAAATAAACCTCCCTTTGCAGTATTATCTGCAGAAAGGGAGGTTTTATACTTATTCGTCATCGTCTCCGAAATAGAGATTCGTCATCTGCTGCATACCGAATTTCTCGGCAAAGCGTTCAAAGTCCTTTTTCGCTCTGATAAGACTGTAAGCGGCACTCTGAAAGATGATTTCGTCCATATCGCTCAGACGTGAGTAAAATTCAAGACCGAGCAAAAGGTTTTCCTTGGTATTGTCGTCTGAAATGCGGTCAAGTTCATCGACTGCTTCCTGAGCTTTGCCGTTTTTGACCTTGTTTATCAGATCATCGACCTTTTCCCGCGTCTCCTGTGGAAGTTCGGCGGCAATTGAGTTCACCTCTGCTTTAAGAGTCAGATTTGCAAGGAGCTTTGAGATCTCCCGTATCTGCCGCAGAATATAGTCCTGTTCAAACATATTTACTCCTTATTAAAAGCCGACCTGCCGCACATACAGCAGGTCGGGATATATCAGCTGAGTTTTGATTTGAGCTTTTCAAAGAAGCTCTGGCGCTTAGCGTAATTCTTTTCGGTGAGGGAGTCCTCAAACTCCTTGAGCAGATCCTTCTGCTTCTTGCTGAGGTTCTTGGGAACTTCAACATATACCTTTACATACTGGTTGCCGCGCTCTGTACGGTGGGGCTTCTTGACGCCCTTGCCCTTGAAGCGGAAAACGGTTCCGGTCTGTGTGCCCTCGCTGAGAGTGTACTTCTCATCGCCGTCGATAGTGGGGATAGTGATCTCAGCGCCGAGAACAGCTTCTGCATAAGTAACGGGGACGTCGCAGTATATGTCATAGCCCTCTCTTCTGAACATCGGGTGGGGCTTTACGAAAACATTGATGAGGAGATCGCCGGAAGGACCGCCGTTGATACCGCAGTCACCCATACCGCTGCTTCTGAGAGTCTGTCCGTCAGCAACACCAGCCGGCACGTCGATATTTACGGTCTTCTGCATTCTCACTCTGCCTATGCCGCGGCACTTGGGGCAGGGGTTCTTGATGATCTTGCCCTTTCCTGAACAGTGGGGGCAGGGCTTTGTAGAGGATATCGCACCGAAGGGAGTACGCTGTGTGGTCTTGACAGTACCTCTTCCCTGACAGTCCTGACAGATCTCGGCGGAAGTGCCCTTGTCAGCGCCGGTACCGTTACAAGCCTCGCAGTTGCACATACGGTTTACCTTGAGCTCGACCTTTTTGCCATTGCAGGCTTCCATAAAGGTGAGCGTGATGTTTTCCTGAAGATCGGAGCCTCTTCTCGGAGCGTTAGCGGTATTGCCGCGTGTTGCGCCGCCTCCGAAGCCGAAACCGCCGCCGAAAATATTTTCGAGAATGTCGCCGATGTCGCCGAAGCCGCCCATACCGCCGAAGCCGCTCATACCGCCGAAGTCTTCGCCGCCGCCGTAGTTGGGATCAACGCCTGCGTGGCCGTACTGGTCATAGCGCGCACGTTTTTCGGGATCGGAGAGAACCTCGTTTGCCTCGTTGATCTCCTGGAATTTCTCAACGTAAGAGGGATCATCTGGGTGGAGGTCGGGGTGATTTTCTCTTGCCTTTTTACGGAAGGCTTTTTTGATCTCGTCCTCAGAAGCGCCCTTTTCTATACCGAGCACCTCGTAGTAATCTCTTTTATTTTCAGCCATAGTTTTTCTCCAATCTGCGGTAACGTCCGCAATACTTGCGGTCTCCCTGTTTATGTTATGTTCAATGATATTTTTCGGAAAGGGAACGCCCTCGCTTGCAGGGCGTTCCCTCTTCAAAAACAGTCCGCCGGACTGTTTTTGAATTCACCCTTTGCGGAGCGCTTTGTGTATTGTGGGACTCTGTCCCACACCCTGCAAGGGCTATCCCCCTAATCGGGTCCGTCCCCTCTGTCGCTTCGCGACATCTCCCCGCCCTGTGGGGAGTTACCCTTGACCGGACCAAAGGGTTAACAACCCTTTGGGATCCCATTATAGGTGTATATCTTACACATATACAACATTAGGGCGGCGGAGAGCCTCCGCGGGCTTCAACGCCGATGCTTAAAAGCAACGGAAGTCTTTTTCCGCACACCTTACATATATACACCATTAGGGCGGCGGAGAGCCTCCGCGGGCTTCAACGCCGATACTTAAAAGCAACGGAAATCTTTTCCCGCACACCTTACATATATACACCATTAGGGCGAAACAAGTTTCGCCCTTTTTATGATGTTTTATTGTTATTTATCAGACCTCTGTGAAGTCAGCGTCAACTACATCGTCGCCGCCGTTATTTCCGCCGTTGTCTGCCTGAGCAGCTCCGCCCATATTAGCGAACTGTGAAGGATCAATTCCTGCACCGCCGTTGGGGTTAGCCTGCTGATAGATCTTTGCGGAGAGATCGTAGAATGCCTTCTGGAGCTCTTCCTTGAGAGTCTTTATCTCGTCGTGGTTCTCAGCTTCGATAGCGGACTTGAGTGAAGCGCACTTGGACTCGATATTTGCCTTTTCGTCAGCAGATACCTTGTCGCCGAAGTCTGTGAGAGCCTTCTCGCACTGGAATAC
>CACXEJ010000055.1 GCA_902766595.1 Ruminococcus flavefaciens | reverse complement strand
GGAGCCATCTGTCCGCCTGTCATACCGTAGATAGTGTTGTTGATGAAGATAACAACGATGTTCTCGCCTCTTGTAGCAGCGTGAACTGTCTCTGCTGTACCGATAGCAGCGAGGTCGCCGTCGCCCTGATATGTAAATACATACTTATCGGGGTTTGTACGCTTAACGCCGGTAGCAACTGCCGGAGCACGTCCGTGAGCAGCCTCGATCATATCGCAGTTGAAGTAGTCGTAAGCCATAACAGAGCAGCCTACGGGACATACGCCGATAGTATCGCCCTCGATGCCCATTTCGTCGATAACTTCGCAGAGGATCCTGTGAACTATACCGTGGGTGCAGCCGGGGCAGTAATGTGTAGGAATGTCAATGAGTGACTTAGGTCTTTCAAATACAACAGCCATTACTTAGCACCTCCGAGTTTCTTGATCTCCGCCAGCACCTCATCAGGTGTGGGGATAACGCCGCCGGTTCTTCCGAAGAAGTGAACGGGCTTGGAGCAGTTGATAGCGAGCTTGATGTCGTCAACCATCTGTCCCATTGACATTTCAACGCTGAGGAGGCACTTGGCAGTCTTAGCAGCCTCGTTGATCTCCTTTACAGGGAAAGGCCAGAGTGTCTTGGGACGGAAGAGACCAGCCTTGATGCCCTGCTCTCTTGCTGTATTTACAGCAGACTTTACGACTCTTGCTGTTGCACCGAATGCACAGAGGAGAATGTCGCAGTCGTCTGTGAGGTAAGACTCAGCCTCTGTCTCTGTCTCCTTGATGATCTCATACTTCTTGTAGCGGTCAACGATGGACTTTTCAAGAGCATCGGGCTGGAGATAGAGTGAGTTTACGATGTGGTGCTCACGGGAGTTCTTGTGGCCGTTTGTAGCCCAGCCGCTCTTGTCGTAAGCATCGGGATTGATCTCGGGGAAGGATACAGGCTCCATCATCTGACCGAGAAGACCGTCAGCGAGGATCATAGCCGGCATACGGTACTTGTCAGCGCGGTCGAAAGCCTTTACAACGTAGTCTACCATTTCCTGAACGGAAGCGGGAGCGTATACGAGAAGCTGGAAGTCACCGTGACCGAGAGCCTTTGTAGCCTGCCAGTAGTCAGCCTGTGAGGGCTGGATACCGCCGAGACCGGGGCCGCCTCTCTCTACGTTGATGATAACAGCAGGAAGATCAGAACCTGCGATGTATGAAACACCCTCGCTCTTGAGAGAAATTCCGGGTGAAGATGACGATGTCATTGCACGGACGCCTGTTGAAGCAGCGCCGAGCACCATATTGATAGCAGCAACTTCAGACTCAGCCTGAAGGAATACGCCGCCTGCCTTATGCATACGCTTTGCCATATAAGCGGCAAGCTCTGTCTGGGGAGTGATCGGGTAGCCGAAGAAGCACTTACAGCCTGCACGGATAGCAGCCTCGGCGAGAGCCTCGTTACCCTTCATAAGATTTCTTTCCAAAGCTAAACAGCTCCTTTCAAAACATAATTATGATCATTTTTCGATTTTTATAGCGCAGTCAGGACACATTGTAGCGCACATTGCACAGCTTATGCAGGCATCCTGATCGGTACATTCAGCGTAGAAATATCCCTTTTTGTTACGCTTCTCCTTCTGGAGAACGACGATCTGCTTGGGACATACAGCTGTACACAGACCGCAGCCCTTGCAGCGCTCGGTAATAACTGTCATCTTTGTCATACACTTTTCGCTCCTTTCAGCAGAGTTTTTATTAAATCAAGAATTCGGAATTCGGAATTCGGAATTATTATGATACATAGCAGTATAATGGTAATAATTCCGCATTCCGCATTCCTAATTCCGAATTATCAGTCAACGTCCCACGGTGTTCTGACGTAGGTCTTAACGGGGAGTATGTCCGGACGGTCGATAAGTCCGGCACAGCTTTCAGGACAGACGGTATACTTTACCGGCAGACCTGTCCGCTCTGAGGTCTCCTCTGCAAACGCGAAGGACTCCTCCACAACAGCGGCAGTCGTTTCCCTGCCGAGGTTGGTGTTGTTCACGATAGCGGTGTGCTTCATACGGGCAGCTGCCTCTATCTCATACATAAGTCCGATGACCTCATCGGGGGTATGAGTAAGGTAGCGGCGCTGGTTTATCACATAGAGCATATCTATGTCTCCGCTGAAAGCCTCGAGCGCTTCGGCGTATCTTCCGAGTGCAACTGCACCTGCATCGTCGCCTCCGACATCTATTATGAGGCAGTCCTCGCTCATTGCAAGCTGTTCAACATCGAACTGTATCGAAGGTATATCGAGGTTGCTTCCGGCGAAATCCGGAGCGATGAGCTTAATGCCCTTCTCCTCGAAGAGCTTGTGCATATCGGCGGTACGGAAATAGGGATTGACTATATCGAGATCGACGATAGCGGCAGACTTGCCCTCCTCAGCGGCTTTGACGGCGAGGTTTACGGAAAGAGTGGTCTTTCCGCTGCCGTAATGACCGGTGACAATAGTAATTTTCTTCATATTTTTCCTTTCAGGCGCGCGGAAAACCGCACAAAAAATCCTATACCATATATTATACCACTATATATCACTAATTGCAAGTGTAATTTTCAGGCACAAAAAAGTAATTTTTTTGTTAAAACGTGCAAAAAGCCCCATTGTAGGGGTGCCCTTCGGGCGTCCTTGCCTTTTTTATCCGTAGCCTGAAACGATCGTAGGGAACGCCGTCCTCGGCGTTCCGTAAATCACGGATATATAAGCAAAAAGCCACCGTAGGGGACGGCGTCCTCGACGTTCCGTAAATCACGGATATGTAAGCAAAAACACCGTAGGGGACGGCGTCCTCGACGTCCCGTATTGTCATTGACGTCCCGCGTTGCATTATTCAAATGGCACGGGCGCCGGGACGGCGCCCCTACAATGTTTTTGGCATACATATTCAAAACGGCTGGGGGCAAAACGAAGCCCCGGCATAAAGCCGGGGCTCTTCATCGTTCACTTAGCTCTTATCTGGTCTGCAAGCGCTTTATACACGCCGTCCTCATAGTATTCATTAACGCTTTCTATTCGCCAGTCGTTGCTTTCCTTTGTCCAGTTACCGTTCTCGGTATCAAGTACGAACTTTACCTCCACGAAGTTCACCTTGTCCTCAGCGACCTTATCAACCTCCTGAGTGTATTCGCGGTCGAAAGGTATGATCGCCCTGAAAGAAGTCTCCGTCTTGTCGGCTATTATTACCGGATACTCCTCATCGTATCTGCGCTCAAGGTAGCCCTTGCCTGCAATGTGGAAGAGCTTATACAGCTTTCCTCTATAACCGATATAATAGCACATATCCTTTTCAGCTATCATCTCTCCCTGCTCAAGATCGTCAAATCCATCCGCATACGACTCAAGCAGCCTCTTATACTTATAGCTGTTCTCTGAATACAGACCTCTCGCATACTTCTTGAAGCCTTCAAAGTCGCTGAAATGGCTGTCATTCACGCGGACGTAGTACACCTTGTTATTAGGTTCGCCTCCGCTGTATTCGTTCTTAGTCGGATCATATCCGGAATACTCCAGCTTGGGATCAACGCTGAACATAACATAGTCACTGTTATCGGTCTGTACACCGCCCTCTGCTACGATCAATGTATACTCAATCTCTTCCTTTTTGCACATCTCAAGAGCGAGCTTGCCCAGTTCATCGTTGAAGAACATATTCTCAGGCTCAGGAGCTATGAAAGCCGGCTGAGTATACTGTGTTGCTACTGTAGCCTCTGATACAGCTTCGGTCGTTGTCTGTGTGGTCACATCAGTTGTTTCCACAGAAGTCGTTTCCTCAACGGAGGGAGCTTCGGTCTGCTGTACAGGCGGTTCATCGAGGAAGCTGAGGTCGAGCTGCTTATCAGTCTCAATTGAAGCCATTCCGTCCGCTTCGTATTTATTTCTCAGTGTATAACCGCCGTCCTCTATGAACTTTTTGAACTCAGAAGGAGTAACAAATTCGCCGGCTTCGTTGTTATACTTTATATCCTTTACCTCAAATATATGATCATCGCCAGATGTATTTCCCAGTACTTCAAATGAAGACTTCAGGACGACTCCGGTCTCTAGATCTATATATTCATAATCCCTGTTGAATTCGTTTTCAGTGAGGATGACTGCACATTCTCTGCCGCATACCTCATCTGTACCGGCGATCGACCATTGATCCTTTTCCCTTTCAAGATCTTCGCTCAGCATATCTCCGCCTAAGAATGATACTGTTTCATACCGGTAGAAAAACCTCGGATTTTCCGATGTATCTGCTATATCATAGACCTTAGCATCCGGGAATGCAGATATATGCCTGTTGTTATAATAATACCCGATAAGCTGATGTGTATTATTTGATTTTCCATCAGACATCTGGCTGCTGGTTTTGTATTCTTCCCTGACAGTTTTGTTCCTTGTGTCATACTGAAGCGTACCTTCTTCGATGAAACGATCGCCGGTCTGCTTGCTTACAATTTCTCTGCTGTATGATACAAGAGCCCTGTCAAATCGGCTCGCAGAATTCTTACAAAGGTCAATGATCTGATCCTTGTCAATATTCTTAACGTCTGCCGTGGTAGTCTGTGTCGTTGCAGCTGCCTCGGATTTTGTATTCTTATCGGGCTTGGCATTCTTCATAAGTGCAACGCTTCCAACAACTGTTCCTGCTATCAGCACGAACGACGCTGCCAGTGCAAGCGGCCTCAGCCACGACGGTCTTTTCACGCGGTCAACGCCGCTGACGCTGTCTTCATTGTTCATAGTGTTTGTATTTTCCCTGATCTTCCCGATCTCTTTCTTTTTCATAGTATACCTCCTCTCGGTCTCAGCGAGCAGCTCCTCGAGCTTCGCATCGCTTATCTCCGGACAATTCTCTGTGAGCTTTTCCATTGTATCGTCCTCTGCATTTTCAAGCATATCGAATAAGTTCTTATCTTTCACAGCTGCTCCTCCTTTACCTTAATATGTCCGCTTCGATCAGCTTCTGTTTCAGCTTGCCGATAGCCCTTGTGCACCTCGAGCGCACTGACGAAGCCGTCATCGAAACAGTTTCCGCTATCTCCGAAGATTTGCGGTTGTAGTAGAATTTCTGGATAAGTATAGTCGAGTCCGGCTCGCCGAGCTCGTTTATCTTCTGGAGGAGCACCCGCCGGAGTTCTGAACTGTCCGCCTGTTCCTCAACGCTGAAATCCGAAACGAGCTGTGCCATTTCGTCCTCATCAGCGCAGGCAGTATATCTGCTGACAGCGGAAATGCTCCTGAAACGATCTATTGCGGTTCGTTTGGCGACAGTCCCGATATATCCCTTGATATCATTGACATACTTCTCATCGTACTCGAATTTTATGAATATATCCGCAAAGACGTCGCAGACGCATTCCTCTATGTCCTCCTGTGTACCGCAGCTGCGGAGTTTGTTGAACACTATTGAATAGACATATCTGCCGTATTCCTTCATAAGTGCCCGGTGGCAGTCCGCAGGAGAACTGCTGAGGAGCTCTCTCAGCTCGCTTCCTGTCATATTCACCCCTCCTTTTTTTATATCAAGATCGACCTTTCATAAATAACATTCGGAGCTTATTATGAAAGTGCTGCAAGATCAGGAAAATTTTTCTATTTTATTGTAGCATACTTTTCGTTAAATTCCAATAGAAGACAAAAAAATCCCCCGACTTACCGTCGGGGGAAGTTCTGATGAAATTATTCAGCGTCTTCAGAATCGGAATTCTTCTCGATATAGTTAGCGATGTCGCCGACTGTCTTGATCTCCTCAACAGCCTCATCGGGGATAGAAAGATCGAATTCGTCCTCGATAGTAGTGATAAGATCAACAACGTCCAGAGAATCAGCACCGAGATCGTCCTGAATATTAGCTTCAGCAGTAACCTCGTCAGCTTCTACTCCGAGCTGTTCTGCAATAATATCCTTGAGCTTTTCTAATACCATAATATTTCCTCCTTGGTGTGTTTTTTAGTGAAAACGGAGTCATTCTGTGAACGCACCGATTTTTCTAAATTTAGTATAACGTTCTTTTAGCAAAACGTCAATATCTTTTTTACATTTTTCCGGAATTTTCTGTGACAAATAT
>CACXEJ010000054.1 GCA_902766595.1 Ruminococcus flavefaciens | reverse complement strand
CATCGACTCAAAGGAGGTACACGCTACAATCAGCGGTACAGTCCACTACGCCGGCTGGGAGAATGCCAACAATCACGCTCAGGGCTTCGGGCAGTATGTCTGTATCCGCGGCACGGACGGGCTTTTTTATTACTACGGACACCTCAGCGAGCTCAGAGTCCGCACAGGTCAGGCAGTAGCCTGCACTGACGTTATCGGCATCGAGGGTTACACAGGGCACGTCATACCTTCCGGTCCCGGTGGCAGCCACTGCCACTACGAGATACGCGGCGGCTTCTATAAGGGCGCGAAGGTGTACGATGTCTGCGCAATGTCCGGCATACCTAATGTCAAGGACGGTACATACGATGACGGCTACCGTCCCGGAGCTGCTCCCGCAAAGCTGAGCCCCAACAACAAGGCGGACGTGAAGAAGCTCCAGAACGCCCTCAACGCTCACGGCTACGACTGCGGAGCTGTAGACGGTATAGTTGGCCCGAAGACCACTGCGGCTATGGTCAGGGCACTAAGTGATACGTGGCTCAAATAGGCAGAAAAATCCCCCTCTGAGGTTCAGTCCTCAGAGGGGAGCTTTTTTGTTCGACAGTTATCGACATTTTACAGTAAAATATCATTGGGATTGTTATGGGTTACGGCATTTTATGTTGTGCAATTGTGTGTAATTTGTGTGTAAATCAAAGATTTACTCCTATAATACGACATTATAAATTAAAAAAGTCTTAATCTTTTCCGGTTTCTGTTATTGTTAATATGCACAAAAATACTTATTATATATATGTGTTTTGACAAAATGCATTTATCGTCTTGAAAAATTCATATTTTTATGTTAAAATTGATTAAAAGGGCGTTTGGTTTGTTCTGAGTGTTTTCACAACTGCACAGAAACTTCCCAAAACCGCTTATTTCGACATACAGGAGGATGGAAAATGAACGGACCTGTGAACGAAAAAGATATTAATTACAGCAAAACTGACATTTCTTTCCTGAGAGCAGCTCTTGCCCTCGCAAGCGACTACGAAACGGTTTATGTCATAGACAACACCGATGACAGCTATGCGGAATACCGTGCGTCAGGTCCTGATAACGAGCTCCAGCTCTGCCTTACCGGAGCTGATTTCTATGCGGATACGCAGCGTAATTGCCGCATACTTGTCTACCCTGACGATCAGGAGAGCTTTCTTGATCATTTCAAAAAGGAAAAGCTGCTGAGATCCCTCGAAAACGGCAGATCATGCTCTGTTGATTACAGGCTCGTTATCGACGGTGAGCCGGTCTTTTACTCTCTGAAAGCTATCAGGGACATTCACGGCGACAGCGATATTATAATCATCGGTGTCCAGAATGTTGATGTCCAGATGAGACAGCAGCTCGCCGATAAAAAGGAAAAGACGGCTTATGCTGAGATAGCGGCTTCGCTTGCTTCTCTCTATGAAGCTATATACTACATTGATATAGATACCGATAATTTCACCTTTTACAGGACGAATTCAAGCTATGCAGAAGCAGGTCTGCAAATGGACGGTTCCGACTTCTTCAATATGACCATAAGTGACCTCCAAAACTCAGTTCACCCTGAAGATAAGGAAAGGGTAATTGAGCAGATGACAAAGGATAGGCTCGTCAGCAATCTGGAAAAAACGGGTTCAGTATCCTTTACATACCGCCAGAAGCTCGGCGGCGAGATGAAATATATGCGTCTGCTCGCGTTTTTGCAGAAGGAGCATAAAAACAGGATAGTTGTTGCTGTCCGCGACGTTGACGCGCTTGTACGCCGTGAAAATGAGGCTGCTGCCGAGGCAGAGTCATACAGCCACATCGCAAGAGCTCTTGCGAGCCGCTACGAGGTAATATACTACATCGACCTTGATACGAATGCCTATACGGAGTACAGTGCGAGCGAGCAGTATTCCAAGCTCGGCGTAAGAACGACAGGCAAGGACTTCTTTGCAGCCTGTGAGCACGATATTAAGCAGTATATCCACCCTGATGACGCTCCGGATCTCATAAAACAGCTCAAAAGAGATAAGGTCATAAAGGCGCTCAGCTCGACTGGTTCCACCTCTTATACCTACCGCCAGCAGCTCGGTGACAGGATACAGTATGTCACCCTGATAGCTGTAAGACCTAAGAACGATTCACATAACATAATTATGGCTCTCCTGAACATTGATGACCAGATACGCCGTGAGCAGGTAATGAAGAGGGAGACCGAGACCTTCAGTGAGATCATAAATGCACTCGCTCTCCGCTATGAGGTCATCTATTACGTTGACGCTACGAGCGGCGAGTACACCGAGTACAGCTCCAGTATCAAGTATGCTAAGCTGAAAATAGGTGAGAAGGGCAGCGATTTCTTCGGTGATACGCAGCGCAATATGAAGCGCGACATCTACTCTGAGGACTACCCGATGATGGCTAAGGCTATGACTAAGGAAGTCGTTATGGCGCGTCTAAACGAGACCGGTCAGTACAATCTGACTTACAGGCTCGTTCTTGACGGCAGACCGCAGTATGTTACCCTTGTAATAATCCGTGCCAATGATGATTCCGAACATATCATCGTCGCTGTTGCGAATATCGACGTGGATATGCGCAGAGAACTGGCTTACAGGGAGGCTATCGGCAGTGCTATGGATATGGCGAGCCGTGACGCTCTTACCGGTGTAAAGAACAAACACGCATATGTTCAGGTTGAGATAGAGCTCGACAAGCAGATAGAAGCCGAAAAAGCTCCGGAATTTGCAGTGGTGATCTGCGACGTTAACGGTCTCAAGCAGATAAACGACAGCAAGGGACATACTGCCGGAGACGAGTTCATCAGGAGCGCCTGCAATCTCATCTGCAACAACTTCAAGCACAGTCCCGTTTTCAGAATAGGCGGCGACGAGTTTGTAGCTCTGCTCAAGGGACAGGATTTCGAGTCGCGCGAGCATCTTATGGAGCAGTTTTCGGAGATAATGGACGAGAACAAGACAAAGGGACTTGTTACAGTTGCGGCAGGTATTTCGGTATTTGTCAGCGGCAAGGACAACAGGCTTCAGGACGTGTTTGAGAGAGCCGACAAGGCGATGTATATAAATAAGAAAATTCTGAAAAGCTGAAACGACGACCACTGTCAGAGGTGTTTAGGAATGTTAGAGAATGAAAATATGAGATATTATATTCTCCTTGAGAAATTGCTGAGGAGCGTTATGGATATAAACGGAGCCAAGCCTGAGAAGGTCAGGGAATGTATAGCCGAGTTCTGCAAGCTCTTCCGCATCGAGAAGGGCGTGACGTGCTTTTTCCGCAATGCAGCGCTTGAAAGAGCCGGAAAGGGCGAGGTCATGATAGGATATGACTCGGGAGAAGAATGCGTTGAGGTCAAGAACATCAGACGCATTACTAAGGTAAAAGCTGTTGTATCGTGCAGCGTATATATGAAAAAAGACACTGAACCTTTGTCCGAGGACGAGGATTACAAGGTCAGTCTCATAATGTCCACGCTGCTTTCGTTTATAAGCCGCAGAAGGCTTGAGAGCGCTGTTGAGATGCTGTTCTACCACGACGACAGCGGCTACCTCAATCTGCCCTATTTCCACAGATTTCTCGATGAAGCTGCGGAAAAAGGCACGCTTGCCGGACTTGTTGCCGTACACTATAATCTTCGCCATTTCAGTCTTGTCAATCAGGAGATAGGCAGACAGGCTGGCGACGCGGTCATACGGCAGCATTTTGACGGAGCAAGCAATATAGTTGGCAGCAAGGGAGTTGTGTGCCGTCTCGGCGGAGATAATTTCATACTGCTGTGCGAAAGGGAACATATTGATGAGCTTACTGAGTATCTTGCATCTGTCCCGATAGTTTATGACATAAGGGAGAACAAGCGCATAAGAGTTGCTGCAAGTGCCGGAATATACTACATTCCGGAGGATTTTGTGTATATCAATAACGGACAGATAATCGACAAGATAGTAACTGCTTCGCTTGCAGCCCGAAGGAGCGGTGTTTCAGCAGTTGTGTTTGAACCGGCGCTGTTCGAGATGAAGGCTATGGCGAACAAGCTCCAGAAGCTCTTCCCGGACGCTCTCAAAAATGAGGAGTTTGCAGTATTCTATCAGCCAAAAATCGACATCGTGACAGGCGAGCTTTCCGGAGCGGAGGCTCTCTGCCGCTGGTTCAGGGATGGAAAGATAGTTCCGCCGAATGACTTCATACCGTATCTCGAACAGACCGATGATATCTGCAAGCTCGATTTCTATATGCTCGACCACGTTTGCCGGGATATACGCCGCTGGCTGGATACAGGAAAAAAAGTTGTCCGCGTATCGGTAAATCTCTCCCGAAAGCATATGATGGACGTCGATCTGCTCAAGAATATCATCGAGATCATTGACAGGAACAACGTTCCGCATAATTACATCGAGATCGAGCTTACCGAGACCACGACGGATGTTGAGTTCCGCGACCTCAAAAGAGTCGTTGGCGGACTCCAGCAGGCTGGCATATCCACCTCCGTCGATGACTTCGGAATTGGCTATTCTTCGCTAAACCTCATACGAGAGATACCGTGGAACGTCCTCAAGGTAGACCGCAGCTTCCTGCCGATCGACGAGGACGACCAGAACAGTATCCGCAGCATAATGTTCAAGTACGTTGTTGCAATGGCGAGGGAAATGGGACTTGAATGTATCGCGGAGGGAGTTGAGACAAAGGCACAGGTCGAAGTGCTCAGGCAGAACAAGTGCGAATTTGCGCAGGGGTACTTCTTCGACAAACCGCTTCCGCTCGAGGAATTTGAGAAGAGACTTGACACCTCTCATTATTCAGTCGAATTATGATATAAAGCACCTCTCTGGGTGCTTTATTTATACCAGAACTGCACTTTGTCCACCTAATATTCATATTGTCAGTTGCAATATATATATAAAATGTCTATAATATTTATAAAAATTGTTAAATCAGGGGTGATTACTTAATGAAGCATTTTATTTCTGCACTTGTTGCAGCTGCGGTCGCGGCAGGCTCTATGAGCTGCTTTCCGGCGGCTGTGACATCTACCGCTGCGGACGGCGACAGCCTGTTCACTCACAAGGAGTGGACCGGCAAGGACGGCAACGAGGACGTTTTCGCGGTGAACCGCGCTCCGGCTTCTGTCAATTCAGTCCCGTATCAGGACGTTGACACCGCAGTCGGTGCTGTCTGGGACTACAATGCGCGTGAGGAGTCTGAATATATGCAGATGCTCACGGGAAAGGGCAGCAAATGGGATCTGAAGGTGGTTCAGAACGCCGAAAAGGCGCAGCAGGACTTCAACAACGGCTGGATCACGGACAGTTACTTTGCTGCGTCGCAGGACGGCTGGAAGTCTGTCGAGCTGCCTGACAGCTGGACGTCTCAGGGCTTTGATTTCTCGATATACCGCAATATCGGCGAACCGTGGCAGGACAGATACGACAATTACGTTCCCTGTCCCGAAGCTCCTACGAATTACAACCCAGTAGGACTTTACCGCAAGACATTTACTGTTGACAGTTCTATGAAGTCGAGCGGACGCCGCATATATATAGAATTTGACGGCGTGGAGTCGGCGTACTATGTCTACTTGAACGGAAAACAGGTCGGTTACAGCGAGGATACGTTCAGTCCGCACAGATTTGATATTACCGATTATGTTAAATCCGGCGAGAACACTCTTGCAGTCGAGGTGCATAAGTTCTGCGACGGAACGTGGTTCGAGGATCAGGATATGATCTACGACGGCGGTATATTCCGTGACGTTTTCCTTGTTTCGACGCCTGATGTGCAGATAAGTGACTATACTGTCCGCACCGATCTCGACGATAATTACAAGAATGCCAAGCTCGACCTGAGCGTTGACATCACTAATATAACAAATTCCTCCATAAGCGGCTGGACTATTCAGGCTGACGCTTATGACGAGTCCGGAAAGAATATCCTCTCCGGCGTTTCCACTAAGATAAGCAGCCTCGGAAAGTACAGCAAGGACACTTTCAGTCTGAGCGCGAATGTTACTTCACCGAAGCTCTGGTCAGCTGAAGATCCTAACATCTACGCTCTCGTTGTGACTCTCAAGGACGACAAGGGCAATGTTAAGGAGATAGTGTCGAACCAGCTCGGCTTCCGCGAGATAGGCTTCACACCCACAGAGGTGGACTGGGCTTACAAAGTTACTACCAAGAGCTGGAAGCCCATAACGATCAACGGCAAGAGGCTTCTTCTCAAGGGCGTGAACCGCCACGACACCGATCCCTTCCACGGCAAGGCAGTCCCGCAGGAGACTATGCGCGAGGACGTCCGTCTGATGCAGAAGAACAACATCAATGCTATCAGAACGTCGCATTACAGCAACGATTCCTACCTCTACTGGCTCTGCAACAAGTACGGTATGTACGTTATGGGCGAGACAAATATGGAGTGCCACGCTTTGCAGGACAACAAGAACGACAGTCTCCGTGCGAAGTTCTACGAGCTCGGTATGGACAGGACCGAGACAGCATACAAGCGTCTCAAGAACAATCCGTCCATTATTGCGTGGTCCATAGGCAACGAAATGGGCTATACCAGCGACGCAAATGCTTCCGGCGGACTGTTCAGGGATATGATCTGGTACTTCAAGAAGAATGATCCCACTCGTCCCGTTCACAGTGAGGGACAGGGAAGCGCTCTCGGCGTTGA
Organism: Ruminococcus flavefaciens; assembly: GCA_902766595.1. GTDB lineage: Bacteria > Bacillota > Clostridia > Oscillospirales > Ruminococcaceae > Ruminococcus > Ruminococcus flavefaciens_U. The sequence goes on along the minus strand of CACXEJ010000054.1, from coordinate 18,806 downwards.
TATGTCAAGCAATATGTATCCCGGCTCGGACGTTATCGGCTACAATCGCGGTGACGGCAAGATACCCTATGTAATGTGCGAATATGACCACGCTATGGGAAATTCCGTCGGCGCTCTAAAGGAATACTGGGATGTTATCCGAAGCTCGGACAATATGCTCGGCGGCTTCATCTGGGACTGGGTCGATCAGTCAAGAGCAGTTCCGATCAGCAAGGCTGGCGGCGGCTGGGACTATTACTCTGAGTCCTACGCTCACAAGAACCTCTATCAGGAGGAGAGCAAGGGCAAGTTCTACGGCTACGGCGGCGACTGGGGCGACTATCCCAACGACGGCAGCTTCTGCGAAAACGGTCTCATCAGCCCCGACAGAACTGAGCAGCCTGAGGTCGCTGAAGTAAGGTATCAGTACCAGAACTTCTGGTTCAGCGCTGATTCTTCGCAGATAGCAGCTCACAAGGTAACGGTCTATAACGAGAACAATTTCAGAAATCTCAGCGACTACGATGTCAAGTGGGAGCTTCTGAAAAACGGTATAAAGATCGACGGCGGAACTCTCACCGACACAAATGTGGCTCCGCTCTCAAAGGGAACTCTCAGCGTTCCTTTTAAGCTCCCGTCAAACTCACTTGCCGGAGACGAATTCTACCTAAACCTTTCAGTATGTGAAAAGACAGACCGCAAGCTCATCAAAAAGGGCGCTGAGGTAGCTTACGGACAGTTTGCGATAAGCAATAACGGACGCTCTGTGAAGTATTCTTCCGGAAGCGGCAGTGTTGATGTCTCTGATGCCGGCGACTTCTATGTGCCGGTCGGAAAGGACTTCAACTTCGCTATCAGCAAGTCTACCGGTCTTATGAGCAAATACAGCTACAAGGGCGATATACTTGTAGAAGAAGGACCTAAGCCCAATTTCTGGCGCGGAAACGTCGAGAACGATACCGGCTGGAATTCAAAGGGAACTTTTGACAGAGCTTGGGAAAAGGCTGCGGATAATATCAAGGTCAGCAGGATCGACATAAAGGACGGTGAGAACGGCAGCAAGATAGTTGTCTCACACCTCATTCTTCCCAACGCAGGTGATACAAAGGTCGATATAACCTACACTATCTATCCCGACGCAAGGGTAAATGTAAATATGTCAGTCGACGGTACAAAGTCAGGTCTCGGAAACTTCCTCAGAGTCGGCTCTGTAATGACTCTTCCCGAGGGCAGCGAGGACGTAAGCTGGTATGGCAACGGTCCTGTCGAGACCTTCAACGACAGAAAGACCAACGGCAGACAGGGCGTATGGTCAAGCACTGTTTCGGAGCAGTTCTTCCCGTATATGAAGGCTGACGACACCGGCAACCTCACAGATGTAAAGTGGATCTCCGTTAAGAACAGCAAGAATGAAAGCGGACTCCTCGTTGCTGCGGACGGCACAGTAGAGGCAAGCGCTCTCCACTTCACACCGCAGGATCTCCAGAAGGCAGACCACGTTTTCAAGCTCTCACCGCGCAAGGAGACTATCCTCAGTGTTGACTACGGCTCAATGGGTACAGGAAGCGCTACCTGCGGTCAGGCAACTCTCGAAAAGTACAGGCTGCCTTCAAGCAGGACCTATAACTGGAGCTATACTCTTATGCCGGCTTCGACCTCGATGAGTGAAAGCGGACTTTCTGATATAGCTGCAAAGCTCCGTTCGGACGGCGTATGTGTTCAGGACAAGAGCCACAACAAGCTCTCTGTGCCTGTCGGAAACGGCAGCACGCTCAAGGAGACGGCTTCCGGCAACTATGTGAACGGTTCGGTTACCATACCTCCGGCAAGTGACCTCAACGGCTGTCTCTCGGGCAACAACTCGTTCACAGTCGAGGCAAACTTCATTCCCACTGGCAATCCGCAGTTCAATATGATCGCAAGCAAGGGCGACCACGCTTTTGGTCTCAGAACCGAGAACAATATGCTCTATTTCTTCATTCACGCAGGCGGCGAGTGGAGAAGCGTTTCCTGCGAGAGAACTACCGATGCGGCTTCCGGCTGGATCGGAAAAATGCACCAGATGGCAGGCATTTACGATGCAGAGAACAATATGATAAGGATATACTGCGACGGTAAAATGCTTGCGGAGAAGTCAACCGGAACTACCGGCGGCGTTACGGTTTCAGGCTACGACCTGACGCTCGGAGCTTGTCCCGAGACCGGAAGAAGCTCGGAGGCTGACTTCTACGAATTCAGGGTGTACAGCAAGGCTCTCACAGAGAGCGAGCTTGCTTCGCAGAACACATCGTCCCCGGCATACGGACCTGACAGCAAGTATGTTCAGCTCTGGCTCGATTTCGATGATCTTGCAGAGCCGGCACAGACCGGTGATGTAAACCTTGACGGTTCAGTGAATATCGCGGACGTTGTTGCACTTCAGAATTATCTCCTCGGCAGAAAGCCTCTCAGCGATGAGAGCAAGGCTGCGGCAGATCTTGACGGCAGCGGAAAGCTGAATGTGTTCGACCAGATACTTCTCAAAAAGCTGATATGCAGTAAATAACAGTACAGCTGCCGGCGGGAGAAAACTCCTGCCGGCAGTTTTTATGCCGAGAATTGTAAATAAAACTCTTTTTTACTTGACACAGAACTAATGCTATATTATAATAAGTATATATGTTTAAATCAACAGATCAGTGGTGAAATTATGTCCAAAACAATTCTAATCATCGAGGACGATACCGAAATAAGCAATATGCTGAGCCTGCTTCTCAGGCACAACGGCTATCAGACCGTCTGCGCTTATTCGGGTACTGAGGGAGTGCTTGCTCACGGCAGCACTATCGACCTCATTCTCCTTGACCTTATGCTTCCGGGCAAAAGCGGTGAGGAGATCGTAGATGACCTCAAATCAAAGCACAACGTTCCCATAATAGTTACCAGCGCTATCCACGATGTCGGCAAGAAGGTCGATCTTTTTTCGCTCGGCGTGGACGACTATGTTACAAAACCCTTTGACAATGACGAATTGCTCGCGCGTATCGCGGCAAGGTTAAGAATGAGTACCGATACTGTGGCTTCTCAGACCATAAAGTACAAGGCACTGATCCTTAACAAGAATGATTTCACAGCTACCTGCAACGATATGCCGCTTGATCTTTCAAAACGCGAATTTATGCTGCTGGAGCTGCTTGCTGCCAATCCCGGTCGTACCTGCACCAAGAGCCTTATCTATGACACTGTGTGGGACTATGAGAATTCCGCGGACGACAATACGCTGAATGTACACATCAGCAAGCTGCGTAAAAAGCTGAAGGAATGCTGCCCTGACGAGGAATACATCGAGACCGTCTGGGGCATAGGCTACCGTCTGAAGAAGTAAATATTTAAGGATTTTTTAAGAATATTCATAAGTGTTTATTAAGGTTTATGCGCTATAATGTTATCATCAGGTAAATATTATGATTTACAGGAGGTTTCATTATGCGTGAAATTGTGCTTCAAACCAAAGGCCTGACGAAAAAGTACAAGAATTTTATCGCTCTGAACAACGCCGATATGACCGTTTACCGCAAGGACGTTTACGGTCTCATCGGGCGAAACGGAGCAGGTAAGACCACCCTGATGAAGACCGTTACCGGTCTTACACAGAAAACCGAAGGAGAATTTGAGGTATTCGGCAAAAACAGCAGCGAATATGAAGATGAGAAGAAGCGCGTTGGCTGTCTCATTGAAAATCCTGCTTTTTTCCCAAACCTCACAGCCTATCAGAATTTGAGATACTATTCCTATCAGAAGGGAATAACAGATCTCAAGCAGATAGATGACGCCCTTGAGCTCGTTAAGCTCACCGACGTCAAGGACCGCAAGTTCCGCAAATTCTCACTCGGTATGAAACAGAGACTCGGCATTGCCTTTGCAATGCTCGATAACCCCGACCTTATAATCCTTGACGAGCCGATAAACGGTCTCGATCCTATCGGTATAAGCGAACTGAGGGAAACCTTCCGCAAGCTCAATGAAGAGCGCGGGATCACGCTTGTTATCTCAAGCCACATTCTCACAGAGCTCTATGCCGTTGCAAACCGCTTTCTCTTCATCGAAAACGGAAGAGTGCTCAAGGAAGTCACAAAGGACGAACTTGACCTCGAATGCAGCCGCTGTATAGTGGTGCGTTCCGATGATACAAAGCGCGGTGCAATGATGATCGAGGACAAACTCGGTATCAATGATTTCAAAGTTATTGACGACAGGGAGATACGCATCTATAAACCGAATACAGATCCTGCTGAGGTCAATCAGGCACTTGTTACAGGCGGTCTCAGGGTATCGGAGATATTCGAGTCAGGCGTGTCGCTTGAGGATTATTTCAAACAGCTTGTCGGGGAGGTTTCATAATGTTAAATATATGCAGATCTGATCTATACAGGTTACTGCGCAGCAAGGGCTTTTATATAATGCTGGGCGTTATCCTGCTTATACTAATTCTGTCTGTTGCGGCTATGGAGCCGGGAGTCGTGTTCCCTATTGGATTGCAGAAATCCGATGTGAGTGAAGCTATTGAAGGCGTTCCGTATGAAACGTATTCAAACTTTTCCTTCAAGGAGGCTCGCAACTTCCTGCTGAATAGTCCGGTATACTATATGGAAAGGGACTTCCTTTCCCAGAATATGAACCTCTACTATATGTTCATTATCATTGCTGTCGTTACTATCACTTCAGATTTTTCAAACGGCAGCGTTAAGAATACACTTTCTTCCGCGATAAGCAGAAGAAAATACTATATGGCAAAAACAGGATTTACAGCAGTGCTTTCTATGGCTATTCTCTTCTTTAATCTTGTTCTGCTGCACTGTGGAATGAAAATGTTCAACAGCAGTGCCAATACCCTGAATTTTGCCGAACTGATGAAGATCTATGTGTTTCAGCTGCCGGTCGCACTGACGCTTGTCAGTCTGCTGGTATGTCTGTCGTTCACATTCAGGAAAACGGCGATAATCAACGGTTTAGGAATACCGTTTATAATCGTATTTCAGCTAATTCTGATAATCCTCAAGGAATTTGCAAAGCTCAGCGATAAATTTACTGATTATGAGCTTTCGTCAATGTATTACTTTATGGCGCATAGTCCTTCATCTTCATATGTGATCAAAAGCTTTATCATCTGCGGAGTTCTGATACTGGCATTCAACATCGCCGGCTATACTTCGTTCAGGAAGGCAGAGATCAGATAACTCATCTGTCGGATATGGGAAGAAGGAGGAATGAAGTATGGTTGCTGCAATAGTTACATTAGTAGTGATAATCTGCATACTTTTGTTCCTCATAATTGCCCAGAACAGGGAACTGGGCAGCATTGTCAAGCAGATGAGGTACATCGGAGACAAGGATACGAATATCCTCGTCCGTTCCGAGAGGGGACTCGCGACCGGACTTATCAACGAGATAAACGTTATGCTCAAGGAGATCAGGAAGATAAGAGCTGAATACAAGCAGAAAAACCACGATCTCGAACAGATGATAACTAATATCTCGCACGATCTTCGTACACCGCTCACATCTGCTATGGGGTATATCAATATGGTTCAGCACTCGGATATGTCTGAGGAGGAGAAGCAGCGTGAACTCGCTATCATAGAGAAGCGCCTCATCAGACTCGATGAGCTGATAAATTCATTCTTTGAGTTTTCAAAGATAGTTTCCTCCGGCAAGAAACCGGAGCTCACTCAGGTGAACCTCATCTCCGTACTTGAGGAGTCGATAGTTCACTATTACGACGACTATTCGTCACGCGAAAGACAGATAATATTCAGATGCGACAAGCATAAGCTGATGATAAATTCAAATCAGGGTATGCTGATGCGTATTTTTGACAATCTCATAGGAAATTCTCTGAAGCACGGCAACGGTGACCTTATCGTTACTGTTATCGGCGAAAGTGAGATCAAGATATTCTTCGAGAACGAACCGGAGGTCAGAAACGTTGATTTCGACCATATCTTCGATGAGTTCTACACGACGGATATTTCCCGTACAAAGGGAAATACCGGACTCGGTCTCGCTATTGCAAAGCAGTTCACCGAGATGCTCGGCGGAGAGATAACCGCAGAGCCTCACGATGATGTGTTCAGGGTATCTCTCAGGTTCTTTGCCTGAAACTGTAATTAAGAGGTGGTGTTCGTATGATCGCTGCATACTATGAGTCTGTATTTTTATTATCTGTTCTCTTTACATTGCTGTACGCGGTGATGTGGAACAAGCATTTTGACATACATTTCACGCTGATCTTCATATTCGTTCCGATAAGCGAGCTGGGGTATTTTATGCTCGTGAGCGCGGAGGATAAGGGAGCGGCACTCGCTGCGAACAAGCTGATCTATATCGGCGGCTGTTTCCTGATGCTGTTCATAATGCTGAGCGTGTTCCACTTGTGCAGGATAAAGCTGAAAAGCTATGTTCAGGCATTTTTTGTTGTATTCAGTCTGATCGTTTATATGTCGGTCCTGACTATCGGAAGGGGAAAGATATTCTACAAGACCGTACAGTTCAAACAGGAGGACGGCGCAGGAATGCTCTATGACAAGACCTACGGCTTTATGCACACGGTCTTTATGCTGATGGTGCTGTCATATTCATTGCTCAGTATCTTGGCGATAGCATATACATTTTTCAAGAAGAAGGACGTTTCGCGGCGGCTGATGTTCCTGCTGTTTCTGCCGGAGGCAACGGCTGTCTGCTGTTATTTCACGATGAAGGCTGTCGGTGCGAAGCTGGACCTCCAGCCGACAGTATATCTGCTTGCACAGTTTGTCTATCTCATCATCGTGCAGCGCGAATGTCTTTACGATATTGATGACAGCGTGGTGGACTCGCTTGTTCAGAACGGTGATACAGCCATAATCTCAATTGATTTCACTTATAATTATCTTGGCTGCAACGAAACCGCGAAGAAGTTCTTTCCGGCTCTGAACACTCTTTTAGTTGATAAGTCGATCGACCAGAATTCAGAGGTCAACGAGCCGATCATGAAGTGGCTCTCGGAATTCATCAACGATCCGTCAAAGAATAAGTTCTATTACGAGCTTGGGGATAACATTTATCTCGTCAACGTCAGACATCTCTACAACGGAGGACGTATCCGCGGCTATCAGTTCATAGTTACCGATGATACAAAAAATCAGAAGTACATCGAGCTCATCGACCGCTACAACACCGACCTCAAAAGGGAGATCGCTGAAAAGACCAACTACATCATTGATTTGAGCAACAACCTTGTTATGGGACTTGCTATGATAGTCGAGAGCCGTGATAACTCCACCGGAGGTCATATCAAGCGCACAAGGCAGACTGTCAGACTGCTGACTCTCGAGATGATGAAGGACAAGGCATTTGATCTGAGCGATGAGTATTACCGCGACATTATCAAGGCAGCTCCGATGCACGACCTCGGCAAGATAGCGGTTGATGACGCTGTTCTGAGAAAGCCGGGAAGGTTTACAGATGAGGAGTACGCCAAAATGAAGATACACGCCGCAGAGGGCGCACGGATAGTTCACAGCATACTTAGCGGAGACAACGATGCGCAATTCGTAAGGATAGCAGAGAATATGGCTCACTATCACCACGAGCGCTGGGACGGCTCCGGTTATCCGGACGGGCTGAAGGGCGACGAAATACCGATAGAGGCGCGTATAATGGCGATCGCTGACGTGTACGATGCACTTGTCAGCAAGAGAGTCTACAAGGAGAAAATGTCATTCGCTCAGGCGGATAAGATCATTATTGAGAGTATGGGCAAGCATTTTGACAGCCGACTCGAAAAATACTACATACTTGCAAAACCTCGCCTTGAGAGCTATTACAGCCAGCTTGGCGAAAATGAATCCTGATACATATATTTACCAGCCGGGAGCATTGAGCTCCCGGTCTTTTTATATCAGAAATGTAGAAAAAATGGTACGATCATGACCAAAATCAACTAAAAATGTCTAAAGTGCATTGACTTTATGTACAAATTGTGTTATAATTATGTAAAGTGGAGCTAAGGTTCACTTTTTAAATATTTGGTTCAAAATCTAAAGCTGATATTTGGAATTTCAGTGTATTAGATAATTATATAAACAGAAATGGTGCTGGCAGCAAATTGATATATAGTTTGCTGTTAAAATAAATAATCTAATTTTAAGGGGGTATTTACTATGAAGAGTAAATTACTGAGCGCGGCAGTTTCGCTGTGCTCGACCGCTGCTCTTGTCCTCTCAGGAGTCAGCATTCCGCCGGAGAAGCTCGTTACTGCTGATGCAGCTTCAACTACGACAACTGTTTCCAATCCACTCATATGGGCAGATGTTCCGGACGATGATATTATCCGCGTTGGCGATACTTATTATATGGTCAGCACGACTATGTATTTCAGCCCCGGCGCTCCTATTATGAAGTCAAAGGACCTCGTTTCGTGGGAGATATGCAATTACGTTTATGACACCTACGCTAACGGCGACGTCCAGAATCTTACAAACGGCAAGCACGACTATGCGCACGGTCAGTGGGCAGCGAGCCTGCGTTACCACAAGGGAAAGTTTTACGTCTTCTTCGGAAGCTACGGCTCGGGCAAGTCCTACATCTATCAGACCAGCGACATCGAGAACGGAACGTGGACTCGCAGCGAGATAAACGGTATGTATCACGATGCGTCCATACTCTTCGATGACGACGGCAGAAACTACCTCGTTCACGGCTCCGGCGGAACCTGCAACATCAAGGAGCTCAATTCGGATATGACCGGCTTCAAGCAGGGCGGCGTTGACAAGCAGCTCTTCAAGACCACATTCAATAACCTCGCTGGTGAGGGCTGGCACATTCAGAAGATAAACGGCTATTACTACATATTCGGTATCGCCTGGCCTTCGACCAGCGGACGCATCGAATTCTGCTATCGCTCCAAGAACCTTCTCGGAAACTATGAGTGGAAGACCGTTCTGAACTCAGGTCTCGGAACCTACGGCAGCGGTGTAGCACAGGGCGGTATCGTTGATACTCCCGACGGAAAGTGGTATGGACTCCTCTTCCAGGATCACGGCGCGGTCGGCAGAATTCCAGTTCTTGTACCTGTTACATGGCAGAACGACTGGCCGATAATGGGCGTGAACGGTAAGGCTCCTCTCACATTCGAGATAGAGGGCGGTACTACCGGAACTCAGCTCGCCAAGCCTGACCAGTTCTCATACAGCAGCAATAAGCTCGCGCTCGAGTGGCAGTGGAACCACAATCCCGACAATAAGTCGTGGTCAGTCACAGAGCGTGACGGCTATCTCAGACTTCACAATAATACAGTAGCTTCAAACATTTTCTGGGCAAGAAATACTCTCACCCAACGTACAGAAGGACCTTCGTGCTCAAGCATCATCAAACTCGACACCAAGGGAATGAAGGTCGGCGACCACGCTGGTCTCTCGGCATTCCAGCTCAGATACGGAAACGTCGGAGTTTTCGTTGATAACGACGGAAGCAAGAAGGTCTATATGTCCATTAACGACGGCGGAAAAGAAGTTTCTGATTGTGTGGAGAAGAAGATCGAGCAGGTAAATATGACCGGCGACGAGGTCTACCTCAAGGCTAATTTCAGGTACAATACAGTTGACGGTGCCGGAAACTGCTCCAACAATATCGACAAGGCAACATTCCAGTATTCCTTCGACGGAAGCAACTGGAAGAATATAGGCAAGGAGCTCTCGATGTCCTACGACCTCAAGCTCTTTACCGGCTACAGGAGCGCTATTTACAGCTATCCTACGAAGAGCACAGGCGGTTACGCCGACATCGACTACTTTGACTATCAGCGAGAGGAGTGGAATGCTCCGAACGTTGTTGAGCCCGATCCCAACGGCTACTTCTTCCACGATACCTTTGAGAGCGGCACTAACAAATGGACAGGCAGAGGCTCAGCTTCTGTTGAGAGTTCCGGCAGCGCTAATTATGCAGGCAGCAAGTCGCTTTATACCTCCGGACGTGAAGCTAACTGGAACGGCGCTTCAAAGGCTCTGAGTGCGAGCACATTCAAGCCCGGTGAGAAGTACAGCTTCAGCGCTGATGTTATGTACAACAGCGGTCCGGCTTCGCAGAAATTCTACCTCTCGTTCCAGTACAAGGACGCTGAGGGCACAGTTACATATGACAAGATCGACATTCAGACTGCTGTTAAGGGCGAATGGCTCCAGCTCAAGAATACTGAGTTCCAGATACCCGCTGACGCTTCCGAAATGTACATCTATGTTGAGACCGAAAAGGGAACTGACAGCTTCTATGTTGACGAGGTGATCGGAGCTCCTGCCGGAAAAGAGATCGATGGTCCTGCACCTATTTCTATCAGCCCCGGCGACATCAACTGCGACGGCAGCTTCAACGTTTTTGACCTTATTCTCGCAAAACGCGCGATCGTCAGCGGCAAGTTCAGCAATGATATTGCCAAGAACAACGCAGATGTCGATCAGGACGGCGATTTCACAATTTCAGATGTAGTTCTGATAAACAATTTCCTGCTTGGCAGAATAAAGGAATTCCCGATCGCTGAGAAGCCCTATACAGTTAAGACAATGGCTGAGTATACCGATGTTGTAAAAACAGCTTTAAAAGAATCTGAACCCAATGATTCACACAATGAAAAGAGCGGAGTTGAGTACGGTACGATCAAGAAGGCTTCATACTACTCAACTACCTGCAAGAGACAGAAGGACTACAACATTCTTCTTCCTGCCGGATATTCCGAGGACAAGAAGTATCCCGTAATGTATGTTCTTCACGGTTACTATGAGAACCCTGACCGTATGATAATCAAGGGCAACGGTACTATGTATACCCGCCAGATCATCGGAAACGCTATTGCAGCCGGTGAAGCAAAGGATATGATTGTAGTATTCCCTGACGTTTTCTCAAGTGATACGCTCAAGTCCTGCACAGGTATGGACGATACAAATAACCGTGCATATGACAACTTCATAAACGATCTCCAGAAGGATCTTATGCCCGAGATCGCAAGCAAGTACAGCATACTTGAGGGCAAGGACAATACAGCTGTCACAGGCTTCTCAATGGGCGGACGCGAGTCTCTCCTCATCGGAATGAAGCTTCCTGACAAATTCGGTTATATCGGAGCTATCTGTCCTGCACCCGGAGTTACCGGAGCATTCAAGTGGGACGCTGACAATGAGCCCTATCTCCTCCACATCACAGCCGGCAGCAACGACACAGTTGTTTACGATAACCCCAAGACATACCACGATAACTTCACCAAGAACGGTGTACCGCATATCTGGCAGTATGTAAACGGCGGCTATCACGGCGACAACAGTATCCACGCACATATCTACAACTTCGTCCGCGAAGTTTTCAAGGCAACTGACTGACATCAAAGAGCACCTGTACTCCGGTACAGGTGCTTTTATCATATTACACAAAACTGTTGACGACACTTTATACAAAATGCGGAATAATTCAGTTTCAAAGCGAATTAATAAAATTATCAAGACTTTTTGCTGAAAAACTGATATAATTATTATATATATGTATTTGATTGGAGTGTCAATATGAGATCACATAGAATTATCGCAGCTATGACTGCGCTTTCATTGAGTATTATTATGCTTCCGGTCTCCGGGGCAGCTGTTGAAGCAGATGCGGCGCTGAACGCTGAGGACGTTACGCTGTATGTGCTTGGTTCAGCATATTCTGACTACCTGACCATTCCGGAGGACAAGCCCACGGAGTTCCAGCTGAGTGCCGATGACGGAGAGATCGTCAGGTGTAAGATCAAGTCCGGCAGCTCTGTGAACGTCACCTCCGGCGGACTCGTAACTCCCAAATCCCGCACTATCTACTGGAACGGCGGTCTGGGAACCTCGACACCGACAGGTCAGGAGGGCGAGACTGTTGAGGTCCGCTACGAGACCGGAGACTCGGTTGTAACTGTGTTTACCGCCGACACAACATACGATGTGAATATACACGTTCTTGATTATTCGGTAGTATACGCGGATAAGGTCATCGACGACTACCTTGCCGCAAACTACAATGAGGATATGGACTTCGAGGAGAAGCTCAATGTCATCACGAAAATGCCTGCGACTTATAATTACAGCGCCTATTATTCCGGCTATGTCGGTATGATAGTCAGCGGCGGCGGAGACTGCTGGGCGAGCAGCTCGCTGATACTCAGGGAGTGCGAGAAGGTCGGTATCAGCGCTCGTATAAGAAACGGCAACCGCGATCCCGGTGCAGGCTCAGGACACAAAAACGTCTTAGCTACCGACGGCGAAAAGTATTACGAGCTCGAAGCCGGTTACGGTTCCGATACTCTTCCGCGTCCGTACAGCGTAAGACGGCGCAGCTCGCTTTACTGTATGAAGAGCACTGACGACGGCTATACCGTGTATCAGTACGACGGCATAGAGAGTGACGGCACTGTGCTTGAATTCCCGGCAGAGTTCAGCGGAAAGCCGGTAGTCGGCATTGATGCGGACGTTTTCACAAATAACAACTTCATAACCGAGGTAACGCTCCCTGAGAACTATGCTTCGATAGGACAGTATGCGTTTTTTGCCTGCAAGGCACTGAAAAAGCTGACGCTTCCGGCTTCGCTGACCACTATCGAGCCGGGGGCGCTGACAAAGAGCGACCAGCTGGAGGAAATCGTTATCTCTCCGGAAAACAAGAGCTTTGCGGCTGACGGCAGCACTATCTATACCGCTGATCGCTCCGAGATAGTACACGTCGGAAATGTCGATGAATTTACAATTCCGGATACTGTGACCGTGATACGCGATCAGGCTTTCCGCCACAACGGGAAGATCACAAGCATAAAGATACCGGACAGCGTTCAGAAGATAGGCGAGGCAGCCTTCCACAACACTGCGCTTGAAAATGTTGAGATAGGGAACGGCGTTACCTCGATAGGCGCATACTGCTTTGCAATGGACGGCAATATGAAGTCTATCTACATACCGCCGACCGTCACCGAAATAGGGGACTACGCTATCGGCTACACCAAGACCAACAGCAAGCCGGAAGCTGATTTTATCATCTATGGAGCGCCGGGTTCAGCAGCTGAGAGCTATGCGCTGGATAACGAGATAACGTTTGTTCCGAAGGGAGCAGAAGAGACCTTATACGGTGACGCTAACTGCGATAAGCAGATAAATATTGCGGACGCGGTTCTGGTAATGCAGGTCGCAACAAATCCGGACAAGTATGCTCGGGGAAAGAGCGAATTCAGCATATCTGCGCAGGGCGAGATAAACGGCGATGTTGACGGCAAAAAGGGGCTTTCCAACTCCGATGCGCTGCTGATACAGAAGTACAAGCTCGGACTTATAGACAAATTCTGATTAAGGAGTGATCGTTATGAAAAAGGTAATTGCGGCAGTTATGGCACTTTGTATCGTAGGAGGTACGATACCCTCAGCACGGCAGTATGCTCCGGAGAGCATTATCACTGCGAGTGCGGCTGATGATGAAATGACGATAGTTGACGGCAAGCTGACAAGTATGCCGAATAAGCCGAATATAGTCGTTCCGGATACCGTGACCGAAATAGACTGTAAAACACCTGAAAAGGTGAGAACGATATATTGTCCGGCATCGGTCAAGAATATAAAAATATCACAATATTATAATCGTTATTGGACTGATGATTCTGGCAGCGGAAATTTGAAATCTGTAACGGTCCTTAACACTGATTGTACTATCAGTGTAACCAATTACGAGGGTTATGCGGATTTCGATTGTAATATGCCTATTAGCGGATATACCGGCATTATAAGGCAAAAGGGACACGAAGCAAAAGGCTATTATTATCCTATCGATGATACATCATTTTCGTGTGAGGGATCAATAACAGGCGACTTGATCGCTTACTATATCGACGGAAGCTATAATATGACTTTAACCGGTAAGGGTACAATGCAATTAAAAGATGGTAATGGGGATATCAATGTTCCATTCAAACATATTGGAACTCTGCGCTATGGAATTGAAAGTCTTTCGGTAGGCAGCGGTATAACCTGTATCCGCGGCTTTGAGGATTTCGTTGAACTTGATACCGTGAAGATAGCTGACACAGTGGTCATAATCGGCGAACAGGCTTTCAAAGGCTGCACAAAGCTCTCTGCGCTCAATATTCCGAAGAGCGTTCTCAGCATTGAGGACGAAGCGTTCAGCGATTGTTCGGAGCTCAGCTCGTTCAGCCTTCCGGAAAACCTCCGGAGCATCGGCAAAAATGCCTTTAAGGGCAGCGGCTGCAAGGGTTCGCTCACGATACCGGCTTCGGTCAAGAGCATAGGCGAGGGGGCTTTTGCAAACTGCTCCGGGCTCAAGTCCATAACGATCAGCAATCCCGACTGTGACCTCTCCGGCGATATTCTTGACAGCTCGTTCACCGGAACGGTCTACGGCTATGCAGGCTCGACCGCGCAGGTAATGGCTGCGAAATACGGACACGAGTTTGTTGCTCTGTCAGGTCAGGCAACTGATAAGCCTTTTATACAGTTCTCGCCGACTCTCCTCGGTGATGCCAATGTTGACGATCAGGTGAATATCGCGGACGCGGTTCTGGTAATGCAGGTCGCTACAAATCCGGACAAGTATGCTCAGGGCAGAACAAAGAACAGCATTTCAGCCCTCGGTGAGCTCAACGGCGACGTTGACGGCGTTAAAGGACTTTCCAATGCAGACGCTCTTCTGATACAGAAGTACAAGCTCGACAAGATAAAGAAGTTCCCGGTTGAGGAATGAAGACAGTGTCCCGGAGCGGCAGAGGAGTCGCTTCGGGGCTGTTTTTATACATAATTGTATGTGTATCGGAGACATTTGTATTATTTTGTAAAAATGCTTGACATTGTAAGGATTATGTGATATACTACGAAAATATATTACCAATGATATGTTAAAGAGAATGGCACATCGTATGTCGGATTAAGAAATTTTTAAGATTTGCGATAAGTATTTATTAAGGAAATTATGCTATAATGTTCGTCTAAAGAAGAAAAATAAGCCATTCAGAAGAAAGAGGGGTAAGTATGTCATCAATAATCGAGATCAGAAACGTAACCAAGGAATTCAAGGTGCTCAACAGACGTGAGGGACTCAAGGGCAGTATCAAGGACCTGTTCTCCCGCGATTATAAGACAGTCACGGCTGTAAACAACATTTCGATGAGCATTGAGCAGGGCGAGATAGTCGGTTATCTCGGACCAAACGGAGCAGGCAAGTCCACTACTATCAAAATGATGACAGGAGTCCTTGAACCTACCTCCGGCGAGATACTTGTAGACGGCAACGTCCCCTACAAGAACCGTTCAAAGAATGCGCAGAATATAGGCGTTGTATTCGGACAGCGTTCACAGCTCTGGTGGGCACTGCCGCTCATAGAGTCATTCAGGCTGCTGAAGGACGTCTACCAGATCGGGGACAAGCAGTATGACAGCATCATTGAGCTTTACAAGTCGCTCGTGGACATAGAGCCGCTCCTGCACAAGCCCGTCCGTCAGATGTCGCTTGGTCAGAGAACGCTCAGCGATATACTGGCAGCCTTCCTGCACGATCCGAAGATAGTTTTCCTCGACGAGCCTACGATAGGTCTTGACGTGTCTATGAAGGCTAAGATCAGAACGCTGATTAATGCTCTGAACAAGGAGAAAAACACCACCGTTATCCTCACAACTCACGATATGGGCGACGTTGACGCTCTCTGCCGCAGGATAGTCATAATCGACAAGGGCAAGATGCTCTACGACAACGACATCGAGCACCTCAAGAGCTTCTTCGGTTCATACCGTACTCTCAAGATAAGAGTGGACGGCGACCTCAAGAAGCAGTCCGAAGTGATACAGAAGGAGGTCCCGGACTTTGCGGTAAGTGCCGACGATGAGTGGATCTCTGTGCTTGTAGACGAGGACAAGAAGAAGGTCGTGGACGTTCTGAGCCAGCTTCAGAGCAGCTATTCTATAAAGGATATGAAGCTCGAGGAGATCTCCTCCGAAGATGTTATCAGGAAGATATACGAGGAGGGAGTCGAATGAAGCTGAAAAAATATCTCACACTCACCCGTGCCGGCATCATTGAATCCCTGCAGTTCAGGCTGTCGATGCTCGTTATGGTCGCAGGCAACCTGCTTTACCTGATCGTCATATATTTCCTGTGGAAGGCGATATATGCTTCCGCAGACTCAGATGTGGTCAATGGAATGACGTTTTCGGATACGCTGATATATCTCGTTCTTGCAACTGCTCTCTTCAACTTTATGGAGATGTACACGGTATGGCAGGTAGGACGCGATATACAGTCGGGAAAGATAGTCCTCGATCTTGTAAAGCCTATGGACTACCGGCGGTATATATTCTGGTCATTCTCCGGAGCGTTCGTGACGAACTTTTTCTGCACGTTCCTGCCGACATTCATAGTAGTGGCCATCGTAACAAACGGTGCGATACATATGGGACTCAATCTGCTGTATTTTGCGGTCTCGGTCGTACTGGCGATAATGGTGAATTTCAGCATTGATTTCATCGTGGCAACTATATGTCTCTACACTGAGTCGATATGGGGAATTAATATGATGAAGCAGGTCATCGTGCTTCTGCTTTCCGGAGCAACTGTTCCGCTGGCATTTTTTCCTGATACGCTCAGAAACGTAGTGGATCATCTGCCGTTTCAGGCTATCTACAACGCACCGCTGACGCTCCTTCTCGACGGTGATCCGGATATGAAGGACGTCTGCATAACACTCGGAACTCAGCTCGCTTGGTGTGTTGGTATGTTTATCGTCAGCAAGCTGTTCTGGAAGCACTCGATCAAACAGATCACTGTGAACGGAGGCTGAGACTATGAAAAGAAAAGGATTAAGGTTTTACCTTCGTATCTACTTCAAGATACTCGCTCAGGATATAAAGAGCAAAATGAGCTACCGTGCGGACTTCATAATCTCAACGCTCGGTATGATATTCACGAATATAGCAGGCTTTGTGAGCTTCTGGATACTCTTCCGGAGCTTCCCGTCTATAAAGGGCTGGAGCTATTACGAAATGCTGTTCCTTTACGGCTTTTCGCTCATCTCACTGACACCGGTACAGTGTCTCTTCGACAACAACTGGAGTCTGAGAATATATGTATATTCCGGGGATTTCATCAAGTACTGCTTCCGTCCGATAAACCTCTTCTTCTACTATCAGTCTGAGGTTTTCGACATAAAGGGACTCGGACAGTTTGCATTCGGTATCGGAACTCTCATTTATTCGTGGAACAAGATAGGACTTGCCTGCACACCGCTTATGGTGCTTAAAATAGTGGTATTCCTCATTACAGCCTCGCTGATAATGATAGCGCTTCAGAATGCGGCTGCGGCAACGTGCTTCTGGATACAGAACTCGTTCTACATACTTGACCTTGTGTTCAGGTTCAAGGACTATGCAAAGTATCCGGTAACGATATTCAGCCCGGTATTCAAGTTTGTATTCACGTTCCTTATGCCTATCGCGTTCATCGCGTACTACCCGAGCCTTGTTATACTCAGACCGGATAATGTTCCGGTACTGACGTGGCTCTCACCGGTCATAGGCTGCATCTTCTTCTATATCAGCTACAAGATATGGATGTACGGAGCGCTCAAGTACAACGGAACGGGTTCCTAAGCGGAGTCGGAGGTTAAGCTATGAATGATGAATTAAACAGATGCGGCTGCGATAAAGAACTCGTCCTGCTTGATGAGAAAAGCTATCCGCAGATGGCTGAGCTGTGCAAAAGAGCTTTCGGCGGCGAACCGTGGAACGACGACTGGAGCGATCCGGAACAGCTTATGGAATACATAAGGGAAATATCGAGCTCCTATCACGCCCTGAACTATGGCTTGTACATAAACGGGGAGCTCGCCGCGCTCTCAATAGGTATGGTAAGGCACTGGTGGGAGGGTACTAATTACAACATAGAGGAATTCTGCGTTGCACCCGAATTTCAGGGGCAGGGGATAGGCTCAGCCTTTATGCAGATGATAGAGGCAGATGTTGTAAAACGCGGACTTGCCGGGATATTCCTCCAGACAGACAACGATAAGCCGTCGTACAGGTTTTATCAGAAAAACGGTTTTAATGAGCTCAGTTCGCACGTCAGCTTTTATAAGAACCTGAGAAAGCAGAATTCATAATAACTGCGCTCATACAGAAGTTCAGCCCCGAGACACTGTCCCGGGGCTTTTCATTCTCTATATAGTGAATAATGAATGAAGAATAGAGAATAATTCTGGTATCGCCTGCGGCGATATAATTTAAATCAGTGTCCGAAGGACACATCGATACTATTCATTTTTCATTATTCTTTATTCACTACTTATAAAAAAATAACTCCCCGATTATTACCGGGAAGCTAATGGCGTGCCTGGAGGGATTCGAACCCCCGACCTACTGGTTCGTAGCCAGTCACTCTATCCAGCTGAGCTACAAGCACATCTCTTGATGACTTAAATATTATACCATACCTATACAGCTTTGTCAATATCAATCATCAAATTCGGCAATGTGCACAAAATATTTGTAGCTGCTTTTATAAATAGGAGAATTAATGTAAAACCGCGTAAATATGCTTGACATAGGCATTAGTTTTTGGTATAATAATCTTTGTTGTGAGACATTAGCTCAGTCGGTAGAGCATACGCCTTTTAAGCGTAGGGTCGAGGGTTCAAATCCCTCATGTCTCACCATATCGTCATGACTAAATTGATGACATGCCCAAAAAAGCCCGAAATATCGGGCTTTTTTGCTACCCAAATCTCGAAAATTTTACTTCGATTTTCATAGATGACATTG
>CACXEJ010000053.1 GCA_902766595.1 Ruminococcus flavefaciens | reverse complement strand
TGTTGACGTATCTATCACAGGTAACTCAACTAACCCCACACGTTTCCAGCACCCCGTTGCAGGTACATACAAGAAGGAGAGAACTGATGCTGGCAAGAAGTACTTCTCAGTTGCTTCAGGCGGCGGTACAGGACGTACTCTCCACCCCGATAATATGGCTGCCGGCCCTGCTTCCTACGGTATGACTGATACTATGGGACGTATGCACTCTGACGCTCAGTTCGCTGGTTCTTCTTCTGTACCGGCTCACGTTGAGATGATGGGACTTATCGGTATGGGCAACAACCCGATGGTTGGTGCAACAGTTGCTTGTGCAGTTGCTGTTGAAGAGGCTATGAAGTGAGTTTATCACTAAGCTGAATACATAATATTTAAGGGACGACTTTGGTCGTCCCTTTTCATTTTGTTTAAAATCCGTTCTCAACTGGTTTGCTGAAATTCTTGCTTTTGAATGCAATTAGTGTTTCGACTTCATAGTCTATACGGCTAATATAGCCGGTTATTTCTGTACGGTCATTATCATTCCATACATCGGCGACGGTCATATAACCTAAGCTGATTGCTTCGGCAGTTGATTCGCAATATTTCGCCATAGAGTCTAATTCAATCTCCTTGTGTTCAGGAGTACCGTATTTTTCACTTACTTTTTCAACTATTGTATTATATTCTGATAACAGCATAACAGTCTTAAAATCGGAAGACGCGCTTGAAGTGGCATCTAAGTTGTAGATGACCTGATACAGACCGTAATCATCATCAAAATAGAGATACATATTGGCAGGATTGCCACATATCTCGACCTCGTATGTTAATCCTCCGTCATCTGTCTCGATAGGCTCTCCGGACTCAGTTTTTTTAACGGTTTCCACTGAGTCTCCCCAGCACATATTCCTGATATCAGGAGTCCTTTCGGAAGGGGACTCCTCTGTAATATCCTCTTCTTCGGTCTCGGCTTCTGTTGTCTTGGGAGCTTTGTTTTTTTCTCAGTTTCTTTTTCGGTTTCCTCTTCCTCAGTCTGTGAGCCGGAGCTCTTTTCCTGTGCAGCAGAGGTATCAGCTGAGGTTTCAGTGCTGTCTGAGCTGCCTGATGAAGAACTGCCACAGCCTGTCAGAATAACTGTGGTCAATAGTATGGCAAATAGCTTTGATCTCATTAGGATCCCTCCCTGTTTTGATATTTTGTAATTTAATTATAAGAGAAGGACGGGACATAATCAATACTTATCAGGCAAATGTTACAGATTATTAATTAAAAATGTATGAATATACAAAAATCAGCAGAAAATATGTTGAATATTACCTTATAAATAATATATGTGCAATCATATAATCTAATAGATTATTAATCTGACGCGCCACGTTGGGTATAATATATTATGTAGGAGGTCGATAAAATGCCGAATGTTGATTTGATAGCTATTGGAAAACGTATCCAAAATCAGCGCCTTGCATTAGGTTATACCCAGCAGTTTGTTTATGAAAAACTTGATATCTCGCAAAATCATTACAGCCGTATAGAAAACGGACACGTTGGTATGTCGTTTGAGATACTTTTACAGATATCTGAGGTATTAAGGATATCGACTGACTATATTCTTTCGGGAAATATAAGGTCAGACGATAATATCGAGTTGATAAACAACTACAAGGCTTTGACACCCAAACAGAGACAATATATTAATGACCATCTCAAGCTGTTTATTGATGCTGAGCTGAAATAAGGAGGTCTCCGAAATCTTTCGGAGACCTTTGCGTTTTACTTTAGCCGAGCACTATCCTGTTGTTAACCTCAGTTAAAGAATCGGAGAAAAAGGTGCGATAATTGTACAAATATCTTTCGCAGTAGTTACCGAGCGGTGTCATAACTGACAAAATTCGTGATTTAATAATTTGTTAATTGACATTCGCGCGGGAAAGTGATAAACTTTTATATAGGTTAGATAATGCTAACCTATAGATGTATGATATAGAAAGGGGTATCCTATGTTTATTGAGATCAGCGACATAAAAAAGCATTTCGGGGAGGGCGAGAGCCGCGTCGAGGTGCTCAAGGGGATCAGCTTCGAGCTTGAAAAGGGCGAATTCTGTGTGCTTCTCGGACCTTCGGGCTCGGGTAAGTCAACTCTCCTCAACATCATTGGCGGCATAGACCGCGCTGACAGCGGCTATATTTCTATCGGAGGCGAAAAAACTGCCGATATGAACGAAAAAGCCCTCACGCTCTACCGCCGCAAGCATCTCGGATATATTTTCCAGATGTACAATCTCATTCCGAACCTTAACATCAAGGAGAATATCGAAGTCGGTGCGTATCTGAGCGACTCGCCGCTCGATGTTGACGATATTCTCAAAACCCTCGGTCTGTACGAACACCGTCACAAGCTCCCGAACCAACTTTCGGGAGGTCAGCAGCAGAGAACTGCTATCGGCAGAGCTATCGTCAAAAATCCGGATATTCTTCTCTGTGACGAGCCGACCGGAGCTCTTGACTACAACACCTCCAAGGAGATACTGAAGCTCATCGAGACCGTCAATCAGAAGTACGGCAGCACGATAATTATGGTAACGCATAACGACGCTATCAAGAATATGGCGGACCGCGTTGTTAAGCTCAGGGACGGTGTGATCCGCAAAAATACAAAGAACGAAAACAAGATAAGCGCCGAAGAGCTCGACTGGTAAGGGGGTATTGCTATGAGAAATCCCCTTAATTCCAGAATACCGCGTGAGATACGCAGAGAAGCCGGAAAATACGCCGTTATATTCCTGTTTATGCTGGCTATAATCAGCGTGACCTCAGGCTTTCTGATAGCTGACGCGAGTCTGAAAAAGGCTTACGATGACAGCTTTGAAAAGTACAATATCGAGGACGGAGACTTTGAGGTGGAAGAGCCTGCCGATGACGGTCTCATTGCAGAGATAGAGTCGGGCGGCGTGAAGCTTTACGAGAATTATTACAAGGAAGTCCCGTCCGTGGGAGGAAGCAAGCTGCGTCTCTTCAAGCCTCGTGAGGAGGTCAACAAAATATGTCTCCTCAAGGGAGATATGCCTGAAAACGACAGCGAGATAGCCCTTGACAGGCTATATATGAAGAGCAATTCCCTCTCGCTCGGTGACGAGCTGAGTCTGGGCGGCAGGGAATACAGGATAACAGGTATCGTGGCTCTCCCGGACTATTCTGCGCTGTATGAGAACGTTTCTGACTTTATGTTCGACACAGAGATGTTCGGCGTCGGAGCTGTCACGGCAAAATGCTTTGACGGTGCATTGGGTAAAACCGAAACACATTATTCCTATTCGTGGAAGTACAATGAGCCGCCTGCTGATCACTTCGGTGCGGAGGCTGCTGAGCAGAGCGACGAGTTTCTCAGACATCTTTCGGGCAAATGTGAGCTTATGAACTATGTCCCGACCTGCCGGAACAGTGCGATAAAGTTTTCCGGCAACGATATAGGTCACGACCGCGTGATGTTTATGGTCATGCTTTATATGCTCATTGTGATAATCGCGTTCGTGTCCGCAGTTACAGTCACCAACACTATCGCTAAGGAAGCCAATGTCATCGGAACGCTGCGTGCTTCCGGATACACAAAGCACGAGCTCATCAGACACTATATGGCAGCACCGATCATAGTTCTGCTCATAGCTTCGCTGATAGGAAATATCCTCGGATATACCGTAATGAAGGAGTATATGGCGGAGATGTACCTCGGCTCTTACAGCCTTGTCAGCTATAAGACTATCTGGAATGCCGACGCTTTCATCGACACGACCATTATACCGTTCATTATCCTTGCGGTGATAAACTACGCGATACTGGCTTCAAAGCTCACTCTTTCACCGCTGAAATTCCTGCGCCGCGACCTCAAGCGTCACCAGCGCAAGAAGGCTTTCAAGCTGAATACAAAGATACCGATAATGATACGCTACCGTCTGAGAGTTCTCTTCCAGAATATTCCCGGCTATATTATGATCTTCGCCGGAATGTTCTTTGCGAGCATCGTAATGATATTCAGTCTGCTTTTTGCACCTCTTCTTGACGATTTCGATAAGAATACCGAAAAGAGTATGCTCGCTCCACACCAGTATATCCTGAAAATGCCTGTGGAGACTGCTGAGGAGAGCGCAGAGAAGTTTGCAGCCGGAAACCTCAAGATAGTCCGCGGAGATTTCAGCGAGGACGTGTCTGTTTACGGAATAGTTTCCGGCAGCCGGTACTACAAGTCGGACATCAGTGATGGAAAAATCGAAGTTTCATCGGCTTATGCGGACAAATACCGTCTGCACAGGGGCGACAGAATTACACTTCACGAGGAGTTCGGCGACAGGGAATATAAGTTTACGATAGGGGGCATCTACAACTATCCGAGCACGCTCGCGGTGTTTATGGACATAGACAGCTTCAACGAGACCTTTGAGCAGCCCGAGGGCAGCTTCAGCGGATACTTCTCCGAGGAGGAACTCACGGATATCGACAGCAGGTCCATAGCCACGGAGATAACACTGGACGACCTCAAAAAGACCTCCCGTCAGCTCAGGCGTTCTATGGGCAGTCTTATGAGCGTATTCTCACTGCTCGGAGTCGGAGTCATAATACTTGTTGTATATCTGCTCTCGAAGGTAATGATCGAGAAGAACACGCAGTCCATTTCCGTTGCGAAGATACTCGGCTACAATTCGTCGGAGATAAGCGGAATATATCTGCGTACAACGACGATAGTCACGATAGCCTCGATGATCTTCTGCCTGCCTTTTGTGACATTAGCGCTCGATTTGGTATGGCGCAGTATGATGATGGAATATGCAGGCTGGCTCGCACCGGTAGTGCCGTTCTCAGCCTATGTCAAGACCATTCTGCTCGGTGCGGCAACGTACATCGTTACGGCACTGATACTCAAGCGCAAGATAAACAAAGTGCCTATGGACGAGGCTCTGAAGAATACTGAATGATGCAGAAAAAGGCTGTGTTTTATGTTTATGGGGGCGGCGGGACGCCGCCCCTGCATAAATAACGATACATCAGCAAATTGTAGGGGCGCCGTTTCGGCGCCCGTGCTAATGCTTGATCATTATGGACTTTATTAAAAGATTAAGGCTGTGTTCAATGAACACAGCCTTTTGTCATTCTTTATCGTTGTCGATGATATTTTTGCTCTGCATATCGTTTATGTAGAACGATTTGCCGAGCTGGATAGCGATATGCTCACCGCGGTCGTAAATGTCGCCGGCGAGCTCGCACATCAGGAAGCCGTAGATATAGTCGCCGTAGAATATGATGAATGTTGCGAAGCCCTTGCATTTCAGCGGCAGCTCGTCGCGTATGAAGAGGTCGCTGAGGATACAGCTCTGGCGCTCCTTTGGCAGAAGGTAGAGCTTTCCGGCTTTTATGACGCACTTCATCTTCAGCTCCTCCGGGAACATCATCGTGTGGGTGTGATCAAACTTAGCCGGCTCGTCATAGAGATAGAGCACGGCGTTCTGGAGTCCGAGCAGACCGAGCATACGAAGGAGCTTTTCGGAATTCTGTTCCGGAGTGCCCTCGCTCTGCATACCGCAGATGAGGAATTCCTGGAGATTGTTTCTTGTCTGGGTAAAAGCAGTCTTTTCTATGTTTTTCTGTTCAGCGATAGAGCAGATGGCGTTGTTGCGCATTACCGAGAAGAGGTGGTTTACGATTATCCTTGCAGAAGGCGAGCGCTGTATGGAATTGAGACTGTTCTGAAGACGCTCGAGGCTGTTTATTAGCTTTATCGCATCGGTGTACTCCATAATGCCCTTCTCAAAGAACTTGTTTATCATACGTTCGATCTCGTTGTATTCCTCGAAGCTGATATAGCGTTTCTTGATAGCGAGGAAGATCTTGCTCATAAATATGTTGAACAGGCGCTTGAGATCGACAGCCCTGTCATCGTTGAGCTCGCTCTTGTATCTGTAAAAGCAGTCGTCGAACATTCTGTTGATAAAGGACTGATCTGCGTTTGCCATATCCACGAAGCTGTAGTCGTACATCTCATACTGGAGCGACTCTCTGCCGTACAGTCTTGTCGGTACAAAGGCTGACTCGACTTCCTCATCGTTCAGCTTTTTAAGGAGAAGCTCGAGGGCTTTATGACCGAGGGTGCAGTCGGAGGAACCGATAGACGAAAGAGTCGGTGACAGCGAGCCCGACATACGGGTGTTGTCAAATCCGAAAACGAGGATATCCTTTCCGGGAGTGAGGTCTTTCAGCTTCATAGCGTCATAGAGACCCTTTGCAGAGGCATCGTTTACGCAGAAAACAGCCTGAACTCCGGGGTTCCTGTCGAGCAGTGCGGTTGCTTCCTCGACACAGCCTGTGGACATATCTGTATTCTCAAACTGATCCTCGGTATAGACGAGACCGTTTGATCTCAGGCAGTTTACGAAGATCTCTTTTCTGTCTCTGGCGTCAACGTTGTCCTCTCTGCCGCCGAGCATACAGAATTTGGTAAGACCGTCGCCCTTTATAAGGTAGTCCATAGCTTCGATGATACCTGAAGCGTGGTCGTAGTTGACTGTGGTGTACTTATCGGTCTTAAGACCTACGAAGATCTTGGGAATATCATAGAAATGCTGGGAGTAGCGCGATTTGACTCTTGCCATTTTCTCGGCGCTCATACTTCCAAGGTGGATTATCAGACCGTCGATGTGACATTGCTCTCCGAGTCTGAAGATAGTATTGTAAACGGTCTTGTAGTATCTTATATCGTCGAAAGCGTCGGTGTCCTCGATGTATTTTCCGGCGAGGACGATCAGGCGTATGTCGTCGTCAGGGCGGACAGCATTTATGACGCTCTGAATGTATTCCTTGGAGAAATCGGAGATTATCTCCTCGACCATAAGTCCTATGATCTTTTTTTCACCTTTTCTTTTTCTCATACGATCAGACTCCTTAGTAAATCACAGTCCTTTGATATCAGGTTCGGGCGTTGAGAACAGGAAGCCCTGTGAGTAGTCTATATTGAAATTGAGGATGACCTTCTGAATGTCATCATTTTCCACGAATTCTGCGATAATGCCGAATTTCTTGCTGCACAGTTCCTTCCAGTTTGCAACGAGGGCGATTAGGTTGCGGGACTCCTGATCGTCGCAGCAGCGCTTTACGATAGAGCCGTCGATCTTCAGGTAATCGGAGTGTATGTTTGCGATGTGGAGCAGATTTGAAAAACCGCTTCCGAAGTCGTCCACTGAGATCTGAGCGCCGAGGGAGTGTATTTTGTCAACGAAGCCTATGAGCTCGTCGTAATCCTCGATGTCCTCGTTCTCAAGTATCTCGAACACGAAGTTCTCAGGGTGCTTTGCCGTGGACAAGAAATCGTATATATAGCTGATGAGGTCGGAGTTTTTCAGGTCGCGGACGGAGATGTTCACGCTTACGCTCTTGTCCTCTATCGCGCTGAACTTTTCAAAGACCTTGCTCAGCATTATCTTGGAGATAGTGTCATAGAGCAGTCCGTAGGATCTTGCAACTTCGAGGAAGCTCGCGGGCAGATAGACCTTGCCTTTTTCGTCCTCAAGACGCATCAGAGCCTCATAGTGGTGTATGCTGTTGGTCGCGTTATCGTAAACTCCCTGAAAATATGGTATGACTTTATCGTGAGCGATAGCGTAGTTTATGACGTTCACCATATGGTAGCGTTCGCGTATGCTGTCCTCATCGAGCTGACCGTACGTTGCATCGCGGACGTAGAACTGGATATTCTTCTGCATCATCTCTATTCTTGCCGAGTAGTAGGCGGAGTAGAGCGTGTCCACCGTACATTTGTTGAGTACGCAGAATATCGGAACTATTGCGATATACTCAGCCGTTGCCTCAAACAGACTGCGCTGGAGGTATTCCATATCCTCCGTGAATTCGGCAAGCGAGACCATATACGAGGGGGCAGCGATAGCTACCTGCCAGTCGCTTATGATGTAGAAGGTGTAGTGCTTCTGCTTGGCGAAGTTTGCACAGCTCGAGATGTAGTTCTTGTAGGTGAGCTTTATCATATGCTTCGAGAAGACAGTTTCCATACTGTTGATGTCGAAAACGTTTATCATACAGATACGGTCGAGATATTTGAGCTTGACGTCCATATTCAGGGCGGCAGCATTGGGGATATCCTCGTTTTCTGAGTAGAGGAGCTTGAGCTCACAGTCACGCACAAAGACTTTCATTTTGTCTGCTGCCATTTCGTGTGATGAGAGCGAGAGCTTGTTCTCGACTTCGTAGAGGTAGTTGAGGAGCTCCTGATTATCAGCAGCGAGGGAGTCTGTATGCGAGAAGGCATACGGGTTGTAGTCCTGAGTGCAGGGGGCTTCACCGAGTGCAGATACCACGAAGGAGAGGTTTGCAAAGCGGTTCTGACCGTTCATATGGACGATCTCGCCTTCGACGATACAGCCGCAAATATTCGAGTTTGCATATGCGGAGATCTCCCACTTCATACAGTTGGAGTAGATAGTGGAACGGGCTATGCAGGAGTAGCCGAAGATAGTTTCAGCTTTTTCAAAATTCTCGATGTGGCGGAAAAGAGCGTGGTTATCCGAGATGATCTTTCTGTCATATATGAAGGCGCGTCTGAGCTTCTGACCTGCTTTCAGGTTGTAAGTCGCACACAAAAGCTTTCGTTTTTCGTCTTTGTCGAGGTCCTTGCGCTCTGACCATATAGTTGAGAATATCGGAGAATTCTCGCCGTAGAGGTCATTCAGGCTCGTCTTGTCGAAGTATACCATAAATATCGGTATATCACTTGCTTCTGAGGAGACGTAGGGGAAGAGTTCTGTTACGTCAGACGGGTTGTCAGCGTCATTGCCCACACTGGTGTAATACTCGGTAACAGCGTCCTTGTTGTCGATAGAGAGGATAGCTCCGCCGAATGAGTCTGTGATCTCACATTCCGCACCTATTGCCTGAGCGCCGGTAGCGTAGGAGGAGTAGCATTCGAGCTCGCTGCCGCCGATCGAAGCAAGCAGCAGTCCTTTATCCGTCCACATATTCTCGTTGAATACGAAGCCGGTCGTATTCATTTTGTCAGCTATAACATTGGAGATATTGGCAAATCCGCCCGTCATCTGCACCTCAGGGAAATATTCGTTGCACTTGTCGATGAGCTTTACGATGTCGAGGTATTTCCTTGTTGTGAAGGTGAGGAGCATTTTTGTTTCACAGCCGGTCAGGACAGCCTTGGCATTGAGTGCAAGTATCTCTGGGGGGACAGGTTTGCCGGAATCGTCAAATGTTGGCAGGAGAGTAGATCTGACGGTGCCGCCGGACATCTTAGTGACCGATATTATACACTGGTTCTGTACGAGCCTTCCCCAGCAGATAGCAGCAGAAGTGCTCGTACCGAAGATATGGGCATCAGGGACGATAGTCTTTATATATTTAGCAAGGTCAACAGCTTCTTCACCGGTGTGGATTGCGGTATGGATACGGATAAGAATGTCGCCTTTGCGGGTGTTATGCGAAAACTGCTTCAAGGCCTCTGCGAGCCTTGTCTTGGAAATATACTGAAAATTCCATGTGATCATTCAATTCCCTCCCGCTGAACGGAAATATAGAAAATATACCTATTAATATAATACCACATCTATAAACAAAAAATCAATACATTTTTAAATTTCTTTATGGCAAATCTACAAAATGCACATACTCGCAGCAGTATATATAGGCAGTTTTATTATACATTTTTATATTCATTCGGCAGGCAAAGTAAAACAGCCGGCAACGCATCAGGCGTTTCCGGCTGTTTTACGGGCATATGTTATTTTATAGCAGCAAAAGCGTCATCGAGAGCTGCGATAAGATCGTCGATGTGCTCTGTACCGATCGAGAGACGGATAGTGGTGGGCTTGATACCCTGTTCAGCGAGCTCAGCTTCTGTGAGCTGTGAGTGAGTTGTCGAAGCAGGGTGGATAACGAGGGACTTTACGTCCGCAACGTTTGCGAGGAGCGAGAAGATAGCGAGGCTGTCGATGAACTTCTTTGCGTCGTCCTCAGTACCCTTGATGTCGAAGGTGAAGATGCTGCCGCCGCCGTTGGGGAAGTACTTCTTGTATACCTCGTGGCTGGGCTCACTGCTGAGAGAGGGGTGGTGGACAGCTTCTACCTGCGGGTGAGCTGCGAGGTATTCAACTATTCTCTTTGCGTTGGAGGTATGGCGCTCAACGCGGAGGGAGAGAGTTTCGAGTCCCTGAAGGAAGATGAAAGCGTGGAACGGAGAGAGAGTCGCACCTGTATCGCGGAGGAGAATAGCGCGGATATATGTCACGAATGCAGCCGGACCAACTGCTGCTGTGAAGCTGACACCGTGGTAGCTCGGATTGGGCTCGGATACCCACGGATAGCGCTTGGACTCAGCCCAGTTGTAGTTGCCGCTGTCGATTATAACGCCGCCGATAGCAGTTCCGTGACCGCCGATGAACTTGGTCGCAGAGTGTACAACGATGTCTGCACCGTATTCGATAGGACGTACAAGGAAGGGAGTTGCGAATGTATTGTCAACAACGAGCGGCAGACCGTGCTTGTGAGCGATCTTAGCGATTTTTTCGATGTCGATAGCGTTGGAGTTGGGGTTGCCGAGAGTCTCGATGTAGAGAGCCTTGGTGTTCTCGTCGATAGCAGCCTCGAAGCTTCCCTCAACGTCGGGATCAGCGAATTTAGTGGTTATACCGTAGAGCGGCAGAGTGTGTGCGAGGAGATTGTAGGTGCCGCCGTAGATAGTCTTTGAAGCGACGATGTTTTCGCCAGCCTTTGCGAGAGCCTGTATCGTATATGTGATAGCGGCAGCGCCGGAAGCTGTTGCAAGTGCTGCAACGCCTCCCTCAAGAGCAGCGATGCGCTTCTCGAAAACGTCCTGTGTGGAGTTTGTGAGTCTGCCGTAGATGTTGCCGGCGTCCTTGAGACCAAAACGGTCTGCTGCGTGCTGTGAGTCACGGAAAACGTAAGAAGTGGTTGCGTATATCGGAACTGCTCTTGCGTCTGTTGCGGGATCAGCCTGTTCCTGTCCTACGTGAAGCTGAAGTGTCTCGAAATGAAATTTATTGTTAGCCATTGTGATTTCCTCCTGAATATCTGAAATTTATATATTTTAATGTGGGTTTACTTTTGGGGGTACGCCTGAGCGTTATTTACATCGCTGTGCCGGGCACATTCGGTCAGTTCCTCTGACTACCGAGCGGAGAATGCTGAGAGTATTCTGTTTTGTCATAGCCACCGCTCCTTTCAAGCTGTTTTGTTTGGTATGCCTATATTATACATCGAATTTATGTATCTGTCCAATCCATAAATTACATAGCCAGCTATAGGCTGAGCCTATAACTCAGACGAGAATATTTATGAGTTCACCTATTGACAAAGTATGAAATAAATGATATAATTCTCTTATGAAATGAGAATGGAGGTATAGGTATGACATTACAGCAGTTAAAATATGTTCTTGCCATTTCTGCGACAGGTTCTATGAATAAAGCCGCAGAACAGCTGTACGTTTCACAGCCGTCGCTCACATCTTCCGTTCAGGAGCTCGAAAAGGAGACCGGTATAAAGATATTCAACCGCAGCGGCAGAGGCGTCACCCTCACAAATGACGGAGCTGAGTTCATACAGTATGCGCGTCAGGTCGTGGGACAGTTTGATGTGCTTGCCGAGAAATATATAAGTAAGGGAAATGTCAAGAAGAAGTTCGGAGTCTCTACGCAGCACTACTCCTTTGCGGTCAAGGCTTTTGTGGAAATGGTAAAGGAGTTCGATACAGCGGAGTATGAGTTCGCGGTCCGCGAGACAAAGACTGCCGAGGTTATAAGCGATGTTGCGGGTATGCGCAGTGAGATCGGCATTATCTACCTCAACGATTTCAACCGCAAGTCGATGACCAAGCTGCTCCATTCAAATGGTCTGGAATTCCATACGCTCACTAAGTGCAGCCCGTTCGTTTATCTGTGGAAAGGTCATCCGCTCGCCAAAGAGAAGAAGATAACCTTTGAACAGCTTGCGGATTACCCCTGTCTGTCGTTCGAGCAGGGCGACAACAGCACATTTTACCTTGCGGAGGAGATACTCAGCACGAGCGACTATCAGCGTACTATCAAAGCAAACGACCGTGCGACGATGCTCAACCTGATGATAGGTCTGAACGGTTACACGCTCTGCTCCGGAATAATCTGCGAGGAGCTCAACGGCAGCGACTACATCGCCGTTCCCTTTGAGGACGACTCTGACGATGCTATGGAGATCGGCTATATCACGCTGAAAAACGTGATACTCAGTGAAATGGCTGAGATCTATATCGAAGAGATAAAAAAATACCTGAATATATGAAAAAACAGGCACTTCCGATGACCGGGAGTGCCTGTTTTATTTTTATACGGACGCGGCTGTCTGATGAAGAAAGACTCCTGTTTCAGGAGTCTGATTTTTCCTCATCGGGCTTTTGATTTTTTGTGATCCTGACAGAGTAGCAGCAGAGCTTTACATCGTGTGCAGGCATAGTGAAGTGCAGCACGAAGCCTTTTTTGGGGTGATAGCCGTAAAAAAGCCCTTTACCGTCAAGGTAGAAGGAATAGTCGGTATCTTCAGCTATCATCTTGTAGTACAGCTCGACCTCAGAGCCTTCCTTGTAGCTGCTTTTAGCGTTATCATAGCAAATATCCATACCGCAAAGGTCGAGGCGGTATTTCTTTTTTTTCTTTTCCATTCGATATAATATATGGTGTGGGGACTTATGCAGTCCGGCGCGTTTTTATTGATTATGTATCCATTATATCATAGTTGGCGTCAAAAATCAATACAAATCGTAAATAGTTTTCATATTCCGGCAGTATAACGGGCAGTATTTCACGTTTTTATCACAAATCACGGGTAAAATTCCACATTACGGAAGCTATTTTCCACTTTAACTCCATTTTTCTTACATAATCCTCAGGTATAATACAATCATAGAAACAAACACTACCCCCAATTGATCTGCTAAAAAGGAGAATTATTATGAAAAGAATATATATGTATTCATTTATGGCAGCTATGTTCGCAGCTTCACTCACAGGCTGCGGAAGCAGTGCAAATACAGATAGCTCAGCTTCAACTGAAAGCACAACCAAAACTTCTGTTGTATCCGAGCAGGACGAAAGCATTTCACTTGAAAAGCTCTCGAAGAAGGAAGAGACAACAGAAGCAGCGGAGTCCGCTTTTACCAAGCGCGATCTCGAGCAGACTGCTGACACGAGCGATGCTGAGAATATCACGGTTTCAGACGGCAAGACCATTGATATAACCTCCGAGGGCGTTTACGTCATCAGCGGCACTGCTGAGGACTGCACGATAAGAGTCGAGGCTGACGAGAATGCAAAGGTCCAGCTCGTACTCGACGGCGTGAGCATTACAAACAGCGATTTTCCGGCAATATATGTGGTATCCGCGGACAAGGTGTTCATCACAACGACCGACAGCGAGAATACCCTTACAGTCAGCGGTCAGTTCAGAGCTGACGGCGAGACAAACACAGACGCGGTGATTTTCTCAAAGGACGATCTCGTTCTCAACGGCACAGGCACTCTCAATGTGACCTCAAACAGCGGCAACGGTATCACCTGCAAGGACGATATGAAGATAACCGGCGGTACTTACAATGTCAAGACTGCTCTTGACGCTTTTGAAGCAAACGACTCTATCGCGGTAAACGACGGCACTTTCAACATCACCACCAACAAGGACGGCTTCCACTGCGAGAACGACGAAGCTGAGGGCACTATAACCATATCAGGCGGCACATTCAATATCAGCGGCAAGAGCGATGGCATACAGGCTTGTGCTCTGCTCCAGATAGACGGCGGGACATTCGACATCAGCGCTGCTGAGGGGCTCGAAGCAACATACATTCTCATCAACGACGGCGATATAGAGATCGCTTCAAATGACGACGGCATAAATGTTTCAAACAAGAGCGATGCGGTCGGAACACCGACAGTCGAGATCAACGGCGGAAATGTGGCTATTACAATGAGCGGCAGTGATGTTGACGCCATTGATGCAAACGGAAACGTCATCGTTTCAGGCGGCACGGTAGATATAACCTATCCCCAGCATGGACCTTCTGAGGCGTTTGACTATGACGGTACAGCTGAATTCAGCGGCGGAACTATAATCATCAACGGCAACGAGGTCTCCGAGATACCGCAGGGTATGATGGGCGGCGGTATGCGCGGCGGCAGCAGAGGCGGTATGAACGATGGTATGCAGGGCGGTATGCGCGGCGAAGCCGGAGGTTTCAATGACGGTACCAGCCTCTGATACAGCAGATGTTACACTGAACACGGGCGCTCTTTACAAAAGGGCGCTTTTCGTGTATAATATTAACAATAATTACTGCGGAGGTGCGCTATGCCAAAGATACTGATAGCTGATGATGAACCGAATATAGTGACGCTCATAAGCCGATACGCTCAGAGGGAGGGCTTTGATGTGACGTCTGTCTCCGACGGCAGACAGGCTGTCGAAGCCTGCAAAAAAGAGGACTTCGACATCATCATAATGGACGTTATGATGCCCGACACAGACGGCTTTACTGCCTGCAAGAAGATCAAGGAATTCAGGGACATTCCCGTGATAATGCTCTCGGCAAGAGGAACTGAATTCGACAAGCTGTTCGGCTTTGAGGTCGGTGTTGACGATTATGTTACAAAGCCGTTTTCGCCTATGGAGCTTATGGCGCGTGTCAAGGTGATACTGAGTCACAGCAGCAAGGCTGCGTCCGAAACGGAGAGCGGCATCATCAGCGCCGGCGGCATAGTGATAGACACGTTCGGAATGTCGGTCTCTATCAACGGTGAAAAGGCTGAACTCACCGCAAAGGAGTACGCGGTTCTGCTGCTTCTTATCCAGAACAGGGGAGTAGTCCTCTCACGCGACAGGATACTCAACGAAGTCTGGGGCTACGACAGCTTCGGCGTTGACCGCACAGTGGACTGGCAGATAAAGCTGCTCAGAAGCAAATTAGGCGAGTACCGTGACTGTATCAGAACGATACGAGGGGTGGGATATAAATTTGAAGCGTAAAACAAGGACTTTCCAGCGGAAGCTGCTGGGCTGTTTTATGTTCTTTACCGCAGTCATCTTCGCTGTGCTGTGGCTTTTGCAGACCGTTTTTTTGCAGAGCTTCTACAATGGTATGATAATAAAGAATACCATTGCGGCTGCTGATAAAATAGCCTCAAAGAGCGATACGAGCGGGATAACTGAGTATATCGACGATCTTTCGCGCGAGAATTCCATACTTGTTTTCGTCATTGATACCGACGGCAATATCCTTTACAGCTCAGACGAGTACAAGAAGGGACCAAAGGACCGCAGCGGTGAATTCAACCCTGTGAAAGCGGAGTTCAGGGGAGAGCGCGGACGTTACAGGGAGCTTCCGGAGAACTATGACGAGTTTCTGAGCAGGCTTGCTGACTCGGACGATGATGAAGCGGAACTCAGGAGCGGCGATCTGTATGTTTACGGGAGATATATCAGCTTCTGCGGCAGCGATGAGAAGGCTGTCCTGTATATCGGTACGACTCTCAATGCAGTTGGTTCGACAGCGCGCATAATCCGCATACAGCTGCTGTGGGTAACGGCTCTGTCCGTAATGATCGGCTTTGTGCTTGCGTGGTTTATGTCGAGGAGCTTTTCGCGTCCTGTTGCACAGCTCAACGAAAAAGCCCATAAGTTAGGCGAAAAATCGGACGAAGTTCCGTTCAGGGACGGCTTCTGCGCAGAGCTCGACGAGCTTAACGACACGCTCGACACGACCGCAGAAAAGCTCAGAAGATCGCAGGAATTCCAGCATGATCTGCTCGCAAATGTCTCCCACGATCTGCGCACACCGCTCACTATGATAAAGGGCTATGCGGAGATGATAAGGGACATTTCGCGCGAGGACGAGAAGCAGTGTGCAGAGGACGTTGCTGTTATAGTCGAGGAGGCGGACAGACTCACCGCTCTTGTCAACGAGATACTTGAATACTCTGAATTGCAGATGACGGACGCTGAACCTGTTATGAGCGACGTTGATCTCAGCGAGACAGTAAACTCGGTCGCCGACAGCTTCGGCAACCTCCATACCAAGGACGGCTATGTTTTCGAGCGCAGTATTGCTGAAAATATCCACATAAGCGGAAACGCTTCGCGGCTTCAGAGAGCGGTCTACAACCTCATAGACAACGCTGTCCGCCACGCAGGCGAGGACAAGTGGATAGGGATATCACTGAAAGCCGAGAACGGAAAAGCCGTGATCGAAATATCTGATCACGGCGAGGGCATCGCTCCCGAAGAGCTTGAGCGGATATGGGACAGGTATTATACCAAGCGTCAGCGGCAGGGAAAGGGCGTTTCAGGGCTCGGACTTGCTATCGTAAAGCAGACAGTGACGCTGCATAAAGGAAAATGTGAAGCGAGCTCCGTGATAGGAAGCGGAACTGTATTCAGGATAATTATTGACATCACCACAGATCAGGACTGATACCATAATACCCGCTAATGCTCCTTTCTGATGCAGATATACTTCAGGATCTGCGCAGGGACAGTGCATACAGCCTCTTTATCTCCTCCGAATAATTATTAAAATGACGCGATTTCTATTTCAGGAGGGGCACATTCATAAAGCTCGGTAATTCTCAGAAGCGGTATGTCAATATTCTCGTTTTCGTGATGCTGGACAGTTATTTCAGCGGTTATTAATGCCCATATATCACCTTTGACTTCGTGATACCTGTTATAAAAAGCCACGAACCAGCAAAATTCCATATCCGCTTCACAGCAGGTCATTATAAATCTCCCCACTGCAAATACATTGGGCGGAAGTTCTGGTCTGCTGCCTATCATTGCCTTGAATTTCACAGTTTTTTCGTGATACTTTACAGCTTCATTCATAATATCACTGTACCACACTGCATAGTCGTCGTCCTTGATAACTACGACCGGAGCATTGATATTGAACGGCAGAGGATCTTCGATATCGTCAGCTATCATCATACCATTGTCCGCTTCGTAGTATATCTCAGTCCTTCTGTTTACAGATCTTATTATTCTGTGAAGCTCGTTAATATCGGCTTTCTTGACATAACGGTTAAAGATCACAACATCACAGATATTGGCTTTATCAACCACAAGACTTCGCATATTCTGTTCATACATACTGAATGTTGATGCATCTGCTATCATAACTGTCTGAAATATTTTCCAGTTTTCAGGTTTCCCTATAATAAGATCAGCAATATGCATCATACCGTTGTACTCGATCACGATACGGTCAGCCCTGCATTTATCAGACATCTGACACAGCTCTTCTGTGTCAGGCAATACGCCGTCATCAATTATATGAAGAGTGACATTGTTATGAGAAAAAGCTGAAAAGTCGAATTCTTCTATTCCCTCTTCAAATACAAGCAGAAGTATGTTTTCATCTTTGCCGAATTTTTCATCAGCAAGTGCTTTTTGTATAAATCTTGTTTTTCCGGCTTCGAGAAAACCAAGAAACAGATAAACGGGTATTGCCTTACTGTTCATATAGTCAGACATCTTTCGAGCTTTGCAAGGATATCTGTTTTTTTGTACCCCTTACCTATGAATACCAGCTGATTGATACGGTCGCCGTAGGTATCGTCCCAGTCGTCTTTCAGGTCGGGATAATTCGCAAACATAGCGTCAAGCTCTTCCTGCGGACAAGCTGCGAGCCATTCATTGAGTTCCGTAACACTGGCATTTCTTCCAGCCTGCTCAAAGAGCTGTATATGTACATCATCGTCAGCAAACCACACATAGCCCTTTGTGCGGATAAGCTCCTTGGGGTATTCATCGACTAAGTCCATAAATTTATCGCGGTCAAATGGACGAGCCTCTTCAAAAACAAATGAAGTTATACCATACTCGTCCATACAGGCTTCTTTGGCTGTGGGCTCGTTGGTATTGAGCGCACGCTGAATGGACGATGAGGCAAGGACACCGTGATAGTCGAACTCCTTGCCGTGGAGTATCTTATCGGTATCCACTTCACTGTTTATGGCAGGAATGATCTCCGCTTCCGACTGGATATCACGGATAGCCCTTGTAACTTCCTCAACCTGCTGAGCGCTCAGAAGATCGGTCTTGTTGAGGATTATCAGGTTGCAGAATTCTATCTGGTCGATGATAAGGTTGATTATATCGCCCTCTTTGGTGTCATTTTCCATTGATATTTCACGCAGGAATTCATTATATATACGGTCAGCATCGACAACAGACACAACTGAGCTGAGATAAACATTGGTGTCGGGATTATCCTCTGTATAGACCACAAAAGAAGCGGCAATATTTGACGGCTCACTGATGCCCGAAGCCTCTACAAAAACAGCTTCGATGTCGGGAAGCTGTGATATGCGTTCTATCTCAGCTATGAACTCGTCACGGAGAGTACAGCATATGCAGCCGTTCTGGAGTTCTACCATTTCGACGGAAGCTATACGGTCGCGGTTTTTGTTGAGGAGTGCGGCATCTATATTGACGCTGCCCATATCATTTACGATAAGCGCTATCTTACGCTGTTCCTGCTTCAGCAGATTTTGCATAAGAGTAGTCTTTCCGGAACCAAGATAGCCTGTGATAAGAATAACTGGGATTTTGTTCTTTGACATAGTGTACCTCATTTCATATTATGCAATTGCAAACTTTCTCGTCTATATGATATCTTTCCGCATACTTTATGAGCTGTTAGTATATTTTGAAATTGAAAATGATTATCATTATCACATTGACCTTGCTTATTATATCATACTCAATCCGAATGTCAATACTTTCACAATATTTTTCACACATCTTTCATAATTGAGAATGATTATCAAATTCAGAATAGTATCGGGTGAGTATAAGAAAGAGCAATATCATATAATCAGCAAACACCGCAACGTGTTTGCTGCTGCTTTTTTCTGAGAGTTGCCGGAGTTTTTTGATTGTATGAAATCAACTAAAAATATTGACAAGATAAAAACTATATGGTATAATTGCTTATATAAATGATCTGCATCAGTATTTCATTATTATAATACATACAGGAGGTATAGAAATATGCAAATCGAAATCAAAGGAACTCCGCTGCCGGTAGCAATTTGCCATCTTCAGGCAGGAGAATCGATCATAACAGAAAAAGGTGCTATGAGCTGGATGTCATCAAATCTTGAAATGCAGACAAAAGGCGGAGGAGTAGGAAAAATGTTCTCACGCGCATTGCAGGGAGAGGCTATGTTCCAAAATATCTATACCGCAGTTGGCGCAGAGGGAATGATAGCTATGGGCTCGAGTTTCCCGGGCGAGATAATGGTAGTTGATGTATCAACAACACCTATAATCGCCCAGAAATCAGCTTTTCTTGCAAGCGAGACAACAGTTGTGAACGAGATGTTCTTCCGTAAGAAATTTGGTGCAGGACTTTTCGGCGGTGAAGGCTTTATTATGCAGAAATTCACCGGAACAGGAAAGGTGATTCTCGAGATCGACGGTTCTGTTATACAGTATGACCTCAAAGCAGGGGAGTCGATGCTGGTAGATACCGGCTGTCTTGCGCTTATGGAAGCAAGTGTGAGTATGAATATAGAAACTGTTAAGGGAATTGGAAACAAACTGTTTGGCGGTGAGGGCTTCTTCAACACGAAGGTTACAGGTCCGGGACGTGTATGGCTCCAGACTATGCCTGTTTCTAATCTTTCGAGGATGGTTGCCGAATATATCCCGACAGCAAAATAAACTGACGATCAAAGTAATAGAGACTCAAGAAAGACATATATGACTTGGAATTCTGCAGATACCCTTCAATGTTGAATAAAGATGTTGTGCCGATATCAGCATAAGATATCGGCATAATGTATTCAATTCTCATCAATAAGCTATTGACAAATGGTAAAGCCTGTGATATAATATGAATATATGAACAATCATTCATATTACGGAGGTAACTTTTATGGCTAAGAAAAGCTTCTGGGACAGGATAGCAGGCGTATACGACCTTTTTGAAAGAGCTTACAACCGCAGATGCTATGACGGTACAGGTTTAAGGGTTGCACAGGAGATAGGACCTGATGATCTTGTGCTCGAATGTGCGTGCGGTACCGGCTCGATAAGCAAGCCGGTCGCGGAAAAATGCAGGAAGCTCATTGCAACTGATATGTCAGTGAATATGATGAAGCGTGCAGGGAAGAACTGCTCCGGCTGCGGAAATATCACATTCCGCAGGGCAAATATTATGTCTGTCAAGGTGAAGGATAACACCTTCGATAAGGTTGTTGCCGGCAATGTGATACACCTGCTTGATGAACCGTACAAGGCTGTGGACGAGCTGCTCAGAGTATGCAAAAAAGGCGGAAAGGTCATCATACCAACATACATCAATATGAGCAAACCGTCGGGCAAATGGCTGATAAAGCTGTTTGATTTTGCCGGAGCAAATTTCGCAGCCCAGTTCGATCTGAGCAGCTATAAGGAGTTCTTCATTAAAGGCGGATACAACGTCCGCTTTGATGTAGTTGACGGAAAAATGCCCTGCGCGGTCGCAATAATAACAAAAGAGTAATTCTTTGCCGCCTGCTCCGCAGCTGCAATAAAAAGCAACTTATAGTTTCAGCCTATAGCTCAGGATAAATAAATACGATTAAAAAAGGTATTGCATTTTTCTGCAATAGCGAGTATAATATAGTTAACAGATAGGAATTATCAAGTCGCTATCAGAAGGAGGAATTTTATATGTCAAAAATTTATAAAGGAGCAACAGGTCTCATAGGAAACACCCCTCTCGTGGAGTTCACAAACATTGAAAAGTCACAGGGTATCAATGCAACAGTTCTTGCAAAGCTCGAATACTTCAATCCCGCAGGAAGTGTGAAGGACAGAATTGCCCTCGCTATGATCGAGGACGCTGAGAAGAAGGGACTTCTGAAGGCAGGCTCCACTATCATTGAACCAACATCGGGCAACACCGGTATCGGTCTTGCTTCCATCGCAGCTGCAAAGGGTTACAGGATAATCCTTACAATGCCTGAAACTATGAGCGTTGAGAGAAGAAATATCCTCAAGGCTTACGGCGCAGAGATCGTTCTTACAGAGGGCTCAAAGGGTATGAAGGGGGCTATCGCAAAGGCTGAAGAGCTTGCAAAGGAAACTCCTGACAGCTTCGTTCCCGAGCAGTTTGAGAACCCTGCAAACCCTGAGATACACAGACTCACAACAGGTCCTGAGATATGGAACGATACAGACGGAAAGGTCGATATTTTTATTGCAGGTGTTGGCACAGGCGGTACAGTAACAGGTACAGGCGAATACCTCAAGTCCCAGAACCCTAATGTTAAGGTAGTAGCAGTTGAGCCTAAGGATTCACCCGTGCTTTCAAAGGGCACGGCAGGTCCTCATAAGATACAGGGAATAGGCGCCGGCTTTGTTCCCAAGACTCTCAATACCGATGTGTATGACGAGGTCATTGCAGTTGCGAACGAGGACGCATTCGAGATCTCAAAGCTTATCGCAAAGCAGGAGGGAATACTTGTGGGTATCTCCGCAGGTGCGGCTTACTATGCTGCTTTAGAGCTTGCTAAGAGACCTGAGAACAAGGGCAAGACTATCGTTGCTCTGCTCCCCGACAGCGGCGACAGATACTACTCAACACCTCTTTTCAACGACTGATAAACAGACAGCTCAGAGCTAATCTGAGCTGTTTCTTTTTTTGCAATAAAAAAATATCCCGAAGGAGCTTAATGGTTTGCTCCTCCGGGAATGGATCATATGTAATACATCAGTTCACGCTGCTCGTTCTTTTTCTCAGTTATATTAGTATAATATTAGTTTAACAAATCATCGTCCGTTTTTCAAGTGTTTTGATTATACACTTTTGCTATTGCCGATAATGTGTTTTATGTATTGGACAGACCAGCATACAGTGAAGGACGTAAAGAAGTACATCGACATCGACGAGCACCTCGCTCTCATCAATGTAGTCGATCTCTATTGCTTCAAGTATCTGTGCCTCTGCAAAGTGACCGATACGGCATTTTGCCATTACCGGGATAGATACCGCTTCCTGTATAGAGCGGATCATTGCAGGATCACTCATTCTTGATACACCGCCTGCTGCGCGTATATCCGCTGGGATATGCTCAAGCGCCATTACAGCGCAGGCACCTGCCTCCTGTGCTATCCTTGCCTGTTCGGGAGTAGTTACGTCCATTATAACCCCGCCCTTTAACATCTGTGCCAGTTCCTTATTCAGCTGATACTGTTCACTCATTTCAAAAAACTCATTTCTTGTTTTTTTACAGTGTAACAGAAATTGACCTGACTGCATATATCCAGTTGCGTATTATTTTACCATACCAGTTCATAACAACAACTTATCACGGAGTGTGATAAAACTATATCTAAGCCACATATTGTTTTGCTTAAAATCATTAGAATAGCAGGACATTTGACGAAGCGCAAACGATAATAATGACTTGCGTTCGGTCGCTGTAACGGTTTGATTTATATTCTTCTCAGAGTTGCCGGAGCATTTTAAGTTGTGTGAAATCGACTAAAAATATTGACACTCCAAAAGCTATATGGTATAATTGCTTATACAAATTATCTGTATCAGTATTTCATAATACATACAGTAGGAATACTGCTGATTTGAAGAATGGTAGGTGAATATTATGAAGCTCACACGACTGACTGCTGCTGTCATCGCAGTTATGACTGCTGTCACACCGCTTTCGTTTAATAGCTCTGTCTTACTTGCTCCGTCCGCTGTGCTCGCAGAAGGCACCGCCTTTGATGAAGAGACCTTCTTCGTCTATGTCGGCACTTGTGGTCAAAGCATTCCACAGTTCCGCTACATCTACCCGGAATCTGATGGTTCGTATACAGCGGATAAGGTGCTGTGGGAAGATGCGCCAACAGACCTTGACTACGGAGATATTTACGTTGCTGATGGAGATGCACCTATGACAAAGGTGTATCCTGCTGAAGATGATCCGGCAAATGCACATGTGTATTACTACACGCTTGATGACGGTGCAGAACTGAATAAAGCCGGCAACTGCTCCGAACTTATGGAGAAGAAAGACCTGAGTGTCACAAGCAAGACCTATGACGCCTCATCACATTGGAGCGTTCGCTATAAGGATGCAGCTGACGGATCCTATTACTACGGTTTAAGCACATATAGTTCTCATCTTCTCGTTGATCCGCTTGACTGTGAGGTCGGTGATATTTACACCTTTGCAATGTACAACGACTGTACTGTTGTGCCGCTTGTAAAACAAACAGATACTCTCACCGAAACAATGACAGTTGAGATCGTTGAGATAAACGGAACGACACTTATTGTAAACCCCACTGATCCGAAGTCAGATGAGCCGATAGCTTTAGAAACAAAATATCTCGACAGTGATGTTACACCATATATTGGTATGAAGCTTGAAGTGACTTTTACCAATGGTATTCTCGAATCATATCCGGAACAGTTCGGAATTGTGAAGAAAGTTACTGTGATTAACGAAAAGAATGAGCTGCTTCCCGGTCAGGTCAGAGTTACACTTTGGGATGCCGACACCAATGAACCTATCATATACCAGAACAACAGTGATACAGATTTCGGATATATTCTTTTCCGGGAGCGTGACATTGGTGATGGCTATGTTGAAAATCCTGCTGTTTCCGGACTAAAATCAAATCCTTCTATCATTCAATATGCAGATCTGTCAGAAGATCGTGAATACTCATTCCATATCGAGCAGAGTGGCAAACTTAAAAACTACTCTATTATACCTGAAAAATCAAGCATCGTGAGAAATAAAAACAACTCCTACGAGTTAGTTTTCAAGCTGAAATTCACACCGACAGGCGATGTCAACGATGATGGCGAATTCAGTGTTGCCGATGTGGTACTGCTTCAGAAATGGCTGCTTGCCGCACCGGATGTGCAGCTCGAAAACTGGAAAGCGGTCGACTATTGCAATGACAATAAGCTGAATGTCTTTGACCTGTGTCTGATGAAGCGTGAGCTTGTCAAGAAAACGGTCACGACCTGTGTTGAGCCTGATGAGCGCTTTGAATTCGG
The DNA here is from genome assembly GCA_902766595.1 of Ruminococcus flavefaciens. GTDB lineage: Bacteria > Bacillota > Clostridia > Oscillospirales > Ruminococcaceae > Ruminococcus > Ruminococcus flavefaciens_U. Next base: position 3,147 of record CACXEJ010000053.1, on the reverse strand, counting down.
CATTCCGTTCCGTGTTGTGTATGACGGCCTGAAGCTGTATCTCGGACCGGACGAAAGCTATAAAGCCGTTGCGGAGATACCTGAAAATACCCGACTGATCGAAAAGGGCGTGCAGAAAGGCAACGATAACTGGCTGTTTACAGAATACAACGGACAGTATGGCTGGATCAGAATATCAGACCCGGATGGTAAAAGGGTGATCTATTTTGAAGAAGCGCCCAAAAAGCCGGTCATCTACCTCTATCCCGAGGAAGAGACCGCTGTTCACGTTGAGCTTGATCTGAAAGAAGCTGACCTCTCCTCAACCTATCCGAAGTATAACAACGGCTGGGACGTGGTTGCATATCCGGACGGTTCGCTCCTGAACAAGGCAGACAATAGTCACCACAGATATCTCTTCTGGGATGCTGTGAATTGCCGTACCAGATTTGACTTCTCAAAGGGCTTCTGTGTAGCAGGCTGTGATACGGAAAGTTTCCTTAAAGAGAAACTCTCATTTATGGGACTCACCGAAGAGGAAATGAACGACTTTATTGTATACTGGCTGCCGCTTATGGAGCATAACAAGTACAACCTCATCTCCTTCCAAGGGGATACCTATACGAATTCTGCAAAAATGACCATTACGCCGACACCAGACAGCGAGTGCCGTATATTTATGGCATATGTTCCGCTTGAGAATGCTTTGGAGATCGAACCGCAGCAGCTTGAGACCTTTGAAAGGAAGGGCTTCTCTGTTGTGGAATGGGGCGGTGCTGAGGTCAGACAATGAATTTATGACCGTTTGGGCGCAGGTGCTGAAAAAGCTCCATAAGATCATTCAGGAGCGCGACGGAAAGCTCCGTGTTTACTTGCAGGAACGGCTTGGAAGCATGATGATGATACGTTCATTTGCGGCTGAAAAACAGACCGAAGCCGAGGCTCTTGACAAGATGTGCGACCACAAGGATAAGCGAATGAAGCGTGTACGCTTCTCGAATTTTTGCAATATCGGCTTCCAGACAGGTATGCAGGGAATGTATGTCGGCGGAGTTATCTACTGCGGCTATGGCATTCTCACAGGTGCTATCAGCTACGGCACGCTCACCGCTATTACTCAGCTCATCTCGCAGATACAGTCTCCGTTTGCCAATATTACAGGCTATCTGCCGAAGTTCTACGCTATGACTGCAAGTGCGGAGCGTCTTATGGAGATAGAGGATTTCGAGAATGACAGCAACGTTCAGCCAATGGATATTGACGAAACTCTCGATTATTACCGCAGCAGCTTCAAGGCTATGGGACTGGAAAAGGCAGAGTTTGCGTATTATCCGTCCGGCGACAGCGTTCGTCAGCTCAGCAAAGAGACTATGCCCGTCGTACTGAAAGACATCAGCATTGAAATTGGGAAGGGACAGTATGTGGCGTTCACAGGTCACAGCGGCTGCGGTAAAAGTACTGTATTGAAGCTGCTTATGTGCATTTACAAGCTCGACGGCGGCAGACGATACATAACCGATAAAAACGGCAATACCGAGGAGCTTTCTGCTAAATATCACCGCCTGTTTGCATATGTTCCGCAGGGTAATCAGCTTATGAGCGGAACTATCCGCGAGGTCGTATGCTTTGCGGATAAGAGGGGACTTCACGATGACGAGCGTATAAACAATGCTCTGAAAATAGCCTGTGCCGCTGAATTTGTATCAGAGCTTGACGATGGCTTTGACACTCTTCTCGGTGAGCGCGGAACAGGTCTTTCCGAGGGACAAATGCAGCGTATTGCTATAGCAAGGGCGATATTTTCAGACAGCCCGATACTGCTGCTCGATGAGGCAACTTCCGCTCTTGATGAAGCTACCGAAAGAAAAGTCCTTGAAAACCTCAAAAATATGACCGATAAGACCGTAGTTATAGTTACACACCGCCCTGCCGCGTTGGAGATATGCGACAGGGTTATTGACTTCACAAATTTGACCGACGGCTGAGAGTGTGAGTGCTCTCAGCCGTTTTCTTTGAAGTATAACATTCCTTAATAGTTTTGTAATGAAAAAAAGGTGATTAGTTATGAATGTTATAGTATCAGAATTGCTTAAAGTGTGCGACATTTGCCATATTTATGATAATTCAGATGTTCCATTCCGCATATTCAAAAAACGTAAAGATGTATATTTTTATTGGGAAAACAGTTTCTGGAACAAGGAACAAATCTCGGATTTAACAAAAATCAAATTATAATGTAAATGCTCAGGATTCTTCCTGAGCATTTTTTATCATCTTGGTCGCTGACTTGGTCGGTCAAGCGACTAACATCTTCTTTGTTCCATGTATTAAAAACAAGACAGTTTTTGCATCGGCTGACGGAATCTGAAATACGCCGTAGCCCAATTGCGGCATTTTTACGCCGTTTGATAATGTAATGTAGTCCATACTGATACCTCCGTTTATTTCAGCTTGTTGTAAACATCATCGGAAACAGCCTCACACCATTCTGTACTGCCGTCCTCACCCTCGATCTCAATCGCAAGATGTGAGAACCAACTATCGGGTGCAGCACCGTGCCAGTGCTTAACATTTGCAGGGATATTCACGATATCGCCTGCATGAAGCTCTCTCGCTTCCTTGCCCCATTCCTGATAATATCCACTACCGCCGACACAGATGAGCATCTGACCGCCGCCGCTTTTTGCATGGTGAATATGCCAGTTATTACGGCAGGCAGGCTCAAAGGTTACGTTGTAGATAGGTATCTGCTTGGTGGAAACGGGCGCAAGATAGCTTTGACCTACAAAGTAATCGCCGTAAGGATTCGGTTCACCTACGGGGAACATGATCTCGCTCTGGAATTTGTCCTTATCAGAAACGGCAGGAGCGTTCTCCACATAAACCTCTTTAGCGATATTGAATACCGCCCAGGCGTGCGGCCAGCCTGCATAAAAAGCGACATGAGTGATTACCGCTGCCATTTCTCTCTGCGAAACGCCGTTATTCTTAGCGTTCTGGATATGATAACGGATAGAGTTGTCCGTTACGCCCTGAGACATAAGGGCTACTACTGTGATGATACTGCGTGTTTTCAGGTCGATATCAATGTTGTTCCAGTTCTCTCCGAAAAGAATATCATCATTGAAATGGGCAAAGTCGGGAGCAAACTCACCGAGCTGATCTTTG
>CACXEJ010000052.1 GCA_902766595.1 Ruminococcus flavefaciens | reverse complement strand
CGTTCTATCAGTACGCCAAGTGCCTTTTCATTCTTTTTGTTAAGCTGATGCACCAGCTTTATGTCGTCCACCTGTACGCCTCCTTTCGCCTTCTGCTATTATATACGGAACAAACCCGCAAATGCTTACACTTTTTGAGAAAATTTCATCGGTACGCATCTGCCGCTATGCATTTGACAAAATGTAAAGAGAAAGATAATCGATACAAACAACAAAACCGTTCCCACATCGTGAGAACGGTTATTTTTTACACTATCGTAACGGAAGCTGAACCATACGCGTCTGCCAATTCCGCCATATCCGCATTATTGAATTATTATGCCACAAACGCGAGTATTTGTCAAGTATTTTTTAGATAAGTTTTGTTCTGTGGGGTGGCAACGTCATTCTTGTTTATGTTAGCTGTTCCGACATACATAATTCTTCGCGTGAAATAAGCAAGTGCATCCAACATTATCAATTCGTTTTCGTTAATATTGTTTAACAATTCATTTGACATAGTGTCCTCCTTATTTACTGTTAAAAACTATTTCTTCGTATTTCAACTCTTTAAGTTCATTTTTTGAATAGTCATCATTCCCGATAATATACTTTTCATAATCTTCATCACTAAATACTTTTATTTTGATTCTAACATAATCATCGTCAAAAAGCGGAGCATATATTGATCTTATTGAGTTTATGCTTATATTATCAAATTCTTTTTTAGGAAAGCATATTCCAAATTTTATGCCGAAAAACGAGTCGTTCAATACTGATATTATATTACTATCATAAGAAAAATCAAAATCATTTAAATAGAAGTTAAAATCGTTTGCATCTATTTGATCTGAGGTAATTATTTCTAAATAATAATCATCTATCCCCTTTTTTTCTAACAAACCGCTAAGTTCTTTTTTCAAATAAGGTCTGAATATTATTCCCATATAATTATCGCACTTGACATACTGCTTATGTTCATCTTTATCTCCATATACTCTTACTTCATAAGAGCTGTCATCAGAAGATTCATTATCAGTTTCTTCAAGTTTAAACTTAACTCCAACGTATTTATCACTGCCGTGCTTTTGACAATAAGTATCTGTGACCTCTATTTCTTTGTCATACTTTTCCTTCATATATTCAATTGCAAGTTTTTGGGCATTATCTTCATCGTAAGGATCATAATACTTAAGTTGACAGCTTGTTATAAAAGATGCAGAAAGTATTGCTGTGGTCATTAGTGCAATTAGTTTTTTCATATTCCACTCCTCCTGTATACTGCTATTATACAACGTTATCCGGATTATTTCAAGTAAAATATATATAAAACAACAAAACCGTTCCCACATCTGTGAGAACGGTTATTTTTTCACTATCATAGCGCAATCCGGACCATACCGTCTGCCATTTTTATTATATTATTCATGTGTGTTCTCTTTATATTCAGTATTTTCAAAGCTAATTGTAGATGAAACAGAATTCTTATCCTTGAAAATAAAACACTAAAGTAATACCGCACCCTGACATTAGAGTGCGGTATCTGATCTGTCCCTTACATTTCTGACCATTTATTTCACCCTCTGACAGTGCAGATAGAGAGTGTTCATTTTCTGAATAACGCCCGTTTCATCATAACGAGATCGAATATATCGAGTCTTCCGTCCTCACAGAGGTCACCGGCTCTCCAGTTTACAAGCTCCGCACCGTCCAAGGCGATGAGCCACTTCTGCATAAGCACAACGTCTGCGATATTGAAGTTTCCGTCGGCATTTACATCGCCGCTGGAACTGCTGTCGGCAAGCTCTGCATACCATTTCTGGTTTTTGCCGCCGCTGAATGTATACTGCTGGACATTTGCACCTGCTTTAGTTGATCCCCCACTTACATCGAGCGCGGACTTATCATCCGTGATCTTGGTAAGTATGCTGTAAGTCCCATCCGGATTTTTATCAAACCTGAACTTCTGGTTATCTCCCTTGTTGAACGTATAAAGCTCGATATTAGTACCGTCTGCGGTTTTCTTGCCGTTGACATCGAGAGCGTAGGAATCTCCATCGCCGAGCTGCGAAATGAGATAGAAGTGACCGTCGCCCGCTGCTACCGCTTTGAACTGCGCTTGCTTTCCGTTTGAAACAGCCTGTCCGACATTTGTTCCGTTTGCAGCATCTGCGTTCTCCGCGAACAGATACATTCCGCTGCCGGCATTTTTGAAAGTATATACCTGACCGTCGATAATATCTGATGCAGGCCTCTTTATCACATCATCAGTTCCGATGTGAGGAGAATGTGTGAACTTTGAAGCAACCAGTTCTGCCAGTTTATCTGCACCTGCACGGTTGGGATGAACATTATCTATATACATTGCATCCGCATTTGCAGCTCCGATCGATATGCAGTAGTCCTGCCAGAGTGTAAACAGGTCAATTACCTGACAATTCTGCTCCGAGGCGATCTGATCAAGCTCCGAAGCAAAGTATCTGCTCTTTAGCAGCGGTGAGAGTGAATAATCGCCCTTTCTGCCCTGCTGCTTGATAAGGATAACATCCATACCCTTAGCCTTTGCTCTTTTTACCATATCAGAAACGATTTTTTTATATTCGTCGCCCTTGTAGTATTTTCCGTCATTGATGCCGATAGAGATGACGAAGACATCGCCGCTCTTGCCGTATTTTTCTATACACTCGAAGTTTCCGTGTTCCACGAACCCCTTTGCGTATTCGCCGCTGGCTGCCATATTTCTTATGTACCATCCGCTGTCAATATGCTTGCCGAGCATCTGTCCCCAGCCTGCCTGACTGCTTGAATCAACAGGATAATAATTGCATACCGTAGAATCGCCACAAAGCCAAATTGTTGATGGCATCACAAGGCTGTCTGATATCTTGTTTATCTCGACCGCACTGATAGAGTAGGCATTTCCTTCTTTGCCGGCTGCCGCACGAATATTGAGCTGACCGTCAGTAACAGGGAGAATGATCTCATCAACAGCATTATTTCCTGTCATATTGACTATCTGGAGCATATTCTCCATATATATGCTTGTGCGGACTGTGTTGCCAAGAGTTACCTTTACCTTATAGAGTCCATTGGGAACATCTGCATTGAATGTAGTATTTCCCATGAATTGAACAGCGTCACTGAGCTCGTTCCTGCCGGCTGCAGCAACATCCCTGACGTCATTTCCCGAGAAGCCGTAGCCCTTACTCTTATCATACTTATCAGATGCCTTCACGGAAGTATATCCGTTTGCCGCATTAGCTCCGAGATCGAACTTCCGGCTGTATGTATCAGCTTTCTCTGGAAATACTGATGTGGTAGTAACAGCAGTTGTTGTGGCAGTCTCTGTCACATCTTCAGGAATATTCGTGTCCTGAGGTTTATTGTTAAGAAGTATATTTGGTCTTTCCGGTAGCGGTGCATCGCTGCCGAGGTAATAGCTGACATGAGGCGGCTGATTGTATGCGCTCTGCTGACAACCGTTCTGCATTCTGTACTGCATATCGTGCATGAGCGTTGTAAGACGGACCTTTGTTGTTTCTGTTGTACACCATACGCGCAGTTTGGAGTTGTCATCAGTCCTGAGGATAAGCTCCTCACGCCAATCGCCGAAAAGGTCAACTGTTAAACTCGGATTATTCTTTGTGCCGTTATTAGAACCGCAGCCTGAGGCTGTAAATATGTTTTTATATGTACCTGCCCCGGTCATTTTTGATACTTTAGTGCCGTCAAGGATCTCACGCTCGAGATCGCCGTCCCAGTATATAAGGAAGTTCTGAGCCGGCTTTGAACCAGCAATTTTCTTTCCTCTGCTGTCATAGACATTGCCGTCAGCAGCTCCCCAGAACTCAGCGCCCTTATTGCCTGCCCATACATTATCTGCTACGCAGCGTCCTGTGTCCTTTGTATTGTTTATGTGGAAGAGCTTTTTTCCCGTCTTAGCGTCATAGCAGGTCTCGCCGTAGGGCTTATCCTCATGGCACTCAAACACCTCAAGGCCTTCACTCTCAGGGATAAAATCGCCTATATGCATAGCATCGCCGTGAAGGTCGCCCGTTGACCAGAGAAGCTTGCCGTTATCATCGATACAATTTGCACCGGTAAATACTTCCTGCTTTCCGTCGTTGTCGCAGTCCGCTACCATTACATTATGGTTACCACAGCCCCAGCCCTTTGTGCTCCTGTTGAAAGTTGAGTCATACACCCATCTTTTGACCAGTTTCTTGTTTTTTACATCAACAGCAGACCAAGTAAGTCTTGTGTAGTATCCTCTGCCGTAGATAGCTGATGGATGAACACCATCCAGGTAGGCGATACCGCTGTTCATACGGTCAACACGGTTGCCGTAATTGTCACCCCAGTCACTAACCTTGCCTCTGGGCACGGGAAAGTCAATAGTATCGAGAGCAGCACCGGTCTGTCCGTCAAAGAGTGTCATATACTCCGGACCGTCAAGGATATATCCCTTTCCGTTTCTGTAGTCCTTGGAACCGTCACCAATGACCTTGCCTTTTCCGTCCTTCGTTCCGTCTGCGGTCTTGGTGATAAGCTCTGCCTTGCCGTCGCAGTCGAAGTCAGCAACACACATCTGGGTGTAGTGCTGACCGGCTCTGATATTTCTGCCGAGGTCAACTCTCCAGAGCTGCGTGCCTTCGAGAGCATAGCAGTCGATATATACATTATCTGTCTTTCCCTCCTGGGAGTTGTCCTTCTGGTTTGATGGATCCCATTTGAGGAAGATCTCATACTGTCCGTCGCCGTCAACGTCTCCTACGCAGCAGTCGTTGGGCGAATACTGGTTTCCTGGACGGTTAAGCTTAATGTCAAAATAATTAGTTCCTGATTTGAATTTACAGGTCTGAGAGTTCACTACCTTTCCGCCTGCGACGCAGTCAACGCGGTACTTTGAATTAACGGTACCGCCATTGTCCTGAAAAGAGGTGGCATCGTTGGATTTGCCGGTATAGATGACCTTGTCATCGCGATATAGCCTGAACTCCGCATTGTCTGCATCATTCGCATTATAACGCCAGCTGACAAACATACCGTTTCCGTTCTTTACGGCATAGATGCCTCTGTCAAGGTACTCCATTACAGCCTTTCCGTTGCCGCCGACACCATATGCAGCATCCGCTTTTACGCTGCTGAGCACACCTTCGTTTGATGTTGCAGCAATCACCATTGATGCCGCAATTACAGCAAGTTTTTTTAGTCTTCTGCTCATTTGCAATTCCCTCCGTTTGATTAATGGTTTAAGTGTTGCGTTCTCGTTTGTTAATAAAATAGTAACACTTAAACTGTGGTTTTTCAATGTTTTTTTCTATCATAAACTTGTCTTTTTATTGCAGATATTTATTGACACCATAAAAAAAACACTGTATAATACTTATAGAATAACACCACAGGGAGGGAAACTATGAAGGCATATATGTCCGGCTGGCATACAAGACACGCTCCCGATTTTAACAAGGAACGCCCAAACGGGATACATGGTATGCAGATCATTCTTGTTCAGTCAAAAGCACGCATAGGTATGGGAAGTAATATTTTTGATGTAGAAGAAAACACTATTTTTGTTGTTGAAAGCTGCTATCCTCACGCTTTGTACGGTGTTGGCGTAGAATATATTGACGACTGGATCAGATTCGACCTGGAGGACGAGGATGCCGCATTTCTTGACTCCCTTGGCATAGAGCATAATGTACCGATCAAGCTCGATTCTGATGTTGTTTCCGAACTGATAAGAATATGTGTAGAGGTTTTCGAGTCGAATAATTCCGAAAAAGAAACAACTCTTCGCTATCTTATGAATGCCGTCTTTATGCAGATAAAAAGCTGCTCTAATCCTGATGTTCGGAGCACTCGTTCGCAGTATAAAAAAGAGCTTGAAGGTATACGCAAACAGATATACGAAACGCCCTTTGCCGACTGGAATATCCCTCAGATAGCACAAACCTTGAATCTATCGGTTTCCCATTTTCAAAGGCTGTACAAACAGCAATACGGGATACCCTGCACGAAGGATATCCTCACCGGCCGAATGGAATACGCCAAACATCTCCTGTCCACTACTGAGCTGTCTGCCATCGAGGTGGCTGAGAAATGCGGATATACAGACTACGCACATTTTTCAAAAGTCTTTCAGAAGTACGCTTGTGTTTCACCATCAAAATACAGAAAAAACAACCAATAAAAAGGGCTTCACTAAATGTGAAGCCTTTAACATTATATTAATACTTGCACTATCATAGTGCAAGTATTTCAAGTAAAACATCTATAAGACAACAAAACCGTTCCCACATTTTGAGAACGGTTATTTTTTCACTATCATAGCGCAATTAAAAATACAAGACCGCTTTACACCGCTCATTATCCTGCATTTATTTGCCTGCATATATCAAGCAGCTCGTCCCTTGATATATTCCCCGACAAATCAAAAACATACTCTTCATCTTTCCAGATAATATGATAGCCCATAGAACTGTAATCATTACAAGAATTTACAATAAAATCTGCAATACTTACTACATAACCGGATGTGGTTTTTGCTAATTGTATGAGCTTAGCGCATTTCTAAAGGAAATATTAACAAAATCTTAACACAAATCTACAATTATTATGTTAAAATAAGATATGCAATATTTGCTCCTTTTTGCAGCAAGTATCTTCAAAGAGGTGGGGTTATGAGTAATATTTCATAAACAAGGAAAAACGGAAATATCAGTGCTGTGTTGTGTTCTGCTATCTTGATGCCGATGTAACGGCAGCTGTCGTATGTGTCTGCTGTTTCGGCTCGCTGCTGATACTCAGGCGCAGAGTGAATAAGATACTTAAAGGACAACAGAGAATAATACGCATAACATACGAATATCCGCCAATTTTCACCAAAGGAGAAGAATATGAAAAAACTAAGAACTTTATTAGCAATGTTAAGTGCAGCGGCAATGGCTATCCCAACAGCAGGAACGGCAGCTTTAGCAGCAGAAGAAAGCAGCAGTTCAGGCGTTGAGCAGATGGTCGCAGAAATGACTACACAGGAGAAAATTGAGCAGATGATAATGCTGTCATTACGCCCGTGGTCTGACGGCAGTGACGGAACTACAAGCGTAACCTCCCTCAACGACGAGTTAACGCAGTTCATTCAAGCTCACAACTTTGCAGGAATTTGTCTGTTTGCAGATAATATCCAGACGACTGACCAGAGTGTCAAACTCACAAACGAGATACAGCAGGCCGCTCTCAGCAGCAGATGCGGTATCCCTATGCTGATAAGTGCCGATCAGGAAGGCGGTTCAATTTATCGTCTCGGTACGGGCACTCCTACCTGTGGAAATATGGCTCTTGGTGCAGCGAACGATCCAGCCCTCGCATTCGAGAACGCTAAAATAATCGGCAGCGAGATAAAGGCTGTCGGCATTAATACCGACTTGGCACCTGTGCTGGACGTAAACAACAATCCCTCCAATCCGGTGATCAATGTACGCTCGTTCTCTTCTGATCCCGATATAGTCAGTCAGATGGGAACACAGTACATCAAGGGACTGCAAAGCGAGGGAGTTATCACTACCTGCAAGCACTTTCCCGGACACGGCGATACCGCTACCGACAGCCACGTTGGTCTGCCGCTCATTAATAAAAGCTATGACGAGATAAAGGCTCTGGAGCTGAAGCCGTACACCGAAGAAGTTCTCAATAGTACGGATATGATAATGACTGCTCATATACAGTTCCCGCAGATAGAGACAGGTACATATATCTCAACTTCGAGCGGCGAGAAGGTCAGCCTTCCTGCTACGCTCTCAAAGACGATGATAACTGGTATTCTCAGAAACGATCTCGGCTATGACGGCGTTGTTACCACCGATTCAATGATGATGGACGCTATCCAGAAAAACTTTGACAATGTTGACGCCGCTGTCCTTGCTATCAACGCAGATGTTGATATTATGCTTGAACCGATGTATGTCCAGAACAGCGAGGACATCGCAAAAATGGAAAAATATGTAGCGGATATTGCAAAGAGAGTCGAAGATGGAGAGATCTCAGCGGAGAGCATAGACAAGTCCGTTACAAGAATACTTACTATGAAGCAGAACAGAGGCGTTCTCGACTATGAAGCTCCCAGCACTGAGAATGCTATGAAGATAGTGGGCTCTGCTGAAAACAGAGAAAAGGCTTTGCAGATAGCGGAAAAGGGTGTTACCTTAGTGAAGAATGACGACGATATTCTGCCGCTGAAGCTGAATGATAACAGCAGGGTAGCATACTTCTATCCTTACGCCAATGTTGAAAACACTATTCACTTTGCTCTTGACAGACTGAAAAAAGATGGATTGGTACCTGACACTGTTACTGCCGACTGCATATTGCTAAGAAATCACGATGCGTCTGAATTTGAGGAAAATATCAAAAACAGTGATGTCGTGATACTTGCATATGAGATGTACAGTGCTGCAAACCTTGATAAGAACAACGAAGCACGCGGCTGGCAGGCGAAATTTGCCGATGACCTTATCGAACTTGCCCATGCAAACGGTAAGAAGGTCATATTCCTCAGCGCAAATATCCCTTATGATGTTGCGCGTTTCCAGTCAGCAGACGCTATCGTTGCTGCATACTGTGCAAACGGTATGAACGCGCTCCCGGTTGACGGTCAGGAAAATCCTGCATACGGCGTGAATTATCCTGCGGCTCTGATAACGATATTGGGAGGTAATTCCCCCACAGGCAAGCTGCCCGTTGATGTTTACGGCGTCAATGATAAGTCTGAGTACACAGACGAGATACTTTATGGCACAGGCTATGGACTGAGCTACGCAAGTGCTCCTGAAGAGACAGATACAACAAGCGATACGACTGTCACTGCTACTGCCGAAACAAACGAAACAACTTCTGAGACCAGCAATACTACTGAGATCACTGCTGCTGCAAACAATACTGCCACATCTACAACATCGCCAGCAATACAGTCAGGCGACAATTCTGACAGTCCCAAGACCGGCGACAGCGGTGTTGCAATGCCGATAGCATTTATCGCAGCCTTAAGCGGAGCTGCCTTTGCAGTAAGGAAGAGAAAACACTAAGTTTTTAAGCATCACCGTCAGAGTTTACATTGATATACGAGCAGGTTGAGCGAGTCTTTGATAAAGAGGAAAACTATGAGAAAGACTTGCTGAACAGACATTATTCTAAATGACAAATAATGCTGAAGGAGGGAAGGTCATGACAAGGATCAAACGGACAGATATCATAATAATTGCAGTTATACTTGCTTTTTCAGCTTTTGTCGCTGTGAATATTCTATTCAGCAGCAAACATAGCGGTGCCTCATCCTATTCAGATAAGGTTACTGACTATACTGACTATAACGGAAAGAAGATCGGCATCAAGACTTCCTCAGCTTTTGAAGAAGCGAGTTTCACATTATTTCCTGACAGTGAGTATTATTACTATGACAGCACCGGCGACCTTACTGCCGCACTCGTAAGCAATAAGATCGACGCATTTCTTGAAGACGAGCCTGTCGCAAGGAGGCTCCGCATAGAGAACAGCAGCGTATCATACCTGAAGAAGCCCTTGATCGAAGACGATTACAGTTTTGCTTTCACAAAGGCAAATCCGTTATCAGAGAAATATGTCTCTGAGTTTAATAAAATGCTCACAGAAATGAAAGAAAACGGTGAACTGGAACAATTAAAGGATAAGTGGACAGGAAGCAGTGATCCGGAGACTACATCTGAAAAATATGATCTGACCGGCGAAAACGGAACGATAAAGGTATCGCTGCTTCCTGATGTACCGCCGTTTACCTACTTAAATAATGACGCCCCTGTTGGCTACGCAGTTGATCTTATAAATATATTTGCCGAGAAATACGGGTACAGTCTCGAATTTGAATACGGAAATGCTGCTGCCTGCTTTGCCGGCTTGGGTACAGGAAAATATGATGTTCTGATCGGACCTGTTTCTGTTACTGAAGAGAGAAAAGAAAATATGTATTTCACTGATACTATTTACAACGGCGGTTCTATGCTCGTTCTGAGGGCAGACGAGATCAGCTCAGATATTGATCCTCTGCAAATGAATGATCCGTCGTATACACTTGGTGTGGCAACTGGTTCTTCTGGTATGCTTGCTGCTGAAAAGTATCTGCCGAATGCAAAACTCCTGATGTTTGATGATAACATTTCAGCGTATGAGGCTGTAAAGCTCGGAAAAATAGATGCTTATATATATGACAGAAAGCAAATGGAAACTGCGATCGAAAACGGACTTTCCGGAGTAAAGCTCCTCGGCAAAGATCTTGGCGAACCGGTCAATGTAGCTGTGGGAATATCCCGCAAGACATCCATACCTGACCTGACAACAAAACTCAACGGTTTTCTGAATATGCTGAAGTCTGACGGTACGCTGGACGAAATGAACAACAGGTGGATAGTTGAAAAAAACTATGAAGAGCCTGATATCCCCAAACCCGAATCTCCTGATATGAAGATAGTCGTTGGCACAACAGGTATTGTTGAACCGTACAGTTTCTATATGAACGGTGAACTTTCCGGCTTTGATATTGAGCTTTCAAAACGATTTGCCGCTTATATCAATGCAGATATAGAATACAGGGTATACAATTATTCCGGTATCATTACAGCTGCAAATTCAAATGAGATAGACTGTATATTCGCAAATCTGAATGTTACTGAAGAAGAAAGGAGAAAATAGATTTCTCCGATCCGATATATACTGCAAATATCGCTTTTATGGTGCAGGATAATGATACAGGAGACAGCAGTTCATGGCTTTCTTCTCTTAAAGACAGTTTTAACAAGAACTTCATCCGTGAGGACAGGTATAAGCTGATAATCCGCGGCACAAAAACTACCTGCTTTATCACTTTTATGTCCGTTCTGTTCGGAACTGTGCTCGCATTTCTTATATGCCTGTTCAGACGAACTGACAGTATCCTTGCAGGCGGCATATGCAATCTCTATGTCAAACTGATACAGGGAACTCCGATAGTAGTTCTGCTGATGATAATGTACTATATAATTTTTGAAAAATCTGACATCACGGCGGAACGTGTGGCGATAATTGGCTTCTCACTCAATTTCAGCGCATATGCTTCCGAGATATTGCGCTCAGGAATAGAAAGCGTCGATAAAGGTCAGCGTGAAGCTGCACTTGCGCTCGGCTATTCCGAGTATCAGACGTTTTTCAGATTCGTATTTCCACAGGCTGCTGTGAGATCACTTCCCGTGTATCGCGGTGAGGTCATCTCACTTCTCAAGAACACCTCAATCGTCGGATATATTGCAGTACAGGATCTGAACAAGATGGCAGACATCATCAGAAGCCGTACATATGAGGCTTTCTTCCCACTTATCTTTACGGCTGTGATTTACTTTATTCTTGCATGGATAATATCAATACTGCTTAACTTGCTGCTTAAACAGATCGATCCGAAAAGAAGAAAGAGGACTGCGAAAGGAGCGTTGAAAAAATGAGTATGATAAAGATAGAGCATCTCAGAAAAGAATATCCGAATGTCACACCGCTCAAAGACGTATGTGCCGAGATAAACAAGGGCGATGTCATATCCGTCATCGGTCCTTCCGGAACAGGAAAGTCAACTCTGCTCAGGTGTCTTAATCAGCTTGAGGCTCCTACTTCCGGTAAGGTGATATTTAACGGAGAAGACATTACCTCATCAAAGTGTAAAATGAGGAATGTCAGACAAAAAATGGGAATGGTCTTCCAGTCGTTCAATCTGTTCAACAACCTCAATGTTATCGGTAACATTATGGCTGGTCCCGTTGATCTGCTTAAAATGAAGAAGCAGGACGCTTTCAGAGAAGGTATGGAACTGCTGAAAAAGGTCGGACTTTCCGAAAAGGCATACAATTTTCCGGACGAGCTCTCCGGCGGTCAGAAACAGCGTGTGGCGATAGCAAGAGCGATAGCTATGAAGCCGGATGTGATACTTTTTGATGAGCCTACTTCCGCCCTTGATCCGACTATGGTCAGCGAGGTTTTGCAGGTAATCCGCTCTCTTGCCAAAGATGGTATGACAATGCTAATAGTCACCCACGAAATGAGATTTGCCCGTGATGTATCGACGAGGGTGTTCTATATGGACGAGGGTGGTATCTATGAAGAAGGAACGGCCGACAAAATATTCGGTTCGCCTGAAAAGGAAAAAACGAGAATGTTCATAAAACGTCTGAAACAGCTCAGGCTGACTGTGGGAAATGCAGACTTTGATTTTATCGGTCATTCCTCTGAAATCGAGAACTTCGGCAGGAGGAATATGCTGTCTCCAAAAATGGTCAGAAATCTTGTACTTGTTTTTGAAGAGATAGTTATGCAAGGAATTTCTGTACGTGAGAATGTTTTCCCTATATACATAACTATCGAGATCTCGGAATCTGATGGAAGTTCAAATATTGAGGTTACTTACGGAGGCGAAAGGTTTGATCCTGTCACTGACGGTGATCAGATCTCTGCTTCGATAGTTAAGAACTATTCTTCAGGAATAGAATATAGTTACGAGTCCGGTATCAACAGATTCAGAAGCTTTATCAGCGGATGAATATAGCTGCACTGTTTTTGCGTTATTATATATACGATATGTCCGTGCTGCTACGACAATACCATTAATGTATACCTGAAAGAAGTTCTGAGCGTAATATCCTTATAGCTTCCCATTCTGCGGAAGATGCAGAGCTATAAAAGCGCAGGAAAACTGCTCGATTATTTGCCGCCGGAACAATCAAGAAGCTTCCAAGAATACATTTATGGAGAAACAACTAAGGAGGGGTATTTATGACCACTAAAAAAGCATTAATGAAACTCACCGCTTTTGCAGCAGCATTCACTCTCACGACTGGAGCTGTTTCTGCGCTTCAGGGAACTATGCTTTCGGCGGCACCTATCTCGGCAAACGCAGAAGAGGCTTATACCACTGGTACGGAAGGAACTCTGAAATATATGAAATATTCCGACCATGTTGAGATCAGCGGCGGCGATCTGTCAGCAACTTCAATAGAGATACCGGATACCATTGAAGGCGTTCCCGTAACCGCGATACATATGAACGCTTTTTGCGGATACTCGTCATTAGAAAACGTAACTATACCGAATTCTGTTACTGATATAGGAAACTACGCTTTCAATATGTGTACGAAGCTGAAATCTGTAAAATTACCGGCTAACCTGAAAACTGTTGGTATACGCGCTTTTGAATACTGCAAGTCTCTCTCGACAGTAGAATTTCCCGATCGTGTGGTCGAGTTTTCTTCAAAGGTTTTCGACGGTACACCATGGATCGAAGAGCAGCGTAAAAATGGACCTCTTGTTATAGTAAACGGCTCTCTGATCGACGCGCAGGACGCAAAGGGAGATGTTGTAATCCCTTCCGAAGTCAAATATGTCGCTGCAAGTGCGTTTGCACGAAATATGGATATAACTTCCGTGATTTATCCGGAAGGCGTGTACAAGATATCAGACAATACATTCTTTTATTGCTCAAATCTGACATCAGTCGAAGCAAAGGGTGCTACAGCTATTGAAAGCATGGCTTTCGCCTATTGCGATAAGCTGACATCACTCAAGCTCTCCGAAAAATTAAAGAGCATAGATAGCTACGGCTTCTCCGATGCTAAAGGAACTGCAACGATAACATTCTACGGCACAAGAGAAAGCTGGGACGCTGTTGAGAAATCAGCAAGCGATCAGTTCCTGCAGAGGGCGACCGTCGTATTTGAGGAGTATGTTCCGACATCAGAAACAGAACTTAAAAAAGGCGATGCTAACTGCGACGGTCAGGTAAACATCGCTGACGCTGTTCTCGTAATGCAGGTAGCTACCAACCCCGACAAGTACGCTCAGGGCAAATCAGAACTCAGCATCAAGCCTCAGGGCGAGATCAACGCCGATGTCGATGGCAAGAAAGGTCTCACCAATGAAGACGCACTCCTGATACAAAAATTCAAGCTCGGACTTATTACTTCCTTCGAGTCTTAAACATTCCTTTTAGCAGAAAACTCCCCCTCGCGGGGAGTTTTCTCGTTGAGATACAAACACAAAACCGGTCTCTTATTGAGACCTGTTTTTATTTACGCTGTTTCTTCAAACATTTCTCCATCCACGATACGAACGGTCCTTTCAGCCCACTGAGCAACATTGAGATCATGAGTTATCATAACGATAGTATTTCCCATTTCGTGGAGCTTTTTAAAGAGCTTAAGAACCTCTGTACCGCTGTTCTGATCGAGAGCGCCGGTAGGTTCATCTGCAAGCAGCAGTGAGGGATTGCTGCACAGTGCGCGGGCGATCGCAACTCTCTGACGCTGACCGCCTGAAAGCTCTGACGGTTTGTGGTGTATGCGTTCAGAGAGTCCGAGCATCTCGATGATCTCGCCGCAGTCCTTTTCGGCTGATCTTCTGTCCTGACCGCGCATTAGCAGCGGCATTATGATATTCTGTATCACTGTGTATGTCGGTATCAGGTGGTAATTCTGAAA
Organism: Ruminococcus flavefaciens; assembly: GCA_902766595.1. Classification (GTDB taxonomy): domain Bacteria; phylum Bacillota; class Clostridia; order Oscillospirales; family Ruminococcaceae; genus Ruminococcus; species Ruminococcus flavefaciens_U. The sequence goes on along the minus strand of CACXEJ010000052.1, from coordinate 34,562 downwards.
GATGAAGCCTATCTCGTGGTTTCTTATCTTCGTGAGCTCACGCTCCTTGGTATTGTGTATCGGAATGCCGTTGAGGGAATATGAGCCGCTGTCGAGAGTATCCATACAGCCGATGATATTCATAAGCGTTGATTTTCCGGAGCCCGACGGTCCCAGTATAGCCGTAAACTCGCCCTTGTTGACCGTGAAATCTATCCCCTTGAGGACGTTCAGCTGCTCAGCTCCCATTTTGTAACTCTTGCGCACCTGCTGCATTGATATTATCTGTTCTGCTGACATACGCTCACCTCATTACTCAACTATCCAAACTTCTTTAACAACGTCCTTGCCGTCGCTGTCCTTTTCGACGCTGCACTTTATGATGTTTCCGGCTTTAAGAGCGTCAAAATCGGTCTTTACGCCGTCACTTGTGGTAACATCTGTTCCGACAGGGATACGGACCTCTTCCTGTTCACCTGTAAGAGTGTACTTGCTGTTATTTCCGCCACGTTCAGGCTTCTCACCGTTCTCAGGTCTTGAAAAGCCCTCCGGCTTCTCGCCTTTATTTCTGCCTGAATGTTTTACGGAAGACTTCTTCTCAGAAGTACCGGTCTCTTCTTCGTCATTCTCAGCGCCTGTATTATCAGTATTCTCTTCTGCGAGCAGCAGAACGACATCGTTGCCGGAAATCGAGTCTATTTTTCCGTAAATATAATTCGTATCAGCAGCCTTTGAACTCTTTCCGCACGATGCAAGTGATGCAAACATTGCTGTTATAAGAGCTGCTGCAATAAGCTGTTTTTTCATATCATTACTCCTCTTCATATTTTATCATTCACTCGAAAGTGCCTCAACAGGCACGAGTCTCGAAGCCTTCCACGCCGGATAGAAACCGAATACAGTTCCGGTAGCAACTGAAAATCCCAACGCTGTAAGTGCTCCTGCCATAGACATTTCCATTCTTATGTTAAAACCGGAAATGACCGGACTTACTCCAAAGCTCAGCGCAATTCCGATAATTCCGCCGATAAGGCTTATACAGCAGGCTTCCATCATAAATTCTATGAGAATATCCTTCCTCGAACCGCCGATAGCCTTGAGTATGCCTATCTCCTGAGTTCGCTCCTTGACTGAGACAAAGAGTACATTCATAATACCTATGCCGCCGATAATGAACACGATAGATGCCATAGCCGCAAGCATAAGTGTGAGTGTCTTGTTAGACTTGTTTGCAGCTTCCATTTTGCTGCCTGCGTCTGAAATCGTAAACTCAGCATTGGGATAGCTGACAGCAAGTGCATTTCTCACGTTTTCAGTGACTGTACTGATGTTGTTTACGTCCTCAGCAATGACTGTGATAGTCGGACTGATGTCGCTGCCGGTGAGGTACTTTATGCCTGTCGCATATGGAATAAATATCGCTTCATCAGCACTTATTCCTGCTTCGACAGAGCCCTGCTCGTCAAGCACTCCGCCGACTGTGTACGGACGGTCATCAATGTAGACAATGCTGTCATATGCGTCCTCAACACTGCCGAAGATCTTCTTTGCAGCCGTATATCCGATCACGCATACCTTGTTCTTGTTCTCATTGTCCTCGTCCGTAAGGTAGTCGCCAAAAAGCATCGAGAGGTTGCTGAGATCTGCGTAGTTTGAAAGAGTTCCTGCAATAGTATAGGACTCCGACTCCTCAATATTTCCGCCATAGATATTCTGCTTGGTCGTATATGAAATGGTAGCGTCGCTCAGTCCCGGAACAGAAGCCGTAATATCGTCCATATCGTCGGTCGTGAGTGTTATCCGCTCCTTGTTTTTTACGTTAGTATCGCCGAAGGAAAATCCGCCGAAGCCTGCCGGGAAGCTGCCGCCTTTTCCGCCGGACTGGCTGCCGCCGCTCTTCATTGAGGAGAGATCCGGCATACCTCCGCCGCTGGGAGGAGTGAAGCTGCCGGAAGAGAAGCTCGGTCTGCCGCTCTCCTTTGAAGAGCCGGACGAACCGCTCCCGAACGGAGAACCGCTGCTCTTCTGCGACTGCTCATAGCTGATGTCGAGTGCTCCGGCATTGAGATTGCGGAACTGGTCTGCAACATCTGCCTTGCCGCCTTTTCCGATAGCGATAACGCTTACTATCGTTGCCGCTCCGACGATTATTCCTATCGAGGTGAGCAGCACCTTGAATTTATTCTGTATAAGATTGAGTTTTACAAGATTTAATATCTCCGAAAAGCGCATATCAGGACACCTTACCTTTTATCAGAAGTGTATCGCCCTCAGACACGCCTTCTATCTCAGCTATGCTGCCATTTGAGAAGCCTACTCTGACATCGACCTTTTCTTCGCCGCCGTCATCGCTCTTACGCCATACATAGCTCACTGAGCCGTCTGTATTTACTGCCTTGTTTGAAACACAGAGCACGTCCTTGACCTGCTTTGAGATAAATGTGACGTTAGCAGTCATACCTGAAAGAAGGGTTTCCGGAACGCTCGTTACCACAACTGTGACAGGGTAGCTTACGGTCGAGGAATTGCCGCTCGTTGAAGAGGAACCTATCTCCGAAACATATCCGCTGAACATATCATCAGGATATGAAAGGAAGCTGATGTCCACAGCGTCCTCGAGATGAACGGCTGCTATATCGTCCTCGGTCACATTTACAGTAACGGTTATGCTTTCAGCGTCTGCAAAGCTCGCGATCGCAGTGTCTGACGAAAGAGTATCTCCGGACGAGTAGCCTACGCCCGTGATAGTACCGCTGTATTCGGCAAGTATCTTTCCGTCGGAAACGTATTCCTCAAACGCTTTCAGATCAGCCTTGGCTGCATCAACTGCGTCCTGTGCTTCCTCTGTTGCCGAACCGACTCCGCTCACGGATACATCATAGAGGTCCTGAGCGCTCTCATAGTACATACAGGCTTCCTCGTATGTCTGCTTTGCTGCGAGCTCGTCTGCGGAACGGGAGCTCTCAGCAGAGGTGAGCTGAGACTGGAGAGACTCAAGCTGACTCTTGAGCTGTGTGAGCTGCTTTTCATCGGTACAGTCTGCGATCTGAGCGTTTATATCTTCGATCTGGCTCTGAAGTCCGCTGATATTCTGAGCGATCTCCTCAAGAGCCGCGTTATAGACGGACTGTGCGTTCTTTCCCTCAGCAATACGCTTATCGTAGTCGTACTTTGCTGAAAGGCTGGTCTCGCTCTCCTCTATCTGCGCCTGACGGAGAGCAAGCTCTGCGTCCTCGACTGCCTTTGTTAGGGATGAACGCGCTTCGTCCAGACTCTCCTGAGTGATAGTCATAAGCACATCGCCGGCTTTGACATTCTGTCCCTCTGTGACGAGGACCTTGTCAACAACGAGTGCGACCGCCGAGGACTCGGACTTTGTCGAAACACTTGTCGAGCCGCTGCTTCCGCTCTTTGAGCTCTTGCTGACGGAAGAGCTTCCGCCGCCAGCCATACCGCTGCCCATCATACTGCCCATACTCATTCCGCCCGGAGCTGAATTTCCGCCCGGTACAGAGCTGCTTCCCGGAGCAGAGCTTCCGCTCTCGACCGAAGCAGAAACGCTCGTTGACGTGAGCACAAGATCGTAGTTCTGTTCAAGCGACTCAACGCTGACAGCTGCACTTTCTGTTACTCCCGCGGTGACATTTCCTCTTGAAACTGTCACTTCCTTTATCACGGGTGCAGCACTGCTCTGTGAATTCTTCTGATATATGTTGTAGCCCAGTACACCGCCGCCTGCAAGTACAAGTGCGGAAGTGCCTGCAATAATCTTCTTCATATCAATCATCCTTTCTGCTTCTGAAATCAGGGATATTCGACGGATCAAAGCCCTCCGGCATACCGCCGCTGAAATCGGGACGTCCGCCGCTTGAGTCTTTGCCTCCGGTAAAATCAGAAAAGTCTCCTGTTTTAATATCACCGTAGTTGAAGTAAACGTTTACGGACTGTCCGACATAGAGGCTTGCGCCCTCGTCAGCCGTTACGGTTACATTGAAGCGGACATCTGCGAGTGATGTTGAAGTTCCGGCAGAGATCGCTGTTATCTTGCCGGTGACGATGCCAGTTTCTGATGAGTAGATCGCAGCGTCATCGCCGATGTTTATCTTTGTAACATCGTTCTGATCCACCTCGACCGTTGTGCTGTACCGGCTCTCATCAACGTAGTAAACGTAGGGGGAATTTGTGTTAATGCTCCTCCCCTCCTGACAGCTCAACGAATAGATCGTACCGTCCTGCTTTGCACAGATATTGCCGTCTGCGAGATCCTCGCTGAATATGCGGAGGTTTTCCTGCGCTGTGTCATAAGCAGTCTGCTTTTCTTCGAGCTCCTTGTCGAGTGTTGAACAGGTTATCTGATAATGATATTCTGCATTCTCACTGGAAGCGGTATCGGTATCGAGTTTGTTTTTCAGTTCGAGCTTGTCGGCTTCATAAGAAGCCTGAAGCGAGTTGTACTCTGAACGCAGCTTGCTGATATTGCTCTTCGCCTTTGAAAGCGCAGTATTCAGACTGCTTATCTCCTTATTAAGAGAGGAAACTGCGTTCTGTGCTTCTTTCAGCTCGCTGCTGCATTCAGAAAGCTCCTTCGCAAGCTCGTTGTAATTCTTCTCGGCTTCCTGCATAGCAGTCTCAGCCTTTTTCAGTTTTTCATTCTGTGTGTTGTACTCTGAAAGTGCAGTCTCGTAAAGGTCATTCAGCTCGGAAGAGCTGCTGTTTGCCGTGACCTCTTTGCTCTCAGTTTTATCATTTTTATCCGCTGTGACCTTTGCTGTCTGAGTATCAGCGGAAGCTGGTTCCTTCTGCTCTGCCGGAGCTGTCTTTTCGCTGCCGGAGGACTGTTTTTCGTCCTCCCCCTGCGGCATACCTGACGAGGGAGCCTTGCGCTCACCGCTGTCCTTATCCTCGAAATTGAAGTCCGCTGCGGGACGTTCTCCCTGCATACTTTCCGGCATACTATCAGGCATATCTGCCGGCAGATTATCGCTTTCAGGCTGCTGAACATTTTCCTCAGGAGCTTCTTCCTGTTCCTGAATGTCCGCAGTTACTTTCTGTGCGCCGCTGAAACCGGAGGTGTCCTTGCCGAGAGCCTTTCCGAGATAGCGCACTACACTTGCAGCACTGTTGTGATCCTCTGCTGCACTGTTATAAGTCTCAGCCGCCGAGGTGTAAGTCTTCTTGGCTTCATCTGCCTTGCTCTGAGCAGCTTCTTTTTTCTCAGTAAGTGTGCTTACATTGTTCTGCTGCGAAGTGAGCTCTGCCTGCTTGGACTCAATCTCTGCCGGAGAATTGTTTATCGTATCAAGAGCCGCTTCGTACTCGTCCTTTGCCTTGTTCAGTTCACTGTCGAGTGACTTTATTCCGCTGTCGTATTCTGCCTGAGCTGTCTCTCCGAGGAGAAGATCAGATTTATAGAGCAGATATGCTTCGTTCTTGTCGGTCTGATAAGACATTTTCTCTTCGAGCAGTGCACTTTCAGCGCTCTGCAGTTCTGACTTCAGAGTCTTTTCTGCCTTTTGCAGACTGTCAGTGCTCAGCTGGCAGATAGGAGTTCCTGCTGTAATGCTCTGACCTGTCTCCACCAGCACCTTTTCAACGCTGAGACGTACTGATGTATTCTCCAGACAAAGCGACTCTCCGAGCTGTGCCGACGTTACTGTTCCGCCTGCACTTATTATCTCTTCATCGGTACTTGCAGAAGAGCTTGCAGCTGCTTTTTCTGCCGGAGCTGCTTTTGCGTTTGGATTTCTGCGGAGCGAATATACTCCGGCTGAACTGCCTGCCAGTATGACCATTGCACATATAGCTGCGATCACGCGGATACGGCGTGATCTGCTGTTTTCCTGTTTCATATCTTCCACTTCCTTCTATGTGTTCGAGGTATTCACTCTTCATAAATAATAATAGCAGAATAAACTTAAACAGTGCTTAAAACCAAATGACACTTTTATGAAAAAATAAAGCCGTTTTTCACTTACCGAACACATATGCCGTTTTTCGCACACCTGTCTGACATATGACCTTGATACAAAAGTTCAGGCTCTGACTTATAACGTCCTCTTTAGCAGCCCACGTGCGAAGAGCTTTTCTCTTTGGTATAAGGGACAGTATTTTCCGGACTGCACTTCGCACAAATTAAGCCGCCGGCAATTGTGCAGTATGACGTTTTTTTAAACTAAATGTTAAATTCGGGTAATAAGTATCGACTTTTTAAGGGGGACGTGGTAAAATATATTTAAAATTGTTCGTATGACAAGGAGGTTATCGTTATGAAAAAACTATTAGCATCAATTATGGCACTTTGTATAGTCGGCGGCGCTATGCCTGCTGCGTACCATTCTTCACTGGCGAGCGTTATCACAGCAAGCGCAGAAGACGGTGATGAGGTCGTGGACGGCGTTCTTACATACTACGTTTATGAAGATCACGCCGAAGTTGTAAAGTGTGACGAAAGTGCAGCGGGAGAAATAATCATTCCCGACAAAATCAATGGAGTTCCTGTCACATTCATTCACTTGAGTGCTTTCGATAGCTGTGCAAGCATTACATCAGTTACAATCCCTAATTCTGTTACAAGCATTTGTCAAAGGGCTTTTTCTAACTGTACAAACCTTGCATCAATAACTATCCCTGATTCAGTTACAAGCATTGACAGCGGTCTTTTTGATAATTGTAAAAGCCTTACGTCAGTAACTATCCCTGAGTCTGTTACAAGCATAGGTATTGGTGCTTTTGAAAACTGTAGGAGTCTGACATCAATAACAATCCCTGAGTCTGTTACAAGCATTGGCAGATCTGCGTTCAAAAATACTGCGTGGCTTGAAGCTAAACAAAAAGAAAACCCGGCAGTTTTTGTTAATAATATCCTTATTGACAGTACAGCTTGCTCAGGAGATATTACTATTCCTGATTCAGTCACTGTTATAGGTGACTCTGCATTTAAAGATTGCAGAAAAATTACATCAGTAGTTATTCCAGATTCAGTTAAAAGCATTGGCAATTCTGCTTTCGATAACTGTACAAGTCTCAGATCAGTATCTATACCAAATTCAGTAACGAGTATTGGTGATTTTGCGTTTGAGGAATGTGTAAATCTCAGGTCAATAAAGATCCCTGATTCGGTCACAAGCATCGGAAGCAGTGCATTCAGTCATTGCACAAGTCTTGAATCAGCTAATATTCCTGATTCAGTTAAAACCATAAAACAAGATACTTTTGCAAAATGCGAAAGCCTTGAATCTATTATTATCCCAAGTTCAGTTACAAGTATAGATAGATATGCTTTTGCTAACTGTTTAAGCCTTACTTCAATAACTATTCCCGAGTCTGTAAAAAGCATAGACGAAGCTGCCTTTAGCAACTGTACACATCTGACATCAGTTACTATTCTGAATTCTTCCTGCGAGATTTTTGATGATAGTCTTACGATTTGCAGCGGTGAAAATTACGAAGAATACAAATTTATTCCTTTCTACAATGGCACTATCTTTGGCTATGCAGACTCAACCGCTCAGGAATATGCTGAAAAGTACGGCTACAAGTTTGAACCCATTTCCGAAGATATTACGTCCGGCACTTCTCAGCCGACAACCTCCTCAACTGTGACCTCTGCTCCGGATACCACTGTCACATCTGTTCAGACCACAAGCTACAAGGGCTATGAGGAGTTTTACGTTGATATTGTAAGCGACTGCCCGACTATCTCACACTGCTTCACAGGTCTGTACGGCGACGTAGTCCTCCCCGAAAAACAAGACGGCGTTGTTATCGAAAAGCTCGGCGATAACGCTTTCTGGAAATGCAGGGATATTTCAGCGATAACAGTTCCCGAAAACTACAAATACATCGGAAGAGACGCTTTTGACTACAAAGGTCTTCTCCGCTCGATAACGTTTCTCAACCCCGACATTGTCTTTGACGAGAACAAAAACAGTGTTGATCCGGACGTCACCATATATGGTTACAGGAATTCCACCGCTCAGGCTTACGCAGAAAAATACGGCTGCAAATTCAGGGCGCTGGAGGATCCTTTCCTCAAAGGTGACGCGAACCTCGATGATAAGGTCAACATTTCAGACGCGGTACTCGTTATGCAGGTCGCTACTAACCCCGACAAATACGGAAAATTCAGAACTAAATCCAGCATAACGTCCAAGGGTGAAGAACTCGCTGACGTTGACGGCACTCCCGGTCTTACAAATTCAGACGCACTGCTCATTCAGAAATACAAGCTCGGACTGGTGAGCAGCCTGTAAGTCCAACTGTGCTGCTAATATCCCTAACCGGCAAAAAAGGCTGTATCGTACATCTCTGTGCGATACAGCCTTTCTTTATGATGTTATCTGTAACTTCCGTGAAGTGCCTTGAAGAGTTTCTTTTCCTCATACATCGCTCTGTCAGCCCTTTTGAATACCAGCTCAAAGGAATTATCGTCAGAACCGTGTTCTGCCATTCCGACTGAAGCTGAGTAGCGCAGCCACGGATCTTCTTCCGCGTTTTCCATTGCGTCATCAAATGAGTCGCGCAGATCCTGAAGATTTTGGAACCTTCTCTCGAAATCCTGTCCGCGGAGTATGGCAACAAACTCGTCGCCTCCGATACGGAATACAGGCGAATGCTTGAAGGCTTCACATATGAGGTAGCAGCAGCCCTTGATGTAAAGATCACCTGCCTTATGACCGTACTCATCATTGATGCGTTTGAGGTTGTTCATATCGACCATCACGACCGCAAAGTCAGTAAGTCCGTTCTCGATCTGTTCATTGATCTCACCGATCTTGTTGTTGTAAGCGTTCTTATTTCCGACACCGGTAAGAGAGTCCTTGTACGCCTCCTGACTTATCTGTCCGATCTGTTCATCAAGAGCCTTGATCTCGCGCTCCTCATCGGTAACGTCCTGTATACGCAGATAGGAGCCGTTTCGTTTGCCGCTGCTTCCCGTTACCTGCTTTTCGTCAAGAAGGTAGAAACGGACATCGTCCCCCTCTCCGACGGTTTTCTTACCGATATGATTATCGTTATCATTCGGCTTGCCAAACAGCTTAATAAGTCCGGAATTTATATCTTCATAGTTCTTGCCGGTGAAGCCGACGAGCTTGCAGCCCTGTTCATTTGCCCAGATGCACTTGCCGTTCGGATCGAATACATAGAACGCATCTGACAGGTCAGAAATGATGTTTGAGAGCATCTGATCCAGCAGCCGGAGCGGTCGGTAAATAACGGCAAAGTAGAATATTACCATTCCGAAAAATGCGTATCCGATAACAGGACGGTCATAGCTGCTCTCTGTGAAAACATAGTATGTCTGCATCACACACACTGCTATCAGTGCACCAAGAATTACCGTAAAGCGTTCTCGGTAGATCTTCGGTGTCTGAATGGAGACAAGAAATATTATCAGTACAACGCAGGCGAGTATTCCGTGGTCAACGAGACGGTGAACTATCTGTCCGGCGTGTATGACCAGAGTATAATATGCACCGGTGTCATTAGGTGCTTTCTTAATATCGAATGCGTGTCCTAAAAGCGGATTAAGCATCATCTGCACCATATCCGCACCGAGCATGACATACATAACAGTTGGTTTCTGCGTTCCGTCACCGGTACCGGCACAGTATTGGTTCGTAAAATTCACCAGTGCGAACAGCACGATATCTATACCTATGAAGTATATGTAGTGACCTAAGAACGATACAGTTCTGTTATCTGACAGTATTATCATAAGGTTTCCTAATATGGGCAGTGTAACAGACGACTCAAGCCATGCGACCGAGTTGCGGAACGGACGTGTAGAACGTTTGGCAATCAGCGTACAGCCTAACATTGCAAAGATCAGTATAATATATAGTACGGAATAGGTTATTCTCATCAGTTCACTTCCTTTATACAGTCCGTGCTTGATCAGTAGACGTCAAAGCATTTTGCTGTTTGCTGTAAATTTATTCATCAGGCAGGTTTTCACACAGGGTGATGGCGAGAACATCGTCAGAGCTGTTGTTGTCTACGAAATAGTCAAACGTCTCCACTCTTCTGTATATGCCATCGTCCCCGAGCTGTCGCGTTATAAGACGCTTCTCGCGCATTCCTGACTTGTAATCCTCAAGCAGACGTTTACGGTCAAAGGTGGAAGCGAAGAGCTCCCTGTCGTCGGGGTGCATAGATGCAGAGCCGTGGACTATGAGCTCATCGAACACTCCCGTTGAGGGACAGGTCGTCCGCGTGAAATCCTGATACGCCATCATATAGAACGTGTTTCTCGTAAGGTTTGTGAAGATGACCAGCGGATAACGCCGGAATATGACCTCCAGAAGCAAATTGCTCGCAACTGTCGGGTTCTGGAGCTGGAGTATGTCAGTCTGTTCGTCAGCGAGCTTGTATGTACGGCAGAGATCAAGGTAAGCCTCCTCCGTCATAGGCTTTGCAAGAAGGAAGCCCTGTATCTTGCTGCAGTCACAGGTGCGCAGGAAAGCGAGCTGCTCCTTGGTCTCGACACCCTCGGCTACGGTCTTCATACGCAGTCTGTGCGCAAAGCTGAAAATACTCTCCAGAACTATTCGCTCCTTCTCGTCCTCACAGTTGCGGCTGAAGAGTGACTTGTCGATCTTGAGTACATCTGCCGGAACGTCCTTTACGAACTGCAATGATGAAAGTCCGCTGCCGAAATCGTCTATCGCCACGGTGAAGCCGGCTTTTCTGATAGAAATGATCCAGCCGAGTAGTCTGTCCTCGTTGCCGACCATTGCAGACTCCGTTATCTCCACCTCGAGCAGAGGGTGCGGCAGATCGTATTTGTCCACGAGAGCCGTCAGTCTCTCGGCAAAATCATCTTCGAGTATGTGTCTGCGCGAGAAGTTTACGGAGATCGGGAACTGCGGCATAAGATTTTGCTTTTCAAGTGTCTTGCAGGCAAACTCCGTAACGTACCAGTCGATCTCCATTATGAGGTCGGACTCCTCCGCAACAGGTATGAAATGGAAGGGCGATATAACCGTGCCGTCCGGTTTTATCCAGCGCACAAGTGCCTCTGCACCCTTAAGACGGTTCGTTAATGTATCGTACTGCGGCTGATAATATGCCGTCAGCTCATTATTTTCAAGTGCTGCTCTGATCTCTTCTGCTGAATAACTCATAAGAATTCCACCCTTTCAAATTATTAGCATTATGAAATTATAACTAATTATACCACAATATCACGGATTTTTCAAGTGTATTAGGCATATTTTTCCTCTCAAATACGTATTTTTTGTAAATAATGACAGCTTGCAGGTCAGACTTTACTGTATTTCGTTGTCAGGCTTCTGCCGCCTATTTACTGGGCGCGGACAGGTTTCCGCATATTTTCACATAACTTTCACTCTGATTTTACTCTCCGCGCAGACGTTTTCAGCTTCGTTTAAGGTATTTTCGGTATAATTGAACCATAGTCAGAAAAGAGGTGAAAATATGGATCTCAGACACGAAATCAAACACGAGATAAATTACTCAGATCTTATCACTATCAGGCACAGGCTCAGCACTGTTGCTTATCCAGATCCCCATACCATAAACGGCAAGTACCTCATACGCAGCCTCTACTTCGATAACCTCGCGGACAAGGCTCTTATGGAAAAGATAAACGGTATGTGCAGACGTGAGAAATTCCGCATCAGATACTACAACGGCGACACTTCTGTTATCCACCTTGAAAAGAAAACCAAGATAGATCATCTCGGAAACAAACAGAGTGCTCCGCTGACCGCTCAGCAGGCTCAGAACATAGTTGACGGCGATACAAAATGGATGCTCAGTTCCGAATTTTCACTCGTCAGGGAGCTCTATTCAAAAATGCAGACACAGGGCATCGCTCCCAAAACTATCGTCGATTATACACGCGAGCCCTTCATATACCCTGCCGGCAACGTTCGTGTGACTCTCGATTATAACATCAGAAGCGGTCTGCGGTGTACGGACTTCCTCTCCCCCGACTGCGTGACAGTTCCTGTCTCTGACAGCATCATTCTCGAGGTCAAGTGGGACGGTTTCCTGCCCGACATTATCAGAGACGCTGTTTCCCTTGCTGACAGGCGCGAGGGTGCTTTTTCAAAATATGCTGCCTGTCGTATCTACGGTTAAATCAAAGGAGTTTTTACAATGAGTTTCAATGATGTTTTTAAGTCAAACTTTATCGACAACGTTACAAGCGTGAGTATCCTCGATATGGCGATCGCTCTCGTTCTCGCATTCGGTCTCGGAATGTTCATCTTCCTTGTCTACAAAAAGACCTATTCCGGCGTTATGTATTCAGCCAGCTTCGGAACCACTCTCGTTGCTCTCACTATGATAACAACAGTGGTCATTCTCGCTGTAACAAGCAACGTCGTACTCTCACTCGGTATGGTCGGCGCACTCTCTATCGTGCGTTTCCGTACAGCCATTAAGGAACCGCTTGACATTGCTTTCCTGTTCTGGTCTATCGCAGTCGGAATCGTTCTCGCTGCCGGTATGATACCGCTTGCAGTTTTCGGAAGCATAATGATCGGTATTATCCTTCTCGTTTTCGTCAACCGCAAGTCCAGCAAAAATCCCTACATCATCGTTATCCGCTGCGACGGTCACGACAGTGAGGTCAAGGCAAAGTCCTTCCTCGACGGCAAGGCTGAAAGATGCGTTGTCAAGAGCAAGACCGCTCAGAAGGGCTCTGTTGAGCTGAATATGGAGATACGTCTCAAGGACGACAATACAGATTTCGTAAACGAGCTCGCTGATATGCCCGGCGTAAACAGCGCTGTTCTCGTAAGCTACAACGGCGATTATATGGGTTAAGGATGTGATACGATGTCAGCACATAAGAGCATAGATAAAATATGCATTGTCGCTATCGCGGTCACTATCATCATATCGGTGCTTTTCTGCAACGGTCAGGCGTTCGGCATACAGAAAACCGCTCACGCTATCGGCTATGAGAACCGTCTCTTCGACCGTTCAAAGGTCCACAAAATTGATATCGTTATGGACGACTGGGACGGCTTCATTGATAAGTGCGAGAGTGAGGAGTACTCCCGCTGTGATCTCGTGATCGACGGTGAAGCGTCAAAGAACGTTGGTATCCGCGCCAAGGGCAACACCTCTCTCAGCTCCGTGAAGAATATGGACAGCGACCGTTACAGCTTCAAGGTCGAGTTTGACCAGTACGACAGCACAAAGTCCTATCACGGTCTAGACAAGCTCTGTCTCAATAACATAATACAGGACAACACATATATAAAGGACTACCTCGCCTACACCCTTATGTACGATTTCGGCGTTGACACTCCCCTTTGCAGCTTCGCCTACATAACCGTCAACGGCGATGACTGGGGACTTTACCTTGCTGTTGAAGCTATCGAAGAGTCCTTCCTCACAAGAAATTACGGAAACAACTACGGCGGCCTCTACAAGCCGGACAGTATGAGCTTCGGCGGCGGCGGTCCCGGAAACGGCAAGGATTTCAGTATGAGCGAGTTTATGGATAAGAACAGCGGCGACAGCTCCGATGACAATGACAAGTCCGAGCGCAGGAGCAAAGGCAATATGCCCAACTTCGGCGGCGGTAATATGCAGGACTTTGGAAACGGACAGATGCCTGACTTTGCAAACGGTGAAATACCTGACTTCGGCGGTAATATGCCGGATTTTGCAAACGGCGAAATGCCCGATTTCAGCGGCGGCAATATGCCCGGCGGCTTCGGAATGGGCAGCGACGATGTCAAGCTGAAATACACTGATGACAGCTTCGACAGCTACTCCAATATCTTCAACAACGCCAAAACAACTGTGAACGATGCTGACAAGAAGCGCCTTATCCGTTCACTCAAGGCTCTCTCAGAGCAGTCCGACCTTGAAAGCACCGTCGATGTTGAGGAGGTCATCCGCTACTTCGTGGTGCACAATTTCCTCTGCAACGGCGACAGCTACACCGGTCAGATGATACACAATTACTACCTCTACGAGAAAAACGGTCAGCTTTCTATGATACCGTGGGACTACAATCTCGCATACGGTTCATTCAGCGGCGGAAACGCTTCGTCCTCGGTCAATTCGCCAATTGACACACCGGTCTCAGACGATATGAGCGACCGTCCGATGGTCTCCTGGATATTCGATGACGAGGACTACACAGAGCAGTACCACAAGCTTTTCAGCGAGTTTCTCAGCAGCGTTGACCTCGAGAAAATGATCTCGGATACTGCTGCTCTCATCGACGAATACGTTGAAAAGGATCCCACTAAATTCTGCACATACGACGAATTCCAAAAGGGCGTTGAGGCTATCAGCAAATTCTGTACCCTCCGCGCAGAAAGCGTCAGCGGACAGCTCTGCGGCTCTATCCCGTCAACATCAGAAGGTCAGAAAGCCGACAGTTCTTCCCTCATTGATACCGGCGACCTCAACATTTCCGATATGGGCTCGATGAATATGGGCGGCGGCAAAGGCGGCTTCGGCGGATTTGGCGGAAACAAGCAGTCTGGCAGCAGTAATGCTTCACTTATGAATATGAGCAATATGCAGTTCAATGGCGGTGATATGCCGAGCGGCTTTGATCCCTCAAACTTCGGCGGCGAAATGCCCAGCGGTTTCGATCCCTCAAACTTTGGCGGCAAAATGCCTGAGGGCTTCACTCCTCCGGACGGCTCATTCCCCTCCGGCAAAGATGAGGACTCGTCCAAAGAAACAGCATCAGCTTCCGAAGATGCGACTTCTCCTTCCGGTCAGACTACCTCACCTGACAAGGGCGGCAAACCTAAAATGGACAGCTTTCCTTCAAGGAGCGGCAGCTCTTCCGGCAGCGGAAAGGATCACGATACAGCTTACATTCTCCTCGGAATATCCGGGCTTGTACTGATTTTAGGTCTGGGCTTTGCACTCAAATTCAGAAGATAATCCACATTTGGTTTTCCTCTTATACATATTTTCATATCAGGAGCTCCTGCCCTTACCGGCAGGAGCTTCTTTTTTTCACCGGCTGTCCGTACTTGTTTTTTTGCTGTCCATATGATATAATGAATTGATATTACTTGAAGGAGGTCACGGATATGACTTTGCAGCAGCTGAAATACATCATCACAGTTGCCGAAACAGGTTCGATCACGACAGCCGCTCAGAGACTTTTCATAGCACAGCCGAGCCTTTCAAAAGCCGTTGCCGAGCTCGAAAAGGAAATGGGCATAACTATTTTCTGCCGCAGCAACCGCGGTGTTTACCTCTCGGAGGACGGCACGAAATTTCTCTCCTACGCCCGTCAGATAGTCGAACAGGCTGAGCTGCTCGAGAATGAATACAAGTCTACTGCGCCGCCGCGAAGAGCTTTTGCGGTATCTGCTCAGCACTACGCTTTCGTTGTAAACGCCTTCGTTGAACTCGTTCGTGAATACGGCAGGGACAAATACGAATTCTCCCTGCGCGAACTGAAAACCGCCGAGATAATCGAGGACGTCCGCACTCACAGAAGCGACATCGGAGTGTTGTTCCTGAGCCATTTCAACCGGGAGGTCATCAGGCATATCCTGCTAAACGAGGAGATAAGGTTCGAGCCGCTTTTCACCGCAAAGCCGCACGTTTTCGTCAGCAGGAGCAACCCTCTTGTCGGCAGAAAAAGCGTTACACTCGACGACCTAAAGCCCTTTCCGCGTCTTACTTACGATCAAGGGGTAAGGAATTCCTTCTACTTCGCCGAGGAGCTCCATATCACGGCTGAAAGTCCTAAGAATATCGTAGTTTCGGACAGAGCGACTCTCTTTAATCTCCTCATCGGACTCGACGGCTACACCATTTCGTCAGGTATCCTCAGCTCTGATCTCAACGGCAGCAACATCGTCTCGATACCGCTCGAAAGCGATGAGATAATGGAGATAGGCTACATCACCGCCGCAGACAGTCCTATGAATGAGCTCACGCACCGCTACCTCGAACACCTCAGAGGCTACATCGAAAACTACTCGCTCTGATATAGCTTTTAGCTATGGTAGTGCATTTCTTTTTAGTATTAACACATTTCTGCCGCGTATGATATAATATAATCATACTAAACATACCGGAGGAACAGCCAATGAATACTACCATAATAGGATACCCAAGAATAGGCGATCTTCGCGAACTCAAATTTGCAAGCGAAAAATACTTCCGCGGTGAGATAACCGCAGCTGAACTCGAAACTGCCGCTGAAAAGATAAGACTTTACAATCTTCAGCTCCAGAAAAAAAGCTGTATCGACCTGATACCCTCAAACGACTTTTCATTCTATGACAATGTACTGGACACTGCTTTCCTTCTGAATGCAGTTCCCGAAAGATATACCTCGCTCGGACTTTCCGCGCTCGATACATACTTCGCAGCCGCAAGAGGCTATCAGGGAGAAAAGGGCGACGTTAAGGCTCTTGCGATGAAGAAATGGTACAACACCAATTACCACTATATGGTACCCGAAATTGATGACGATACTGAGATAAAGCTCGCAGGCACAAAGCCCTTCGATCTCTTCAGTGAAGCTCTCAGGAATGGTGTCAATACCAAGCCCGTTATCATCGGCGCTTACACCTTCCTCAAGCTCGCAAGGTACAAAGGCAGCAGAAATGCCGCTGATTTCGCTGACGCAGCAGCCGCTGCATATTCAGAGCTGCTCCAGAAATTCAACCTCCTCGGCGCTGAATGGATACAGTTCGATGAACCCTCGCTGGTCAAGGATATGACTGCTGAGGACGTTCAGCTCTTCACATCGCTCTATGAGAAAATACTTCCCCACAAGGGCGTTCTCAAAATAATTATCCAGACCTATTTCGGCGACGTCCGCGACTGCTACAACGAGCTCGTCGGACTTGACGCTGATGCTGTCGGTCTTGACTTCGTTGAAGGCAAAAAGTCACTGGAGCTCGTCAGAGCAAACGGCTTCCCGAAAGATAAGCTCCTCTTCGCCGGCGTCGTGAACGGCAAGAACATCTGGCGCAACAACTACGCTTCAACTCTTGCAACTATCAGCGAGCTCCGCAAATATACTGACAATATCGTCCTGAATACTTCCTGCTCGCTCCTGCACGTTCCCTGCACTCTTGCTAATGAAACAAAGCTCGCGGACAGCTGCAAAAAGCATTTCGCATATGCCGCAGAAAAGCTCACAGAGCTCGCTGAGATAAAGCATATCCTTGAAGCGAGCGTCCCCGAGGATACCGCTGAATACCGCAGCAATGCCGCTCTGCACAGCGAACAGCGCTCCGGCAGGAATGACGCCGTCAGAGCAAAGATCGCCGCACTCACCGAAAAGGATTACACAAGACTTCCTGCCTTTGCCGAGCGTGAGCGCATACAGAAGGATATTTTCGGACTCCCACTCTTCCCGACAACTACTATCGGTTCATTTCCTCAGACCGCAGAGGTCAAGTCCACACGAAGCTCTTTCCGCAAGGGCGAGATCTCTCAGAGCGAATACGAGTTCTTCATCGAAAAGAAGATCGCGGAATGCGTTGCATTGCAGGAGAAGATCGGTCTCGACGTTCTTGTTCACGGCGAATTCGAGCGAAACGATATGGTCGAATACTTCGGAGAATGTCTTGACGGCTACATATTCACCGAGAAGGCGTGGGTGCAGTCCTACGGCACACGCTGCGTAAAACCGCCGGTTGTCTGGGGCGATATTTCACGCGCTAAGCCTATGACTGTGAGATGGTCGGTTTACGCTCAGAGCCTCACTGACAAGCCGATGAAGGGTATGCTCACAGGTCCTGTGACTATCCTCAACTGGTCGTTCCCGCGCGAGGACATTTCCCTGAAGGAGAGCGCTTTGCAGATAGCCCTCGCTATCCGTGAAGAGGTGCTCGACCTTGAAGCAAATGGCATTCGCATAATTCAGGTCGATGAAGCAGCTCTGCGCGAAAAGCTCCCTCTCCGCAAAGCCGACTGGCGCGAGGATTATCTCGACTGGGCTATCCCGGCATTCAGATATGTTCACAGCGGCGTGAAGCCCGAAACTCAGATACACACACATATGTGTTACAGCGAATTCTCCGATATTATCCGTGATATCGACGATATGGACGCCGATGTCATCACCTTTGAGGCTTCGAGGTCTGACCTGACCATTCTCGATGTGCTCAAGGAAAGCAACTTCCGCACAGAGGTAGGTCCGGGCGTGTACGATATTCACTCTCCCCGTGTACCTTCAAAGGAAGAGATACTCGCTGCTCTCCACAAGATGAAGGAGCGTATCCCGGCTGAAAAGCTCTGGGTAAACCCTGACTGCGGACTCAAGACAAGAGGAAACGAAGAGACAGTTCCGAGCCTTATCAACCTCGTGAACGCTGCGAAAGAGGCAAGAGATGAAAACTGCTGATATATTTGATGAAAAGACCGTGTTCTCGCTGGAGGTCTTCCCTCCCAAGCCCGACGCCAATGAGAGCGTTATCTATAAAACACTTGAGGAGCTATCCGATATTTCGCCTGATTTCATCAGTGTGACCTACGGTGCAGGCGGCGGAAAAAACGGCTGCAAGACCATACAGATAGCGTCCGACATTCAGGACAGATACGGCGTTGAAAGCGTTGCACATATGCCCTGCATAGGTCTGACAAAGGAACAGGCTGCCGCTATTCTCGACAGTATGCAGGATAACGGCATCGAGAATATACTCGCACTGCGCGGAGACAGCTCCGGCAGCGTTCAGGGCGATTTCCGCCACGCAAGCGACCTTATCACGTTCATCAGAGAAAACTACGACTTCAACATCATCGCTGCCTGCTATCCGGAAGTTCACCCCGAGAGCTCAAGCTGCGCCGATGACCTGAAATGGCTGAAGCACAAGGTTGACTGCGGCGCTCATCACCTCATCACTCAGCTCTTCCTCGACAACTCATATTTCTACGACTTCTGCGAAAAGGCCCGCACCTCCGGCATTGACGTGCCGATCGAAGCCGGTATTATGCCCGTTACGAACAAGCGTCAGATCGAGCGTATGGTGAAGCTCTGCGGAGTCGAGCTCCCGAAGAAGTTCGTGCGTGTTCTTGAAAAATACGAGCACAACGAGACTGCTCTCCGCGATGCCGGCATAGCCTACGCTATCGACCAGATAACCGAGCTCATCACCGACGGTGTTGACGGCATCCACCTCTACACAATGAATAACCCCTATGTCGCACACAGGATATACGATGCTGTACAGAGCCTTATAACAGTCACCTCCTGTGCCCGCGCATAAAGCATTTCTGCTCCTCCTCAACAAGCAGCATAGCCAATGGTATAACATAGAAAAAAGCAGAAATGCGGTCAAAAGATGAGGTTGCCTCCTCTGTTACGGACAGAGGGGCTGCCTCATCTTTTTCTTTGCCGGACTATTGCAATGTCATACTTCATATGCTATAATTATTTTTAGAAGTACAAATCCCTTAATAACCGCCGTCACTCACTAAAAACACGGAGGTGTCCTACAATGAAAAAATACCGCTGGGGTATCATCGGAACAGGCAGGATCGCCCGTTCTTTTGCAGTAGCCATCAAAGGCTCAGATAACGCTGTGCTGTATGCTGTCGCTTCGCGCAGTGCGGATAAAGCAGCAGCCTTCGCCGGAGAATTCGGCTTTGAAAAGAGCTTCGGCAGCTATGCGGAACTCGCTTCGGACAGCAGCGTTGACATTGTCTATATCGCTACCCCTATGGCAAGCCACTTCGCCGACTCTATGCTCTGTATAGATCACGGCAGAAATGTTCTCTGCGAGAAAAGCATTGCCCTCAATTCCGCTCAGCTTGAAAAAATGCTTGCTGCTGCAAAGGACAAGGACGTTTTCTTTATGGAAGCGATGTGGATGAAGTGCCGCCCGACCTACCTCAAGGCTCTGGAATGGATAAATACAGGACGCATCGGCAGGGTACGCTATATCAAGGCGGATTTCTGCTGCTCTGTGCCCTACAACAGGAACGACCGTCTCTTCTCACCTGAATGCGGCGGCGGCGCACTGCTTGATCTCGGCGTTTATCCGATAACGCTCGCCGCAGATATTCTCGGCAGCTCACCCGATGAGATAATCACTGACGCAAATATCATCTTTGGCGTCGATATGAGCAACAGCATCACTCTCCGCTACAAAGACTCCGCTGCTGTGCTCCAGTCAGGCTTTGAAATGCAGCTGCCAAACCGTGCTCTTATATCCGGCGATGAGGGTATGATAGTTTTCGGAGAGGGATTTCACTGCTCGTCCGAGATCACCCTCTTCGACCGTGAAGGAAGGGAGCTTGAACGCTCCATTATTCCTGTAATTGTGAACGGCTATGAATACGAGATCCTTGAGGCACAGAGGTGCCTTGAAAAAGGTCTCAAGGAAAGCCCTCTCGTCACACACTCCTCTACCCTCGCAGTTATGAGGATAATGGATAAATGCCGCAAAGACTGGGGGCTCGTTTATCCGGACGAGTGACCGTTAAGCGTAAAAAACCGCACATTCCCGTAAAGAGAGTGTGCGGTCATTTGTTTTTTCTGAGCCTTGCAGCCAGCTTTTTCTTGTAGATGCGGTGTACGTTATCAAGGTTGAGATCGTAGAGAACGAATATCACGTTCGCCAGAAGCAGCATAATATATGCGCCGTACCTGCCGAAGTCGTCGAACTCCTCAAACATCTGATCAAGTCCGAAGATGTAAACAGTGATGTAAAAGTAGATGATGACACAGACGTTGAACAGGAGCAGTCTCACCGCTCTTCGCAGCCATTTCAGGGGCAGCCTGTCGATATACAGGCGCAGTATAGGATAGTGTCCGAAGAGCAGTATGAACATCAGCGCGGCTTCCTTGTCAAATGTTATGAACATCGCAAGTATGCTCACGGAGATGTAGGTCAGCAGCGCCCAGCTCTTGCTGACCTCCTCCGCAATTATCATCATAAGCACTCCGGCTATCATCGGAAGAACGATGTACAGCGCCGGCAGGACTCCAGCAAGGAACATCGTCACAAGGCAGAGTGCCGACACTATCCCTCCCAGCGCTACACGATAGCTTATATCCCTCATCTGCCGTCTCCGTCAGTTCTCTCTTTAGCCTTCTGAACGTTATAGGTCACGGCTGAGAGCAGCTTGTGAGGTATGAAACGCTGACCTATCGCACACGCCTTGATAGTGAGTCCGGGTATTGCAAACAGCTTGTGCGTAAGGGCTTTCTTTATTGCGTACTCAGCAACATATTCAGCCGAAACAGGCTTTGCGCTGAATGTTACTCCGGCTCTGTTGTTGAAATTCGTATCAACAGGTCCGGGACAGAGAACGGTTATGCTGACGTTGGACTTTGCACGGCGGAGCTCTTCATAAATAGCAAGAGAGAGTCTCAGGACGTAGTTCTTTGAAGCGTAATAAGATGAGAGGAGCGGTCCTGTCATAAAGCCTGCCACTGACGCAACGTTGAGTATTATGCCGCTGTCGCGCTTCTTGAAATCGCGCAGGAAGAGCTTTGTGAGGATATGCAGCGCTGTGATATTGACGTTTATCATATTCAGCTCGTCCTCGAGATCGGTCTCGTCAAAGCGTCCGAATATTCCGTAGCCGGCGTTGTTCACGAGCATATCCACGTTCTTTTCGCGGCAGAAGCCGTAGACCTTGAAAACCTCGCTGCGTTCTGCAAGGTCTGCTGCGATTATCTCGGTATTGCCGAGCTCCTGCTGGAGTTCCTTCAGTGCTTCCTCATTGCGTCCGGTGAGTATCAGCTCCCAGCCGCGTCTGCTGAGTGAACGCGCTATGCTTTTTCCTATGCCTGAGGTTGCTCCTGTGATAAGTGCTTTCATTTTAATCATCCTTTCATCAGCGGTTCAGCGAAGCAAATATACTGCTGTCGCTGAGGTTTTCGATACCGAACAGGAAAAGCGTCTGCTCATACTTGTCAAAATCCACGAAATCTGACGCCGAGCCATCGAGCAGTTCAGGAGAGAGAACGTCTATCTCGCTGTAATGCTGCGTCAGGAACGGGATAAAGCAGTCCGCATAGCCGTCCTTTATCACCAACAGCTTACGTTCATTGTTTACTGAGGTCTTTATCCTCAGAAGAGGTATGCTCTCTCCGAGGTAGGCGTTGTACAGATAGTCGGACTCAAGCTGCTGTTCGTCGTATATGCGCTTGGAAACTATCGTTTTGTCCTTGCCGACTCCGGTGCAGCTCAGTACCTCCGCACCGCCGCTGCAGTAATAGAAGTCCATTATGTCCGGCTTTACAGACGTGCAGAGGCTCCTGTTATATAGGTTGCCGCGGAAATCGGAAGTAACGTGCCTTATGGAATACTTGTCGAAGGTAGTCGGGAGGAAACCGAGCTTCTGTATTACGGTGCGGTAAACGCAGTATGCGCCGTAACTCGTCCACTTGGTATCGCTCCGGTAGTAGATATAGTTGGAGTTGAGCATTTTAAGGATATTATATGCATCTATCCTCTTAATATCCTTGTTCAGCTTGTCATAGAAATCGCTTATCTGCTGGCTCTCGCGGTAATCGTCGAGGTATTCCGGCAGACGTTCACGGTAAACTCCGGAGGAGGTCGGCACGGCTACCACATACACAGCACCAGAGTGATCGCGCGCAAAACGGTTTATCTCAGCAGCACAGCTCCCCGATGAAGCACGTCGTGAGGTGTCAGCGTCAAGGAGCATATCGTCAGCAGCGTAAACGCCGTTTATGATGCCATCACCTATCTCCTCGCGCAGCTTGGAATTCAGGTTGAGCCACTTGCTCCTGAGCGGAAAATGATCCGCACTGTACAAACCGAGCTGCTCAGCAAAGCTGCCGTCAAGCAGCGATGAGGAGGTAATTCCGGGACACTTACTGAGCTCTCTGTTCTCCTCTGACGAGCGGCTCTTCTTGCTCCCGAAAATGCTGAAAACCATAAATACGCCGATAAATGCCAGCATAAGGACTGCCGTTATCTTACTTGTCAGCTTTGTCATATCACCGCCCCCTTACAGTTTCATCAGCATTATCACGGAGCTGCCGCCGTACATTATCATTGCCGTGCAGGCGATGAACAGAAGCAGTACGACCAGCGGCGATATTACCGCAAATGCTGACCTTATACGGCTCCTGCCCGAACGTATCATCATATTCCTGAAAAGATCCGTCGAAGCATATATACTTATGAGCAGCACAACGATGTAGGACTTGACCAGATAAAATCCAAAGCGGTCCGCGATGCTTTCCCTGCCTATCATCGCAAGAAGATATCTGAGAGAGTAGACCACGTCGCCGCCTGCAAGAAAGACACCGCTTATCATTACGACAACTGCTGTATAGATCACACCGGTCGTGTCTATCAGCTTGCCGCGGCTTATGCTGCTCTCTATCGTAATGGCAGCACCTATCAGCATACCCCAGAGCAGTCCATTGAGACTGAACGTGTACCAGAATCCAAATACAGACCACACGCCTATGAATATCAGCCGGCGCATTATCCTGCCGGTAAAGTGCGCATAGAGAGGCTTGGTGATGTATCTCCTCATCCACTGTACCGTCTGTATCTGCCACCTTGCAGCAAAGTAGCGTATCTTAGTGCTGAACATCGGGTAATTGAAGCTCTGCGGCATCTTTATACCGAAACAGTATCCGGCTCCGGTACCCATATCCGCCATTCCGGACAGAGTGAAGTAGAGGCACAGCATATATGCACTGATACCCAGCCACGCCGTCAGCAGCGACATATCCTGAACGTCCCTGCTCCTGACCGCCTGATACAGCATAAAGAGCGTGTCCGCGGCGAGGACTTTTTTTGCGAGTCCCTTGACAAATATCGTCAGCCCGACTCCTATCTCGGCAAGCTCAGGCTTGCGGCTGTCGAGCATCTTCGCAAAGCTGCGGTAACGCAGCACCGGTCCCATAATGAGACGCGGGAAGAACAGGAAGTAAAGTGCAAAACGAATAAAGTTCCTGTCAGCTTCCGCCTTGCCGCCGTAAATGTCCATAAGAGTTCCTATCGCGGAAAGCGTCATAAACGATATGCCTATCGGGAAGAACTCCTCCGGGAAGCCGAATGCTCCGCGCAGCGGCGCAAACAGTGCCGTTCTGAATATGAATACCGAGATTATGTCGAACGAGACTCCTATTGCAAATACTGCCGAAGCCATTTCGTTCTTTCCGCGGTAACGGCTTATGAGCCTTGCCGCAGCGTAATTTATAACGGTATACGCTGCCATAAACAGCAGGTATCTAAGTCCGATAAATCCGCAGAACACCGTACTCACCGCAAGCAGCAGCGGTATCTGCACCTTCCTCGGGACTGCATAATAGAGCAGCAGCGACAATGGCAGGAAACCGTATATGAACAGCAGACTGCTATATAACATTATCTTCCTCCTTGAGTTCGCTGACGTGTCCGGCAAGCTCCTGCGCGTCCATCATAGTGCAGAGCACCTCCACGAGTGCCGAAGCCGACATATGCTCCGGCAGCCCCAGCTTCTTCTGAAGCCTTTTCCGCAGCATACTGCTCTCCGGACCGCCGCTGAGTCCGAGCTCAAACAGCGTCATCTTCGTTATATCGCTCCGGACCGTGTTCTCCGAGCTGCTTATGCCTGCCTTTCTGAACGCTTCCTCAAGCGTTCTCACATCTATCCCCTCGACTCCGAGCTTGCCCTCCGCGGAGGGCTTTTCCTTGCGTTTTTCCTTGCCGAAGATGTCCGGGATATAGACGTTTTTGATGCTGCCCTCACCGACTGCTCCGCGTATATAGCCGCGTATCTTCCTGCCGGCACTGTCGGAGTCCGTGAGTATGATGATACCCGTCGTCCGCGCATAGTAGCGTATCAGCTCGAGCTTCTCCTTATCCTTGAATATGCCGAAGCCGTTCGTCACGATTATGACAGCACTTACTACCGAGGACAGCTTTATCTTGTCATATTTTCCTTCAACGATTATTGCTTCATCTACCTGTAACATTCTGCTCTCCTTTACAGCGCTCCGGTCAGTTTTGGGTCATAAGCATCTTCGTAACCATTTCCTCAAGGACGGTCTTTTCGTCCGTCGAGGTCGAGTTGAGGTAAACTGACGTATCACGGAGTATTCCCAGACACGCTCTCAGTCTCCTGATACTCATACGCGAGCTGTCCCTGAAAGCGTTGTCCACCTTGAACGCCCATACATAGCCGAAATCATTCTTCATATCACCTGTCGTGCGCCGCGAAGCTCTTGCGGCAGCGGCACGGTACATATCTATGAATGAAGTTGTGATGTTTCCGAGGACAGAGCCGCGGTTGTTCTTGTCAGCCATAAGCTCGTCAAGAGCCTCGAAAGCCTCTTCCCTGCGGAAAGCCGCAACGGCGTCCGCGAGCTTGAACACCGTTACACCGCTCTGACGGTGAACAAGCATATCTATCATCTCAGCAGTTATCTCCCTGCCGTTCGCATAGGCACAGAGCTTGTCTATCTCATTCCTTATCGCAAGCGTGTCCGAAAGACAGCGCTCCGCTATCTCCTTGGCGTTGGGGATAGATATAGAGCCGCCCCTTGCCGACACGGAAGCCGCAATGTCCTTTGCAATGTCAGCCGGAGTCTTTACCGGGCACTCAACGGCAGTGCCGTTCTTCGCAGCAAAGTCGCCGAGCTTCTTGTTTTTGTCTGAAATGACGCGGCTGCTGCTCTTCCTGTCAAACTTCGTCTTGACCTCGAAGCCGGTCACATTGAATATGACCACCGTCATCGGAGGTATATCCTTGAGAGTCTCGATGAGCTTCTTGTTATACTCCTCGCTGCTCTGTCCGCGCATATCCTCACGCGGACGCTCGCAGTTATAGTCGTTGACGAGTATGCAGTTATAGTCCGACATCATCGGCATCATCTGTATCGTGTCAAAAAGCTCGGAGAAGTCGAGCTCCTTTCCGTTCATACGGGTGAGGGCGAAGTCCTCATTGTCCCCGACCGCCGCCTTTATCACGCGCTTTGTGAGCTTTTCGACCTCCGTGACGTTCTGTCCGTAGATGTAGTAAATATTGGACAGCTCTCCCTTTTTCAGGGCAGCTGTGACCGCTTTGGGTTCAGTATATGGCATCAGAGCCTCCTTATCCTGTGCCCTCCGTCATCAGAGAGCCTTATCACGAAGCAGTTTCCGCAGTCCGCGACATACACGGCTTCTTCATCTTTAACGGCTTCGGCAGCAGAATTTCCGTAGTAAACGCGGAGCCCTTCCATATTCTCCGCATGGCTTGCCGCATCAGAAAAGCTGACGCTCGCTCCGCCGTATTTCACCGTCAGAACGCCGTTCTCATATGCGACCGTGTAGTCGTCCGCACTGTAAACATACCCGATGTTGCCGTAAATCTCCGTATCCTCGCTGCCGTAGACAGGCGTATCGCCTGCCGCATAGCACTCCTCAGCAACAGTGCCGTCAAAAGCGCTCTGGTACGCGGAATACTGCGCCTGAACATTTTGAGTCAGCACCAGCACATCAGGGTGGCTGATATTGTTCCTTGCGAGGTATTTCCTTACATAATCCGGTGAACTGCTGCTGCCGCTGAGATCAATGACGTCTGTTCTGCCGCTGAAGGTCAGAACAACAGCGGCATTACTGCCCTTTCCGAGCACTGCCGCGTTGAAGCTGCGGTAAAAACTCCTGCTGCTGAACGCCGAACCGAGGAAGAGTGCCGTGCATGAAAAAGCCGCCGCATACGCTGTGGCTCTCCGGCTTCTTGCTATGAACTGCACCGCAGCGACTGCCACGGCAAGCACGAATGCAAGCTCGATGACTCTGTCGCTTCCGGCTGAAAAGTAGATCCGTCCGCTGTGAGAAATACGGTCTGTCAGCGAGAGAATTGCCTCCGCAACGTACTTTGCAGGTGCGAGGAGAGAGACCGCCCCGCCGGTAAATACATAGAGCATACCGATAACGATAAGAACACCGCAGAAAGGTATTATCAGCAGGTTTGAGAGCGGCGATATGAGCGAGGTCTCGTCGAAGAATTTCATACTCAGCGGAAGTATGCAGAGCGAGGTGCAGAGCATCGTCAGGAACGCCGAAAGTACGCCCCACAGCAAGCCCTTTTCTCTGAGTCCCTTTGTCATATAAGGCGCACATACTCCGATGCCGAACGTTCCGGCAACAGACAGCAGAAATCCAGCGTTATATATGACGTAAGGGTTTGTTATACATATCAGCAGTGCTGCCGCGGACAGCGACGTGAAAGTGTCATTCTGCCGCCGGAAAAGCCCTGCCGCATAGACCATATCCATCATTATCGCCGCGCGTACAGCCGAGATTGGCGAGTCCGCCAGCAATATGAGCATAAGCAGGAAAACGTTCATCGCTCCGAACGCCGCAAAGCGGTTCACTCTCAGCATTTTCAGCAGCTCCATAAACAGCAGTGCCGCTATCGAGACGTGAAGTCCGGATACGGCGAGGATATGGGCTATGCCGCACCTCGCAAAGGACGTCCTCACGCTGTTGTCGAGCTCCGATGAGCGCCCGAATACCATACCGGCAATGAAGCTGCCTGCCTCTTCGCCCATTTCGCTGCGGAACTCCCTGCACATACGCTCCCTGTAATCGATGATGCTACGCCTGAATTTGTGACCGCTGCTCTTTTCAGCGCTTATACCGTCAGGATATTCCGCTTCGAGGAAAACGCCCTCCGAACGAAGCCTGTTCTCCGGATCATAGAGGTAATCTCCGCGAGGTATGCTGAACGTACAGTTCTCTATTTTTACTATGTCGCCGTACCGGACATCAAGCGAGTCCGTATAAAGTCTCAGCTTCGCGGAACGGCTGCCGTCTATCCTGCCCCTGAGGGTATAGACCGACTTTCCGCCGTTATAATCGCTGACGGAGACGACAGTTCCGCGGAAACTGCCGGTCTCGCCGTCGTATGCAGTTACTCGGCCGTAGTTCAGGGAGGTGTACAGTCCGAAAACGGCTGCGGCAGCTATGAAACACGCTCCGGCGATAATGAAGTCGCAGCGGACCATTCCGCGGTAACGTCCAATAAAGAACACCGCTGCGGCTGCCGGCAGCAGAAAGAGCAGCGAGCTTACACCTGTAAAAAACGAAGCGAAAAATAATCCCGCCATATATGCTACCGCAGCTAAAATCATTTTTCGCTTCATATCATTATTCCTTTACTTGAAGAAAAGCGGAAGCTTTTCGAGGAAGATTATGTCAGTTCTGTCAGCAGCATCGCCCTCAGCGAGAACAGCTGCCTTTCCTGCAATGTCTCCGCCGGCAGCCGCTGTCAGCTTCTCAAGAGCAATGAGCGACTCTCCGGTGCTTATAACGTCGTCTACGAGCAGCACCTTTCTGCCGCGGAGCATATCTGCCTTTTCCTTTGAGAGACAGAGCTTCTGGACATTCGCTGTCGTTATCGACTTAACAGTTACCTCAACAGGATCTGTCATATACAGCTTTACGGACTTTCTTGCAACAACGTAGTTCTTGCCGCTCTGACGAGCCATTTCGTATGCAAGCGGTATGCCCTTTGACTCAGCTGTGAGGATTATGTCAAAGTCTCCGCACTTCTTGAGGAGCTCCTCTGCACACGCAACTGTCAGCTCTACGTCAGAGAACATTATGAAAGCCGCGATGTCTATCTTGTCATTGAGCGGACAGCGGATAAGCTCCCTTTCAAGTCCGGCAATTTTCATCTTGTAGGTATCAGCCATGACAATTCCTCCTTATTCGGTCTTACCGAGAGACTCAGGTCCCCAGCCCATCTTTACTCCTGCGAGCATATGGAAATGGATATGCTTTACGGTCTGACCTGCATCGTCGCCGCAGTTGTTGATGATACGGAAGCTCTCGATACCCTCCTGCTTTGCTATCTTTGCAGCAGCCTCGAATACCTTGCCGATGACCTCGGAGTTCTCAGCGGTTATCTGGTCAGCGCCGCTGATATGAACCTTGGGGATAATAAGGCAGTGGAATGGTGCGATAGGTGCGATGTCCTTGAATGCGAATACGAAGTCGTCCTCGTATACCTTTGTGCTGGGAATGTCGCCGTCGATTATTTTGCAGAATAAGCAGTCCATATTTTTTACTCCTTTACAAAAATTTTATGTTTTTATAATTCAGAATTCGGAATGAGAAATCAGGAATTGTTGTGCGCATTCGGCACATTATTTTAATCATATCGCGCAAGCGATACCATAATTCCGAACTCCTAATTCCGAATTTATTCAGTGTTTATCAGCTTACTTAACAAGTCCTGACACTACGCTCTCGAACTTTGCAAGAGCCTCGTCGATCTTTGTGATGTCTCCTGCGCCAGCCATAGCTCCGTCGGGCTTTCCGCCGCCCTTACCGCCGGTCACGGCAGCTACCTCGCGCACGATAGTTCCTGCGTTAGCACCATTTGCAACAGCTTCCTTGGTGCATACGCAGTAGAATGTTCCCTTTTCGCCTACTGTTCCGGCAAAGAGAGCGATCATAGCTTCATTTCTGTCCTTGACGCTGTCTCCGAGCTTTCTGAGTGCGTCCGGAGCAGAGCCGTCCATTCTTGCGGAAACGAGCTTGATGCCTGCAACTTCCTTTGCATTGTCGAAGAGAGCTGCTGTCTTGGCATTGGCGATCTGCTGGTTGAGGCTCTCGAGCTTCTTGTCCTTTTCCTTGACCTCGGCTGCGAGTGCTGCACACTTCTCGGGAAGCTCGCTGATATTAGCCAGCTTTATAGCCTTTGCAGACTTGATGATAGTGTTCTTGTAGCTGTTGAGGAGGTCCATAACGCCCTTACCTGTAACAGCCTCGATACGTCTTACGCCTGCTGCTACCGAGCTCTCTGAAACTATCTTGAAGAGTCCGATCTGAGCCGCATTTGAAACGTGTGTACCGCCGCAGAATTCGATAGAGTCGCCGGCAGTAACTACTCTTACTGTGTCGCCGTACTTCTCTCCGAACAGTGCCATTGCGCCGAGCTTCTTAGCCTCCTCGATAGGCATTTCCTCCATAGTTACAGGGATAGCTGCGAGGATAGAAGCGTTTACGATCTTCTCAACGTCAGCTATCTCCTCCTCAGTCATAGCGGAGAAGTGGTTGAAGTCGAAGCGGCAAGCCTTTTCGTTTACGAGCTGACCAGCCTGATGAACGTGGTCGCCGAGAACTGTACGGAGCGCGTTCTGGAGAAGATGTGCTGATGTATGGTTGCGCATAATAGCCATTCTGCGCTCATTGTTTATCATTGCAGTAGCAGTCTCGCCCTTGCTGATGCTGCCCTGCTCGATAGAAGCGATGTGGAGGAAGTGTCCCTCGGACTTGATAGTGTCCTCAACTGCGGCAACGCCTGCACCTGAGAAGATACTTCCGGTATCGCCAACCTGTCCGCCGCTCTCAGCGTAGAAAGGAGTTTTGTCGAGAACGATTACAACATCGTCGCCCTCAGCGGCAGTCTCTACCTCAGCGCCGTCCTTGTATATCGCGAGGATCTTTACGTCGCTCTCGCTCATTGAAGTATAGCCGGTGAATACTGTCTTGGGAGCGTCTACCTTTATGCTGTTGTCAGCCCACGATGAACCAGCCTTTGCTGCGTGGTCAGCCTTAGCTCTTGCACGCTGCTCCTTTGCAAGCTCTGTGAAGCGGTCGCGGTCAACGGTGAAGCCTCTCTCCTCACAGATCTCCACGGTGAGGTCTATCGGGAAGCCGTATGTATCGGAGAGCTTGAATGCGTCGTCGCCGGAGAGAACGGTCTTGCCCTCTGCCTTGAGTGCATCTGTGAAGCCGTTGAGGAGCTCAGTGCCCTTGTCGATAGTCTTTGCAAAAGCCTCTTCCTCGACGCTGATGATCTTCTTGATGTAGTCGCGCTTCTCGTCGAGCTCAGGGTATGCACCCTTGTTCTCGTTAATAACTGTGTCGCATACCTCACAGAGGAACGGACGTGTGATGCCCAAGAGTCTGCCGTGACGTGCAGCTCTTCTGAGGAGTCGGCGGAGAACGTAGCCGCGTCCCTCATTTGAGGGGAGGATACCGTCGCCGACCATAAGAGTCGTGCTTCTGATGTGGTCAGTGATAACACGGAGCGAGACATCTGTCTTTGCGTCCTTCTTGTACTCAACGCCTGCAATGGACGAGATGTGCTTCATAATATTCTGAACGGTATCGACCTCAAAGATATTGTCAACACCCTGCATTACGCAGGCAAGACGCTCGAGTCCCATACCTGTGTCGATGTTCTTATTCTTCATCTCAGCGTAGTGACCTTCACCGTCGCTGTCGAACTGGCTGAATACGAGGTTCCATATCTCGATGACTCTGTCGCAGTCGCTTGCCTGCTCGAAGTTCTCGAACGGTCCGTAAGCCTCTCCGCGGTCGAAGTGTATCTCAGAGCAGGGACCGCATGGACCTGAACCGTGCTCCCAGAAGTTGTCCTTCTTGCCGAGACGGATTATCCTGTCGTGAGGGATACCGATCTTGTTCTCCCATATCTGCTCAGCCTCGTCGTCGCTCTCGAAAATAGTGATCCAGAGCTTTTCAGCGGGGATCTCAAGAGTTTTTGTGAGGAATTCCCAAGCCCACTCGATAGCCTCGTTCTTGAAGTAGTCACCGAATGAGAAGTTTCCGAGCATTTCAAAATATGTACCGTGGCGGGCGGTCTTGCCGACGCTCTCGATGTCGGGAGTTCTGATGCACTTCTGGCAGGTCGTCACTCTCTTATTGGGAGGAGTAGCCTGTCCGAGGAAGAACTTCTTGAGCGGAGCCATTCCCGAATTGATGAGAAGAAGGCTCTTGTCGCCCTGAGGCACGAGAGAAGCGCTTGCCATACGGGTATGGTTCTTGCTCTCAAAGAATGAAAGATACTTTTCGCGTAGATCGTTAAGACCTGTCCACTGCATATAAATGATCTCCTTTATGATAAAAATAATAATTTACGATTATGTTTTCCGTTCACAGAAAACAAAAAACACCTCCGCCGCCAAAAAGGGACGAAGGCTCTCGTGGTACCACCCTAATTCAAAAGAACCGCAGTTCTTTTCTCAGGCTCCTTAACGCGGAAACACGCCGCGGTTTTCCGCGGAGACTCGGGGGGAGCACCCGTGCCGCACCTGAAAGCTCTCACCAGCCGCTTTCTCTCTGCAAGGTGCGCAAACGGTCATTCCCGTCAACGCCATATATAAACATTATACCCCTGTATCGCCAAAATGTCAATACCCTATTGAAATTTCATACACCTACGCTCACTCCGGGAAATGCCGCATAATATTCTCTGCTATCGCCCTGAATACCGGTGCGGCAGCGTCGTTTCCGTAACCGCCGTCCTCGACAAGCACCGTCACGGCATATTTCGGCTTGTCCGCCGGAAAGAAGCCGGTTATCCAAGCGTGACAGAGCTCCTCGCCCTTTTCATCGAGCCTTCCGGTCTGGGCAGTTGAGGTCTTTGCTCCGGCTGCAACTACCTCCGAACGCGCCTTCGACTCCGGATTGTCCCTGACCGCTGAGATCATCATCTGCCGGAGAAGTCCTGCCGTGCGGACGTCCATTGCCCTCGATGACTGGAAGAACTTTTCCCCTGCAACACTTTTTCCGTCGATAGTGAGTCCGCGTATGATGCGCAGAGCCGGCATTTCTCCGTCGTTGGCTATCGCGCAGCAGAGCTGGGTTATCTGGAGCGGAGTTGCAGTGAGCTTGCCCTGCCCGAACGAAAAATTCGCAAGCTCGGCAGGCACTCTCAGCTCCCTCTCAGTCGGAAGAACTCCTGCCGAACCGATTATGCCGCTGCAAAGATAGTTCTCCTTTCCAAAGCCGAGACGGCAGGCTGTCTCCCTGAAAGCCGCCGAGTCAAGCTCACGGCTCAGGCTGATGAAATAGGTGTTGCAGGAATTCGTCATCGCACGGCTCATCGTCTGCATACCGTGTCCGGCGAGCTTGTGGCAGTTGAAATTCTGACCGTCAACGTTTATATTTCCGCGGCAGTCGTACTTATAGCCTGCATAGCCTTCGTCGACAGCCTCGCAGGCAGTGACCAGCTTGAAGATAGAGCCGACGCTGTAAGAATACAGACAGCGGTCTATCAGCGGACACCTCTCGTCACTGAGTGCAGTATCAAGGTCTGCGGCAGAATAATCGGGGAAGCTCGCCATAGCCAGTATATCGCCGGAGCTGATGTCCGCGGCGACTATCGCTCCCCTGCCGATATTGCTGCCGCACCGCTCGCAGATACGCTGGATATCCGCATCTATCGTCGTCACGACACCGCCCTCGTCCGCTCTGCGGCGGCAGACCTTTTTCCCGTCACCGATGAGAACTCTCCCGAAGCCGTCTATCGAATAGGTAACGCTGTTATCGCCGTCAGCGCTGCGCAGGAACCTGTCATAGGCGTACTCAACTCCGGAAGCCCCTTCCTCTCCTGAAACATAGCCAAGAACGTGGTGTGCAGAAACACTGCTGCCGTACCTCTCCGGCAGTTTGAAGACCGTCAGTCCGTCGCTCTCCGGAGTATCGCTCCTGCACCTGAAAATAAACGGATCGCCCTCCCTGAACTTTTCGCTGAATTCATCAGAGTCGATCGCATAGCGCACAGTTTCCGCATAGTCAACAGCCTTCGGAACGACTACGGCTTTGTAAACGTGACCGGTATTGTTCAGCGGACGCATATTCCGGTCGTAGATAGTTCCCTGACTCTCCCCGGCACTTATCGTGAACTCCGAACGCTCCTCCGCCGCGCTGACATACTTCTGCTCGAAGCATATCGTGAAGTAGTTTGCAGCTATCACCACAAACATCACAAAAAAGGCTGCCGTCAGCCATATCACACCGTTTTCGCAGCGTCTGCGCATAAAAGATCACCTCGGGAACATTATGTGCTCCCGAGGCGTTTTTATTCGTTATTCAAGAACTATCGTGAACGGTCCGTCGTTGAGGAGCTCGACCTTCATATCCGCTCCAAACCTGCCGGTCTCGGTCTTGACGCCCTTGCTGCGGCAGTATTCCACGAAGTATTCGTACAGCCGGTTTGCCTCATCGGGCTTGGCAGCCTGTATGAAGTTCGGGCGGTTGCCCTTGCGGCAGTCGGCATACAGCGTGAACTGCGGCACGACCAGCAGCGCTCCTCCCACATCTCCGAGCGAGAGATTTATCTTGTCGTTTTCATCAGAAAATATCCGGAGATTTATGATCTTGTCGGCAAGTCTGCGGCAGTCCTCCTCGGTATCGCCGTGACCGACTCCGAAGAGTATCAGGTAGCCGGTATCTATCGCGCCGGTGAGCTCGCCGTCAACCCTGACGCTCGCTGAGGTCACCCTCTGCAAAACTATCCTCATAGCTTACTTCCTCACTATATCGACCTCAAAGGGCTTGAGCTCGAGCTTATCCTTGCCGGCGGAGTCGATGATGCTGTACATCGCCTTAGGAAGCGTGATCGTAGCCGTTTCCTCTGAATTGTTGAAGAAGAATATGAAGTCATCGAGACCGTTCGTTCTCGTTGTGACCTCGACTCCTCTCGGAAGTCCCTTGAGTCTCGGCATACCGGTCTGGCGCATAATGTTGCCAACAAAGCTCTCGTAGAAGTCCGTTTTGCAGACAGTTCCGACATAGTAAGCGACTCCGTTGCAGTAGCGGTTCATAGTGACAGCCGGACAGCATCGGTAGTAGTTGTCGCTGTACTCTGCATAAGCCTTTGCGGTAGTGACATTGAGTATGTCGCACCACTGGCGGCATACAAACTTGTTT
>CACXEJ010000051.1 GCA_902766595.1 Ruminococcus flavefaciens | reverse complement strand
TAGCAGAGCTGCACCGAAGCCGCCGTTGAGTGCGAAGCAGAGAATGCCCCACATACCGAAATACTGGAAATTCTCCGGCAGTATCGGTGAGAGCAGCTTGAAGAATACAGCAAATAGGGGGATAGCGTCCGTGAACATACACGAGACCTTGCCCTCGGAGTAAAGCCCCTCGGTAAGACCTATCGGGAAGGTCCAGTCCGATCTGCGGTAGTACATCCAGCCGAGCTGGTGCTGAGTAACGTCATCGGGCTTTACGAATATCCAGTCTGTACTGGTGGGGGGGATAATATCCGTGCCGTATATCCATATAAATATGATAGCGCCGAATAAAGCACCGATCGCAAATGCGTGGACAGCGTTCGGTGCGGAGTAGAATTTTTTTAATCTTGCCTTGAGTTTGTTCATTATGAGTCTCCGTATATAATTGAGAAAACGCCTGAAAAGGCGGACCGTAGTCCGCCTTCAGATCATTTCATACACTTGGTGAAATCACCGTAGATCTTCTGTTCGATAGCAACTGCCTCATCGTGTGTCGGAGCCTTTGCCGTCAGGTATGTTTTTATCTTTGGCTCTGTTCCGGAAGGACGGATTATAGCCTTGCAGCCGCCTTCGAGGTAGAATGCGAGCACATTTGACTTAGGAAGTGTGAGCTCGGTAGTTTTACCGGTAGCGATGTCCTTTGAGATGCTCTGCTTGTAGTCCTCGAACTTAACGACCTTGAGACCGCCGATAGCTTCAAAGGGATTTGTGCGGATATCGCTCATTATCTCGTTCATACGCTTCATACCGCTCTCGCCGTCGAATTCAAAGCTGTAAAGAGTCTGGTAGAAAACGCCGTACTTCTTGTACATATTCTCTCTTGCCTGAAGGAGTGAAATGCCCTGTGTGCGGTAATATGCAGCCATTTCGCAGATGAGCATAGAAGCGTTTACGGCGTCCTTATCGCGGACATAGCTGCCTGAAAGGTAACCGTAGCTCTCCTCAAAACCGAAGATATAGCGGTTTTCCTCGCCCTTTTCTTCGAGGAGACCGATCTGCTCACCGATGAACTTGAAGCCTGTGAGAACGTCTATGATCTCAACACCGTACTCCTTGGCGATGAGAGAAGCGATGTCGGTAGTAACGATAGTCTTTACAGCGACAGGGTTCTTGGGCATAGTGCCTTTCTTGATGCGCTGCTGACAGATGTACTCGAGGAGCATAGCGCCGACTTCGTTTCCGCTGAAGAGAGCGTAGCCGCCCTTGCCGTCGGGAACAGCAATACCAACACGGTCGCAGTCGGGATCAGTAGCAAGGAGGAGGTCAGGCTTTACTTCGTTACAGTATCTGAGACCAACTTCGAGAGCCTCACGGATCTCGGGGTTCGGATAGGGGCAAGTAGTGAAGTGTCCGTCGGGATTCTCCTGTTCCTTTACGACAGTAACGTCGGAGATGCCGATACGCTTGAGTATCTCGCGGACGGGCTTGTTGCCTGTACCGTTGAGGGGAGTGTAAACGACCTTGAGTCCGCTTGAGGCGCAGAGGTCAGTGTTGATACCCTCGTTGAGAACGTTCTGGTAGAATGCCTCGATAACGTCATTGCCGATGTAGGAGATAGTGCCCTTCTTGAGCTCTTCTTCGAAATCTGAGGTCTTGATGCCTGTGAAGTAATC
Source organism: Ruminococcus flavefaciens (assembly GCA_902766595.1). Taxonomy (GTDB): domain Bacteria; phylum Bacillota; class Clostridia; order Oscillospirales; family Ruminococcaceae; genus Ruminococcus; species Ruminococcus flavefaciens_U. Next base: position 12,663 of record CACXEJ010000051.1, on the reverse strand, counting down.
GTGTGAGTTGATCTTCTCGAGGACGATCTCAGCGCCTCTGAGAGTGATCTGGCAGCCGTCCTCGCCGTAAACCTTGTAGCCGTTGTACTTGGCAGGGTTGTGGCTGGCAGTTACCATAATACCGCCCTGACACTTGAGCTGGCGAACAGCAAAAGAAAGGCAGGGAGTAGGCATAAGCTCTGTATATATATGTACCTTGATACCGTTTGCAGCGAGCACCTCAGCAGCAGCCTTTGAGAAAACGTCAGACTTGATGCGGCTGTCGTATGAGATAGCAACGCTGGGGTTCTTGTATTCCTGATTGAGGTAATCAGCGAAGCCCTGAGTAGCACGTCTGATAGTGAAGACGTTCATACGGTTTGTGCCTGCGCCGATAACGCCTCTGAGTCCTCCTGTACCGAACTCGAGATCACGGTAAAATCTATCATTTATAGCTTCTTTATCCCCTTTGATGCTTTTCAGCTCATCGAGCAGATCCGGTTCGCCGGAAACATTTGAGCACCAAAGATCGTAAAGTTCCATTTCTGTCATAAGATGACCTCCTGAATAGAAATATATAGCAAACAACAAAAACTTCTGGCGTTTGCTATTTGCCGATCCGCAAAAACAATTTGACGTTCACTAATATTATACCACAAATTTCCGGGCTTGAAAAGCCTTTTCGGAAATTTTAAGGATTTTTTTAGTTTTTACCATATTTTGAACTGATTTCGACATTGCCGGCTCATAAAAATAGTGCAATTATACCAGGCTGTGTAAAATAAGGGTAACAAAAACGGCATATCCATAAAAAAGGCGGATACTGTATCCGCCTTTTGGGTTTATCAGTCACCGAATGAAACTCCGATGTCCTTTGCAGCGATAACGAGGTGGTTATCGGTATCGACGAACTTGGTCTTGCCGGCTACGTCCTCGAGCTTGTTTGAGGTTATCTTGTTGCCTATCTTTGCAACAGTCCTGCCGTACTTCTCCTGAGCGATGAGGTAGGCAGCGTGAACTCCGAACTGCGTGGAGAGTACGCGGTCGTAAGCGCTCGGAGCACCGCCGCGGAGCATATGTCCGGGAACGCAGACTCTTGCCTCCATACCGGTATTAGCCTGTATCTGGGCGGCGATGCGGCTCGTAGCGGTGATTATGCCGGCTTCGGCGCGCTTCTTTGCACGTTCCTTCTTCTTCATCTTAGCCTCAGCAACGTCAAAAGCTCCCTCGGCAACAGCGAGTATCGAGAAGGTCTTTCCGGAAGCGCTTCTTGCCATAACAGCGTCGCATACCTTATCTATATCGTAGGGGATCTCGGGAATGATGATTATGTCCGCACCGCCTGCGATACCGGCATTGAGAGTGAGCCAGCCGGCCTTGTTGCCCATTATCTCGCAAACGAGTATACGGGAGTGGCTTGCAGCGGTGGTATGGAGCCTGTCTATAACGTCGGTAGCGATGTCAACGGCTGTGTGAAAGCCGAAGGTAACATCGGTGCCGTAAATATCATTGTCGATAGTCTTGGGGAGACCGATAACGTTGAGACCTTCATCTGAGAGGAGCTTTGAGGTCTTGTGAGTACCGTTTCCGCCGAGTGTGAGGAGACAATCGAGCTTCTGCTTCTTGTAGGTCTCCTTCATATTCTTGACCTTGTCAACGTTGTCCTCGCCGATGACCTGCATCATCTTGAACGGCTGACGCTTTGTGCCGAAGATCGTACCGCCCTGAGTGAGGATACCGGAGAAGGAAGAGGGGGACATATCCTTGCAGAGATTGTTGATGAGTCCGTAGTAGCCGTTGGAAATTCCGACGATCTCGACGTTGTCCTCGCCGAAGCGCTCGTAGCAGGCTTTGGCAACGCCTCTGATAGTAGCGTTGAGTCCGGGACAGTCACCGCCGCTTGTCAAAATTCCTATTCGTCTTTTCATAGATGATTACCTCCGTTCATTGAGCCTGAAAACAGGCATTAGTTCAGTTTTTCATATTCTGCTCGAGGAATTCCTGGAGCTTGTTTGCGGGCATAGGCTTTCCGTATAGGTAGCCCTGACCGTAGTCACAGCCTGCCTTGCGGAGAATGTCCTCCTGATTTTTATTTTCGATGCCCTCCGCGATAGTTTCGATCTTCTTGGACTTGGCTATCCTGATGACCGCGGAAACTATCTCGTAGGCGATGTTATCGCTTTCGATGTCGGTGATGAACGAGCGGTCGAGCTTGAGGAGGGTTATCGGCAGTATCTGGAGATAGCTGAGTGAGGAATAGCCTGTGCCGAAGTCGTCCATAGCGAGCTTGACTCCGAGATCGCGGAGCTTGTTCATCTGATCGACAGCGTAGTTTATGTCGCTGAGCGCGAGAGTCTCGGTGAGCTCTACCTCGAGCCATTTCGGCTCAAGACCTGACTTTACGAGAGCCTCGAACACCTTGTCCCTGAGGTCCTTCTGGTAGAAGTCGGACGAGGCGAAGTTGATAGACATAACGATGTTGGGGTAGCCCATTTTCTGCCACATCATATTCTGACGGCAGCCCTCATTGAGAACGAATTCGCTGATCTTTCCGATGAGGTGGGAGCTCTCTGCGATAGGCACGAACTGGTCGGGCTTTACGACAGTGCCGTCGGGCTTTATCCAGCGGATAAGAGCTTCGACGCCCATTATCTTACCTGTTTCAAGGTTTATCTTGGGCTGGTAGAAGAGCTGGAGCTCGTTGTTCTGGATAGCAACAGCGAGGGATTTTTCAAGCTCGGTGTTGCCGATGATAGAGTCGTGCATACTTGGCTCATAGCCGCATATGCTGCTCTGGAAGCCGCTTGCGGACTTGAGAGCAAATTCAGCGTGCTCCACTACCTCGAGGAACGATCTGCCGTCCTCGGGCATTTTTGAGTAGCCGGCAGAGCAGGTGAGACTGATAGCCGAGAGCTCGTCTACGGCGAGCTTTGCAAACTCGTCCTGAATGTCGCGGGCAGTACGCGCCGGGAGCTCATCGTCGCCGTAATCGCGGAGCACGAGGGCGAAGTTATCACCGCTCATTCGGGCAGCGATACCGCCTGGAGTGACGAATTTATATAGGATATGTGCGAAATTCTTGAGGATATAGTTGCCGTTGGTATAGCCGCAGGTGTCGTTGATGATGTGGAAGCGGTCTATATCGAGGACGACGACCCAGTAGGAGTAGCCGAGTATCTGAGCAGTCTCGTAGGTCTCCTGACCGACTACCATCAGCTTGTTGCGGTTGGCGATGTCGGTGACCTCGTCGATGTACGCGAGGCGCTCGATAAGGAGATCTTTTTCGTGTTCTTCGGTGACGTCGATGATAGCGCCTCCGAAGAGCGGCAGAGTGTGAGCAGTGCCTTTTATAGACTTATAGCGGTAGGAGTACCAGCGGTAAGTACCCTCGGCTGATCTCATACGCATATCTGTGCTTCTTACCTCGGCGGAGTCCTTGGAGTTTACAACGCTGTCGAACTGAATTCTGTCGTTCGGGTGGACGAGCGAGCGGAATTCGCTGAGGGTGATGCTGCTGCTCTTCAGGTCGAGCATACGGACCATTTCAGGCGAAGCGCGGAACTTTTTTCTGTCAGTGCTCATAACCACGCCGATCTCAGCGAGCTCCATAGAGGAGTTGAAGAAGTCGTTAGCACTTGCGAGACTGAGCTTCATTTTCCTGATATTTGTGAGGTTGAAGCCCGTGCTGAGGTAGAGGGAGTTCTTCTTGCGCTTCTTAACGAGGGAGGTACTCCAAGCGATAGTGACGAGACCGCCGTTCTGCCCCTTGAAACGTGCTTCGTGCGAGCTGCTTTCTATCATTTTTTCGAGAGTGTCCCTGTTGAGGTCCTCGAGACCGAAAGCGAGCTTGAGGACTTCCTTGCCGTCAACGGGCTTTTCAGCGCAGCCGATGAGGCTTCGCAGCTTGTTATTAACATAAACGTCGGAGAAATCGTCAGTCCAGAGTATCATCTCCGAGTTGAGATCGTAGGTGATGCCGGCGATGTCGGTATCGTCAACGGAATTCTTATGCTTCCTGTAAAGCCAGCTGATGAGAATGAGTATCAGGGTGAGGAAGATCATAGTCGATATATATACAGTAAGCGCCTGAATGGCGTAATCCGGGTACATATAGCAATATGCAAGGATGAGTACTGTAGCCGTTGTTACGACAAAAGCCGAGGCAAGTGGATTATTGAATTTCGTGTGACTCACCTCCGTGTCAGCAGAAGCTGACGCAAAATGAATATATATAATAAAGGTAATAATTAACTAAATCTATTATAGCAATTATTAACGAAAAAGTCAATCAGTAATTTACCCAAAGTTACACTTTTTCTAAAAATGACCGGAATTTTAAGAATTTTTTCACATAATATACACTTTTAGTCTTTATAATGGTATAATAAAACGTAAGCTGAACAGGCTGATATTAAGCACGGGAGCTGCTGAAGCAAGCGGCAGTGCTCCTTTATATAATGAATACGGAGGTAAAATATGGCACACATATTAATAGTAGATGATGAAATGAATATCAGAAAGGTCGTCCGCGAATATGCTGAATTTGAAGGATATGAGGTGACAGAAGCCGAGAATGGTATGGAGGCTGTCAAGCTCTGTCAGGAAAACGACTACGACCTCATTATTATGGACGTTATGATGCCGAGACTCGACGGTTACTCTGCCTGCAAGGAGATACATAAGACCAAGACTATACCGGTCATTATGCTCTCTGCAAGAAGCGAGGAGTACGACAAGCTCTTCGGCTTTGAGATAGGCGTTGACGACTACGTTGTCAAGCCCTTTTCGCCAAAGGAGCTTATGGCAAGAGTCAAGGTCGTTCTCAAGAGGAACTCCCGTCCGGCAGCTGAGAACGTTCAGGACAAGTATGTCTTTGAGGGACTTGAGGTCGATGTTTCGGGCAGAGAGGTCTATGTAAACGGCGAAAAGGCTTCGATGACACCCAAGGAGTACGATCTTCTCTTCTACCTCGTCAAGAATAAGAACATCGCCCTTTCACGAGACAAGCTGCTCGAGGAGGTATGGGGCTACGACTTCTTCGGAGACGACAGAACCGTCGATACACATATTAAAATGCTGAGAAACAGTCTCGGTGAATACAGAAAGTTCATTGTAACTCTGAGAGGAATGGGATACAAGTTTGAAGCTGTTCAGTAAGATACGCAGCGCCAACAGCAAGCTGTCGCTGAAATTCAAGATCTGGATGTATTTTGTGACGTTCACCATATTCGTATTCGTACTGCTGTGGACTTTCCAGATATTGTTCCTTGAGAGGTTCTACGAGAGTATGAAGACGAAAGCGGCTTCAAGCAGCGCGGACAGGATAGCTTCGTGCTATTCGCAGCTGAATGACGGTGATATTGACAGCAGCGAATTCCGGTCGAGGGTCGAGTCGATAGCTATCGACAACGATCTTTGTGTTGAGATACTTGACCGCTATGAGCGCCCAAGCTACTCCGTAGAAAATCTCGGCGACTGTCTTATCCACGGCAGGGAAAACACGCTGCACCCCTATATATTGAAGATAATTGGCAGTGATGACAAGACTATACGCTATACGATGAAAAATCCTCGAAGCGGCTATGATATGCTCCTTTACGGCAGAACTCTCGGCGATCCCGACAACCCCAGCGGCTTTCTGCTGGTGAATTCGGCACTTGTGCCGGTCGGTTCGACTGTGGACATTATCAAGCGCCAGCTGATGCTGATAACCATTGTACTTATTATAATGGCGTTCATCATATCGCTGTTCCTGTCGAGGAGGATAGCACGACCTATTGCCAATATAACGAAGTCTGCGGAAAACCTTGCGAAGGGCGACTTCAATACAAAGTTTGACGGCAAGGGCTACCTTGAGGCGAAAAAGCTGGCGGATACGCTGACATACGCCGAAAGTGAGCTGTCGCGCGTTGACACTATGCAGCGTGACCTTATAGCTAATGTCTCCCACGACCTCAGAACTCCGCTCACGATGCTCAAGGCTTACGCGGAGATGATACGCGACCTCTCCGGCGATAACCCGGTAAAGCGCAACGAGCACCTCGAGATAATCATCGACGAGACGGACCGCCTTTCGCTTATGGTCAACGACATTCTTGACCTTTCCAAGCTCGAGAGCGGCAAGCAGAAGCTGAATCCGTCAGAGTTTGAGATATGCGGAAAGCTCAGCGAGATAATCGACCGCTTCAAGGGAATATCCGAGAAAATGGGCTATCACATCAGGTTTACGGCTGATGAACCTCGGATAGTCTGCTGTGATGTGGTGAAGATCGAGCAGGTCATCTACAACCTTATCAATAACGCTATCAACTACACCGGCAAGGACAAACAGGTCTTTGTAAGGCAGATCAATACCGATGACGGCGTTCTTATCGAGGTCGAGGATACCGGCGACGGTATCGAGGAGGACAAGATCAAGCTCATCTTTGATAAGTATTACCGCTCCGAGAATCACAAGCGCGAGGTAGTCGGAACAGGTCTCGGACTCTCTATCGTAAAGGCTGTGCTGAAAATGCACAATTACGACTACGGTGTCCGCAGCACTCTCGGCAAGGGCTCGACATTCTGGTTCAAGATAAGTGATGTAAAATAATGAAATGCTCTCGCGGCGGCTTTGTGAGGTCACTGCGAGAGCACTATTCTGAACATCTGCGGCGTCGGCGGAAAAGTTCAGACGGTATAACTAATGATGAATTCGGAGCTGAAAAATACGCTGAGTAGTAATATCAGCGCTTAAAACCAACCGATTTGTACACAATATACAAATTATCGAACGTAAGGTTCACAAATTTCTGTGTCACAAAATGAAATTTCTTCATAAAAAGTACATAATAATGTGGTATAATATAAATGCTGAAGGAGAGATCCCGAAGCTGATTTTCATGGTAATTTAATGTTTACCCCAACATTAAATTATTAATCCCCAATAATCCCTATATCATGGCAGATGAGCTTCCGTAAAAGGAGGCTCGTTTGTTTTTTTGCAGAAAATTTGTTGCAGCCGGTTAATTCCTATTGACAAAGTTCGACTTTTGTAGTATAATCAATTCATAACCTTATCAAGAGCGGCGGAGGAAACAGGTCCTGTGAAGCCCGGCAACCTGACTGTGTATTCAGACAAGGTGCTAAATCCTGCGGTTTATCCGAAAGATGAGGAGCTTTTTGTAAAAATGCGCACTTCTTCACGGAGGTGCGCTTTTTTAACTTTATGGAGGTATTTTATTAATGAGCAGATGTTTTTTCACTTCAGAATCAGTCACAGAAGGACATCCCGACAAGATCTGCGATCAGATCTCAGATGCAGTCCTTGATGCTATCCTCGAGCAGGACAAGCTTGGACGTGTTGCATGCGAGACCTGCGTTACTACCGGTATGGTAATGGTAATGGGAGAGATTTCAACTACCGCAGATGTCGACATTCCAAAGATCGCACGAAAGGTTATCTCAGACATCGGCTATGACCGCGCAAAGTACGGCTTTGATGCACACACCTGCGCTGTCCTCACGTCTATCGACGGACAGTCGCCTGATATTGCAATGGGCGTAAACGAGGCTTTTGAGTACCGCGAGGAGAACAACGAGTCCGACGGTCTCTCAAACGGCGCCGGCGATCAGGGCATTATGTTCGGCTTTGCCTGCAACGAGACTCCCGAGCTTATGCCGCTCCCGATCTCACTTGCACACAAGCTCGCTCTCAAGCTCACTGAGGTAAGAAAGGACGGCACTCTCCGTTATCTCCGTCCCGACGGAAAGTCTCAGGTAACAGTTGAGTACGACAACGGCAAGCCCGTAAGAGTTGACGCTGTTGTAGTTTCATCACAGCACTCCGCTGATATTTCACTCGAGCAGCTCCGCAAGGATATCGAGGAGTTCGTTATAAAGGCAGTTATCCCTGCTGAACTCATCGACTCAAATACAAAGATATTCATCAACCCGACCGGACGTTTTGTTGTCGGCGGTCCTCAGGGCGACAGCGGACTCACAGGCAGAAAGATCATCGTTGATACATACGGCGGATATTCACGTCACGGCGGCGGAGCTTTCTCCGGTAAGGATCCGACGAAGGTTGACAGAAGTGCCGCTTATGCTGCAAGATATATCGCAAAGAACATCGTTGCAGCAGGTCTCGCTGATAAGTGCGAGGTACAGCTTTCATACGCTATCGGCGTAGCTAAGCCTATTTCGATACTCGTTGACACATTCGGCACAGGCAAGGTAGATGAGGACAAGCTCTCCGAGGCTGTAAGCAAGGTATTCGACCTCCGTCCGACAGCTATCATCGAGATGCTCAAGCTGAGAAAGCCGCAGTACAGACAGCTCGCAGCTTACGGACATATGGGTAGAGAGGATCTCGGCGTTGCATGGGAGAAAACAGACCGCATCGACGCCCTCAAGGCTGCTCTCAACTGATTAAATAAAGAATTAACGGGTGGGCGAGGGCGCCCACCCCTACTTTTTGCCTATGTTCTGTATTTCGTGTATGGGCGCATCCCGTGCGCCCGATAACAATGGAATTGTATAGACAAACTGAAAGCTCCTGAATATCAGGAGCTTTTTATAATGTTCAGAAGCTGAACGAGCCGTCGAGCTTCATAGAGTAGCACTTGCCCTTGTTATAGATCACTACGTCCGCGACTTTGGTGCCGATGTAGGATAGCGGCTCGGAAATGGCTTTGATGAGACGGTAGTCGGTATCGGTGGGGATAGTGAAGTTATCCGGGCGGTTTATGCCGATAATGATACTGCGCGCGTCGGCGATGAGGACGTCCTCGACGATAGTTCTGGACGAGATAGTGCCGGAGATCATTTCCCTGACCTCAAAATCGCGCGAGCTGATGAGAGTGAGGTCGGGAGCTGTAAAGAGTATCGTGAACAATTCCTTGTCGCAGCCGGCAAACTTCTTGTCGAGGTATGAGCGGATAATGTCCTGAATACTGCCGGTCGGAGGAGCAGAACAGCTGTCGATCTCTTTGATGATACTGCCGATGAGGTTGAGCATAACAGCACTCGAACTGCCGACGCCCTTGACGGAGCTGAGCTCTTCCGGAGAAGCACTGAGTACGCCTTTTATGCTGCCGAAACGCTGGAGCAGAGCGTGGGAGATGCTGTTGGTATTTGCCCGAGGTATCGAGTAGAACAGGAGGAGTTCGAGGAGCTCGTGCTCGCTGAAACCGGTTATGCCTGTTTCGAGGAAACGGCTGCGGAGACGTTCTCTGTGACCGCTGTGGATATTCTTTTCGCTCATAGTGCCACCTCACATTTGCTGTTAAAGTGATTATATCACAGATTTTGACGTATAGCAATGAAAAGAAGTATATGTAAGTTATATGTGCAGAATAGTATTTGATTTGTGGAAGATGAGTACGCAAAAGTGCATAGTGGAACCGCGTTATTGATGAAAAGTCTACAAAAAAATTTAAAACTGCACATAGTAAATATTGACTTTGCAGAGAATGTGTGGTAAGATTATAATGATAATCTATGACTCATTATATATGATCGGAGGAAACTGATATGAAATTCAGAAGACTCATCAGCGGACTCACCTCTCTTGCCCTCTCATTTTCTGTTTTTGCCGGAGTTGGTACACAGAAAGCGTTAAACAGCGTGGAGGTGAACGCTGCTTCTGCAAACTGGAAATTCGATTTCGGAAACGGCGGAGTTACCAGCGGCTATACCGGAGTTTCGTCAGGCGACGGCTATGACGCTTCAAGGGGCTACGGCTTTGCTCAGACGTGGAATGTCGGAAATGTATCCGCCGGAGGCAGCGGTGCAGGAAGTGACGCGGTCGAGTTCAAGAGCGACGACGGAGCAAACACCTTCAACGTAGATCTGCCAAAGGGACTTTACGAGGTTAAGGTCACGGTCGGAAACGCCCCCCGATGCTCTATTAAAATGGAGGGAATGCTCCAGATAATGAACCTCACACGTCTCAACGCGACAGAGACGGTCAAGCTGCCTGTTACAGACGGACAGCTCAATATACAGGCAGTTACGGGTATCAAGAACGGTCAGCGTTCTATCTCCGCTGTCGAGATAAAGCAGATCAACACCACCGGTGAGATGCCGAAAATGGTCTGGATATGCGGAGACTCCACGGTCGCAAATTACTACAATCAGGCTGACACCGCTCAGCACGGCTGGGGACAGTTCTTCGGAGGCTATGTTGAGGGCTATGAAGTCAGGAATATGGCTACGAGCGGACAGTACGCCAAGGGCTTTGTGGACGGCGGACAGTTTGAGCCTATCGAGACCTACGGAAAGTCCGGCGACAAGTACATAATCTCGATCGGCATCAACGACACGAATTACTCCAACGGCGACGAGTATTACGCAACGGTCACCGATATGGTCAAGAAGGCTAAGGCTAAGGGTATGGAGGTCATACTCGTCAAGCAGCAGGGACGTCACGGCGACTACAACAGAAGTCCCAAGCTGACCGGACGCTGGTTCGGCGGACAGCTTGATACGATAGGTTCTGAGCAGAATGTTCAGGTAGTGGACCTCTTCACGATGTGGCAGGATTTCGGCTTCAGCATAGGCGGTTACGACGCTATGACGCCTTACTATGCGGCTGACGATGATCTTCACCAGAGCCTTAAAGGCTCCCAGAAACTCGCGGAGCTTATGGCTGACGCTCTGAAAATGACGAAAGAGCCGTCTGAGATGAACACCACAAAGGCTTACCGCTTCAAAAACGTCAACAGCGGTCTCTACCTCGAGGTCAAGAACGCCGAGGCTGCTGCCGGTGCGAACGTTCAGCAGTGGAGCGGAGACACAGTCGGCGAGTGGAACGTATGGCACCTTGCTCACAAGGGCTACAATTACTACGAGATATGGTCGTACCTCGACGGCGGCGACAAGTACCTCCTTGACGTTGACGGCGGAAAGGGCGACAACGGTACAAATATAGGTATATACACGAATACCAACTCCGGCGCGCAGTGGTTCCGCTTCTTTGAGAACGGCGACGGAAGCTATACCATAGTTTCGAGGTGTTCCGGCGATAAGGGCGCACTTGAGGTCGGAAGCGCTTCGACTGCTGCCGGCGGAAACGTTCAGCAGTGGGAGCTCAATGGTCACAACTGCCAGAAGTGGATACTCGAAGAGGTGGACTGGGGCGCTGACGACTACACTCAGCCCGAGGACGGCAGCTCCGATCCTATTGCGTTCGGCGACATAAACGGTGACGGCAGGGTTAATGTGTTCGATATGATGTTTCTGCGCCGCAAGTTCGTTGAAAACGACACTGCAAAGTACGATGCGGTCTCAGACCTGAACGCTGACGGTCAGGTAAATATTGCCGATCTTGTTCAGCTCCGCTCGTTCCTCCTTAAGGGAACACAGTGTACGGCAGCTGCTGAGGGACTCGGTTTCGTTTACGCGGCAGATCAGGAGTTCACAAAGGGCGTTGAGGAGACCGTAAATGCCGGCTTCCGTTACAGATCCTATGTCAACCTCGATAACGAGATAGGCGTGAGAATGGTCTGGACGGTGAACGTTACTGCCGACGGAAACTACCTCTGTAACTTTGGTATCGCTAACGGTGCTAATGAAAACAGAAAGATGAAGATCGAGGTCAAGGGACAGAAGGATTACTGGGTGCAGGACTTCCTCACCACAGGAGCTTGGATGAACTGGGACGAGCGCGGACTCGTTCTTCCGCTCAGAAAGGGCATAAACCATATCCGTATGACTTCTATGGTAAGCGGCGGCGGTCCTAACTTCGATTACCTCCGTATGACAAAGACCGACGAGCCCATTGCTGAGCCTTACGATCCGACAAAGGAGGATCCCAAGCAGACCGGCGGCGATCATACGCTGTTCATTGCCGGTGACTCCACTGTTCAGACCTACAACGAACGTGCCAGAACTCAGAACGGCGGTCCGATACAGGGCTGGGGCGCATTTATCGGCGATTATCTGTCTGACGGCATCACGGTTTCCAATCACGCTCTTGCAGGAAGGAGCTCCAAGAGCTTCTACGATCAGGGCAGGTGGAAGACTATTGCCGACTCTCTTCAGAAAGGCGACTTCGTAATGATACAGTTTGCGATAAATGACTCTGCCAAATCCAATGCTGAGAGATATGCACCTGTGTGCGAAAACGTGAATTCGCCTTCGTCCGGTTCTTACGAATGGTACATGACACAGTTCATCAACGACACTCTGGCAAAGGGCGCGACACCGATACTTGTGACGACTACGCTCAGCGCGAAGTCCTACTCGAACGGCAAGTTTGTGGGAAGCTACGGCGATTACTGCAACGCATGCAAGTCGCTTGCAAGCAAGTACAGCATACCCTGCATAGACCTGAACACCCTTATGGTCAACCATTATAATTCGGTTGGCTACGACAAGGCTTACAGCTACCATATGGCAGCCGTAGTACAGGGCAGCACTGACCTTACACACTTCAACGATGACGGTGCAAAGATCATAGCCGGCATTGTAGCGAATGCGGTGAAGAGTCAGGGCATCAGCGGACTCTCAGGTTATGTTAAATAATTAAGAATTCATAATTTATGCTGTCCGCAAATGCGGACAGCATAAAAAATAAGAGCGTTCCGATCCGGAACGCTCTTTATTTTCAGTTGAACAATTAGTTAGCTCTCTCAACCTTACCTGAACGCAGGCATCTTGAGCAAGCGTAGATATGACAAGGAGTACCCTTGACGATAGCCT